>SHUW01000015.1 GCA_009694465.1 Ilumatobacteraceae bacterium
GTTTGTTCACAACACCAAGTTGACCATACGGCCAGGCACGACAACGACCTTTTTGGGTGTCTGTCCGCCTAAAGCGGCAATAACTTTTGGATCTGACAGGACTAGTGCCTGCACAGTTGCCAAATCGGTGCCGGTGGGAACCACCAAACGCGAACGCACCTTGCCATTTATCTGAACTGGATACTCAAATGTGTCGTCAATCAGGAGTTGTGGATCAAAAATTGGAAATGGTTCAAAGGTGAGAGTTTGGCTGTGGCCGAGGCGCCCCCATAATTCTTCGGCCATATGTGGACATAGCGGGGCCAACATGTGAATCATCGGGGATGCAATTTCGAGTGGGGTGGAACCCGTTGCGGCCGCCTCTTGAGTGAGCGCATTATTCAACTCAATCAATTTGGCGATAGCGGTATTGAAACGCAACCCATCCATATCGGAGCGAATTCCTTCAATCATGCGATGCAAGAGCTTGCGAAGTTCGGGGGTCGCTGGCGTATCAACAACTCGTGAGGCACCCGTATCTTCATCAACCATGTTGCGCCACACGCGTTGCAAGAAGCGCTGCATGCCGATCACGTCGCGGGTATTCCAAGGACGACTCGCCTCAAGAGGGCCAGAACTCATCTCGTATAAGCGAAAGGTGTCGGCGCCGTATTCGTCATACATCTCATCGGGGGTGACAATGTTCTTCAGACTCTTGCCCATTTTTCCGTACTCACGTTGCACCTCTTCGCCTGCATACCAATAGGTGCCGTCACGTTCTTCAACATCAGTAGAGGTCACTGGTTGACCGCGCGGATCGCGATATGCGAAGGCCTGGATGTAACCCTGATTGAAAAGGCGGTGAAAAGGTTCTGAACTTGAAAGATGACCTAAGTCAAATAAAACCTTGTGCCAGAAGCGAGCGTACAAAAGATGTAAGACGGCATGTTCAACGCCGCCGACATACAGATCAACGCCACCAGTGTGACCAGTTTTTCCGTCGCCTCCATCGGCTGGGCCCATCCAGTATTTTTCAACGGCAGGATCCACGAAAAATTCTGTATTGGTTGGGTCGAGGTAACGCAGTTCATACCAACATGAGCCAGCCCATTGAGGCATGACGTTAATTTCACGACGATATTTCTTGGGACCATCACCTAGGTCGAGAACAACTTCACGCCATTCCGTGCTGCGCGCCAATGGTGGAATCGGGTCCGTGACGTCATCATTGGGGTCAAGCGCTTGGGGTTTGAAATCTTCTAATTGCGGCAGAAGCACAGGCAACATTGAGTCTGGTAACGAAACAGGCTGATCGTCCTCATCGTAAACAATGGGGAAGGGCTCGCCCCAATACCGTTGGCGACTGAAGAGCCAATCGCGGAGTTTGAAATTGACAGTGGCTAAGCCGCAACCGTTTTCTTCGAGCCAGGTGTTCATCACCTTGACACCTTCATGAACTTCAACAAGACCATCAAGACTCAAACTGGCACTCGATGAGTTGATGTACGCACCATCACCGACGAAGGCTTCGTTCCACGTTGATGTATCAACGCCATCACCATTTTGTTGTTCAAGATCGTGCAATGTGAACCATTGACTTGGAGGCTGTTGAATGGCGGGCACAGCAAGATGAAAACGGCGAGCAAATTGGAAGTCGCGTTGATCGCCACATGGAACAGCCATGATCGCGCCAGTGCCATAGCCCATTAAGACGTAGTCCGCCACCCACACCGGTATCTCTTGCCCATTGACAGGATTCGTGGCGAAGGTACCAGTAAAGACACCCGTTTTCTCACGTGTGTCATCTTGGCGATCGATTTGATTTTTGCTGGCAGCAACTATGCGGTAGGCGTCAACCGCCGCTTTGTTGTCACTGGTTGTCAGTGCATCGACCAAGGGGTGCTCAGGCGAGATGACCATAAATGATGCCCCAAATAAAGTATCTGGACGAGTAGTAAAGACGCTGAGAGTTCCCGCCGGAGTAGTGAAGTCAACTCGCGCTCCTTCGCTACGACCGATCCAGTTGCGCTGCATCAACTTGATGGGTTCTGGCCAATCCAGGCGATCAAGATCTTGTAATAGGCGATCCGCATAGGTTGTAATGCGCATTGTCCATTGGCGCATGCTCTTTTTAAAAACGGGATAGTTGCCAATATCGCTGCGACCATCGGCGGTGACTTCTTCATTGGCCAAAATTGTTCCGAGACCCGGACACCAATTGACAGGTGCTTCGGAAAGATAAGCCAAACGTCGCGCATCGATTGCCTGACGGCGCTCGTGTTTATTGTGTTCGTTCCAAGGTTGACCATTAGGGGTCGCGATTGAACCGTCGGCATATGCCTGTTCAAGTTCAGCAATGGGTCGTGCGCGCTGTTCGATCTCGTCGTACCAACTGTTGAAGACTTGAAGAAATATCCATTGGGTCCAACGATAAAAATCTTCGTCTGTTGTACTGACACTGCGTCGTGCGTCATGCCCAAGTCCGAGTCGACGAAGTTGGCGACGCATATTGGCGACATTGGCTTCAGTATTGACTCGTGGGTGCACGCCGGTAGCGATGGCATGTTGCTCGGCGGGAAGTCCGAAACTGTCGTAGCCCAATGCGTGCAATACGTTGTAACCCGTCATTCGCTTAAATCGAGCGTAAACATCGGTAGCGATATAACCGAGGGGATGACCGACATGCAATCCAGATCCACTCGGATAGGGGAACATATCGAGGACAAACAGTTTCGGTCGACCGGCCACCTTGTCAGGTTCACCTAGTGGTCCGGCGGGATTGGGTGCCTCGAAGGTGCCTTCGGCCTCCCAGCGATCTTGCCAGCGCTGCTCAATGTCAAGGGCGAGGGCGGCGTTGTAACGCAAGCGAGGAATGTCAGCGCTATGAGCCGATTCAGAAGGGTTATGGTCGGCTGAGTTGGGGGACATATCAATCAAAGTTTATGCCACACAGGTCTATTGCGAACTGTTTCACGTGCACTGATCGCTTGAATCTCATTTTTCGTCGCGCTGGGAACTAATTTCAAGGTGTCTCCATGAGTACCTCCCACGATCTCCCCAGTTCTTTGGCTGATCCCCGCCAAGCGCGCCAATCGGCTATCAAGCGCTCCTTGCCCCAGGGCTCGGTGATTGCGCGTCTTGAACAATCGGCCGATGCGCCCACGGGAGTGCGCTTCGTTGGTCAGTCCATCGCTCCCACGACTGGACCAGCATTTATATCTTGGCGCGAAATTCATGATGATGCCCGAGCAGTTGGAGCGGCGCTGCAGGCATTGGGTCTGATACCAGGTGATCACGTAGCAATCTTGGGACCAACTAGTCGCGAACTGATGACGATCGTGCGCGGATGTTGGATGGCAGGTATTGCCAGCATGGTTTTACCGTTACCGATGCGGATGGCATCGCTGGATGCTTTTGTGGATAGCACGCGGAGTCGTATTCGCCACGGTGAAGCCAAGTTGGTGTTGATTGATGATCAGTTGGCAGACTTTTATCAAACCATTCCTGGCGATCCACCCACACTGCCGATGGGCGCAGTCATGCCCGGAAAAGGAAAGCCCAACGGAGATCGACTGGAAATACCCGCTGATGATCCCGAGCGCTTAGTGATTTTGCAATACACGAGTGGTTCAACTGCCGAGCCCAAAGGTGTGATGATCCCTGATCGTGTGTTGACGGCCAATATTGACGCCAGTTGCGCTGCCGCCGAACTTGATGCCAACGAAGTGATGGTCTCATGGCTGCCTCTGTATCACGACATGGGCTTAGTAGGTTTTTTGGCATTGCCAATGATGAACGGAGTGCACTTAGTGCAAGCTGCTCCTCAAGATTTTATGGCTCATCCTGGACATTGGATGGAGTGGATTAGTGATTGGAAAGGTACCGCTACGGCTGGACCAAACTTCGCTTGGGTCTTAGCGACGCGCGCCCTCAAGCGCATGAGTGGCCTCGACCTCTCATCTTTGACTTTGGCTTTGTCTGGTGCTGAACCAGTAGACCCAGAAGCGGTGGAAGCCTTTGTGCGTGCCGCCGAACCTTTCGGGTTATCGGCTGGAAGTATTTTCCCTGCCTTTGGTATGGCAGAGGTTGCCATTGGAGGTGCGTTCCCACCGAGGTATCGCGGTCTCGTATGTGACACGGTGGATCGCATTGCAATGGAGCGCGACCGCATTGCTGTTCCCGTTGTTGTTGATGAATCACATCAAGACGATGTCACAATACGACGCCTGCCTTTGTTGGGTCACGCTGTTCCCGGATTAGAAATGAAAATTGTGGATCCGATGACTCGCGAGACACTTCCAGAACGCGTCGTTGGTGAATTGTTCTTGCGAGGAACCAGTGTCACTCCTGGTTACTACAAGCGTCCCGAGGCAACGGCAAGTATGTTCCACGAAGGATGGTTGTGCACTGGCGATTTGGCATATTTGCTGAATGGAGAATTGGTTATCTGCGGCCGAATAAAAGATGTCATTATCGTTGGGGGCCGCAATGTCTTCCCCGAAGATATTGAACGCGCCGTCGGGGAATTGGATGGCGTGCGGGCAGGCAATGTCATCGCTTTCGGTGTGGACGGATACAAGGGTAAAGAAACAGTGATCGTCGTGGCCGAAGTGAAGGCCGAAGATCTCACTGCAGTTCGGCGGGCCATTCACCATTCGGCATTAGAGGTTTCTGGTCTACCACCTCGTGACATCATGCTGGTGCGCCCTGGAACACTGCCCAAGACAAGTAGCGGCAAATTGCAGCGCGCGAAATGTCGCGAGTCGTATCTTGCTGGGGAACTTGAATTACTCAGCGAGTAATTGAAGTGTGAATTAAGCCGACTGCAGGTCGGCCATCACCTTGCTCCAACGCTCTGGATCAGATTTGTATGGGGCGTAAAACGAGATACGTTGAATGACATCTCCGTATCGCCGTGTCAATTCTGGAGCAATGCGCTCTGGTTCACCGACGACGGCGAAAGTGTTGAGAACTTCATCAGTAATCAGAGTCCCCATCTCATCCCATTGACCTTGTTTCGACAACGCATTGAGGCGATCTTGTAAATCTCCCCAACCATGGAGTTCAAGCACTGGGCGATAGGCGGGGGTCGAACCGTAGAAAGCGATTTGTTTGCGTGTGCCAATGGAGGCGCGTTCAAGCTCGCGCTCATCGTTACCGCTGACGACAAAACTTGGACCAACGATTTCAAAGCCGTCCATTGTCTTGCCAGCCTTTGCGCGACCGCGCTCAAGTGCTGGAATCGTCACTTCACGGAGATATTTTTCGGTAGTGAAGCCGTGACAGATGAATCCATCACAGACTTCACCGGCCACCTCAGTCATCAGCTCGCCGACACCCGCGAGGAAGATTTTTGGTGGACCAAATGAACCCATATCGGATGCCGCTGGACTGAACATTGGGGTCATCAAAGTGTGCGTATAAAACTCACCGCGAAATTCGAGTCGTTCACCAGTCAGCCAAGCATCCCAAATCGCATGAATAGCCATAACCATTTCGCGCATCCGAAGTGCTGGTTTACTCCACGGCATACTGAAACGCTTAGTGATGTGTGGCTGAATCTGGCTACCAAGCCCGAGAATAAACCGACCTTGCGAATAAGCCTGAAGATCCCATGCGGTGTTGGCCAGCGTCATCGGACTACGTGCAAAAGCGACAGCGATTGAGGTTCCGATTTCGAGTGTGGTGGTGTGTTCAGCAGCCATCAACAACGGAAGAAATGGATCATGGCTGGTTTCGGCAGTCCATGCCCCGCTATAACCAGCGGCTTCAGCATCTTTGGCACTGTTGATTGCCTCGTGCAGGTTGGAACTAATTCCGCCATCAACTTTCATAACTACTCCCCATGGTTTTTTATGCTTGGCACATCTAGGCCAAATGACATATGCACAAACTACTCGGGGTTGGCGTCGCGAAGAAATGCATCAAGCTCGGCGGAGAGTTCTTCAATTGAAGGGATATCACTTTCGGTGAGTTGGCTCTGATTGTTGAGATTGGCTGGCGCACCAATCAGGGCGTCATAGGCGGCCTCAAGTTTGGCCACCATTTCGGCGTGTTCTGAGTTACGGGCCACCATGCGGTCAAGACGTTCGCGTTGGATCACCGCTTCCTGATCAAGTTTGGAACCATCAAAATGGAGATCGGCGACCGAGACCAGTCCCCGCAGCAGTGCTGATGAGGCTGCTGGGTACGTCATGCCAGGCAGATATTGCGGAACCTGGGCCCACACGCTGATGGAGGGGATGCCGCTGTCATGGAGAACCTGTTCAAGCACTGCGACCATGCCAGCGGGAACGTCTACTGTGCTGCGTAAAAACGGAGCTTTTTCCAAAAGTTCCACGGTCGGAGTTGTGCAGGAGAGATTGATCGCTCGAGTATGAGGGGTGGGGAAGGGGTAGGCGCCCAGACCAACCATCATGGACACATCCATCCTCAGGCATAACTCGCGAATCGCAGCCGAAAAACGATTCCATGCCGAATCTGGTTCGTGACCTCTGAGGATTAACACATCGCGTCCATTGGCGTCATGTCCCGAGTACAGGTCAATAGATGGCCAGTCAAGACTATTATTGCGGCCTTCACGAATTTCCATGGTCGGTCGCCGCGCTCGATAATCAATAAAAACATCGGGATCAAAAGTCGCCACGGGAAGTGGGTCAATTTGTCCTTCAATCAATGACATGGTGTCATTAGCGGCACCTGCGGCGTCAATCCAGCCTTGCAACATCACTATCAAAATTGGTCTGTTGAGTTTTGGCAACTCACCATGCAACTGAACATCCCGGATTGGATCGCTCATCCCAATCGGCTCAACATCTCTTCGGCTTTTTTGGCTGACGAGAGAACCTGCTGATTGAAAGGCTCAAGTTCTGCTGGATCTCGTTGGCCTAAGGCGCCACCGAGATAACGCGAGTACACGCCCTCAAGAATGCACACCAACTTCCAATAGGCAAATGCGACGTAGAAATCAAGTTGTGAAATATCGCGACCACTGACTTCGCCATAGCGCCGCGCCATATCAATGCGGTCAAGAAAGCCTGGTGCAGTTGAGGACATGCCAGTCAGTACTGCATCGAGGTCACCGGGTCCAGACCAATAAACCATCAGGAGTCCAAGATCAGCCATAGGGTCACCTAATGTGCAAATTTCCCAATCTAGGACCGCAATGACTTGGCCGCTGGAGTTAATCATGCAGTTGTCGAGTCGATAATCACCGTGGACCAACGTCGCTGGACCTTGTTCAGGGATACGCAATAAGAGTTCATCGTGGACTCGATCAACACTCGGCAAATCACGTGTTTTTTGCTGATTCCATTGTCCGTACCAACGCTTGAGTTGACGCGCAATGTAACCCTCGTGACGGCCCAAATCATCAAGACCAACCGAGATCGGATGAACAGCGTGAATTGCTGCCATCGTGTCCACGATTGATTCGCTGGCGCGACGGCGGGCATCGGGGAGAAGTAAACGTTCCGAACTTTCGCGATCGCGAATAACCAAGCCATCGACGAAGGCCATGACATAAAACGGTGCGCCATTGACTTCGAGATCCTCGCAAAATCCGACTGCGGGAGCGACAGGAACATTGGTCGTACTGAGCGCTGAAATGAGGCGATGTTCGCGACCCATATCGTGTGCGCTGGCGAGAACATGACCGAGAGGAGGGCGGCGTAGAACAAAGATTTGTCCATTGCTACTTATGACTTTGAAAGTCAGATTTGAGTGGCCGCCAGCGATGACCTCAAAGATAAATGGCCCACGTGCGCCACTCACATTGTTTTCGAGCCAAGCAGTGACATTGAAGATATTCAATCCCGGAATATTCTCGTCGCTGGCTTGGCTACTCACCCCCCGTACGGTATCTAGAAGTTCTCTCGGTTAGGCAGTTTTGCTTGGTTATCAGTGGGTCAAGGGCACGCTGATTACTCTTCTGCGGTAGCGTCATGGCATGACTATTGATGTGTCGGAAGCAAATTTTGAGTCTGATGTATTAGCCCGATCAGCCCAAGGTCCAGTCGTGGTTTATCTTTGGTCACCGCGTAGTGATGCCTGCGTGGCCGTTGGTGAAGTGGTTGAGCGAATGATTAACGCCACCGCTGGAAAAATTCTTTTGGCGCGCATCAATGTGGATGACAATCCCTCGATCGTGCAGGCGTTTCGGGTGCAAGCAGTTCCAGCATTGTTCGCCTTGCGCGACGGTGGAATCTTAGGCGAGTTTCAAGGCCAGTTGAGTGAAGCCGCAATAGCGCAGTTCCTTGAGCAAATGTTGCCAACGGCTACCCAAGAAGAGATCGCTTCTCTCATCGCGCGTGGTGATGAACAGAGTTTGTTAGCCGTTCTTGATATTGAACCCGGTAACGAGATCGCCATTGTGGCTTTAGCGACGATTTTGACCGCCCGTGGCGAAGGTGAAGGGGCGCTGTCGCTGCTTGCCCGTGTTCCAGAGACTGAGAATGTGCGTAAGGCCTCAGCAGCAGCTCGTTTGTCGTTACGCCCGCCTGATGACTACGACACTCAGTTAGAAAAATTACTTGACTCGGTCAAACTTGATGATGATGCGCGCCAACAGTTCGTCGACATCCTTGAGGTCATGGGTCTTGACGATCCACGTAGTGCAGTGTGGCGTAAAAAACTCACTGCACGCTTGTACTGATGTCCGATTGAGTTGGTGTCGCACCGTATGAACGCATCTGGATCTGCATTTACTCTCACCCGCACGATTGATGAGACCAATTTTGATGTGGCGATCATTGGCGGGGGGATCACTGGCATCTGCGTAGCCAGGGAAGCGGCATCACGAGGCTTAAAAACAATCCTCTTTGAGCGCGACGACTTTGGCTCTGGCACGAGTTCGGCGACCACGAAATATATTCACGGCGGTATTCGTTACCTTGAGCAATATGACATTGCTGTGGTGCGCGAGAGCTTGCGTGAGCGACGAGTTCTCGCCCTTGGTGCACCCCACTTGGTGCAACAAACTCGCTTTATTATGCCGGCATGGCGCTGGAGTAAACCTCCCACGGCGCTGATTGGTGCAGGGGTGCTGCTCTATGACACTTTGGCATTTGACCGCAATTTGAAAGCCCCTGACAGTTTGCGAATACCGCACCCGCGTTGGCTCAGTCGGGCGCGACTTCTGGCCGCTGTTCCGTGGCTTGACCAAACTGGTTTGCAAGGTGCTTTCGCATATCACGACACCTTGAATATTCACCCCGAACGTTTGTTGTTGGCTTATGCAAAATCGGCCGCTGCTGCGGGAGCGGTATTGATGAACCACGTGCGTGTTGATGACTTCATCTCCACTAACTCTGATCGCATGGTTATTCAGGGCGTAGAAGTGACGGACTTGTTATCCGGAGAATCACAACGCGTGCTTGCCAAAGTTGTCATAAACGCCGCTGGTCCTTGGATCGACAAAGTATTGGGCAAGTTGGCGCGGGGTACTGGGGTCGGGGTAGATCGTTCTAAGGGTGTGCACATTCTCACGCGCCCACTCGGAGGTCCAGGTCGAGTCACCGACGCCGTGTTTGCTCGCGCTCAGTCAGGTCGTCATGTGATTGTCTCGCCGTGGATGGGTAAATCATTTATTGGTCCGACCGATACACCGATTGCCGGTGATGAGTCATCTGTTGTTGTTGATCCGAGTGATGTTGAAATTATTTTGGACACCGTTAACTCCACAATGCGTGCAGAGGAGAAAAAATTGACCGCTGCGGATGTCGAGATGACAACTGTCGGAGTTCGCCCGTTAATACGCGCGACTCACGCCAAAGACTCTGGCTCC
Organism: Ilumatobacteraceae bacterium; assembly: GCA_009694465.1. GTDB lineage: Bacteria > Actinomycetota > Acidimicrobiia > Acidimicrobiales > Ilumatobacteraceae > Casp-actino8. The sequence continues at coordinate 9,764 of SHUW01000015.1, forward strand.
AAAGATGATGGACCCGATGACACAGAAACCTACTCGGCGAGTCGAGCCCACGAGTTGTATCACCATGTGGATCATGGAGTCGACAACTTGTGGTCAATCGGTGGTGGCAAATGGACAACTGGCCGCGCCACTGCCGAAGAAATGGTTGATGCACTGCTAGCAAACGAACTCAAAGGTGCACATTCTCGATTCTTCGATTCGCGCGCAACTGCTGCTGCTGGAACTTTTGCTTGGGCTGAAGATGCAGAACCTTTTATTGTTGATGCTGCTCGTTCAATGAAGATTTTGGGCATTCCCCACGATATTGGTGAGCATATTGCTCGGCTGTACGGCACAGAGTGGACTCGGATTGCAAATATTGTCGAGCAATCGCCTCTTTCCTCTGCACGCCTCGTGGCGGACTGCTTGGATATTGAAGCGCAAATCATCTTCGCCGTCGCCGATGAAGGTGCGCGCACATTGTCGGACATCGTTGATCGCCGTTTGGTGATCGGCACACTCGGGCCAGTAAGTGACGACACTCTGCGTCGCGTCGCGATCATTGCTGGCCCCTTATTGGGATGGGATGAAGCAATGATTGAAGATCAGGTACGGCACGAGAGCAATCGCCGAGCAGTGATCTCCATGCATTGGCGCACTCCAGTCGAAGGCTGACGCCGCTACACCAGCGTTAATATCTCGCCCCTATGGACTGAGACATCTAGCGGTAGATAAAGAATGGTGCGAAGTGGAACAGTGGCGTCCTACGTCCTCCAACGAAGAGCCGACGAAAGAGCGTGTCGGCACAGTCATGAGTTTGTTGCGACACGCTCAAGCAAGCCTGCAGTGGCTTGGCTGGGGCAGGATTCTGACGGGATGTATCTGTATTGGGGTCGTTGGATTTGGCGGATATTTTTTAGTTCGCTCACCGCCGACTCCCGTTGAAACTTCCTTGATTTATGCCTCCACGGTCCCGCAAAGTCAACACATTCCTTCAGCAACAACAACGACAACGATTGCGCAATTCTTGACCGTGCATGTGGCTGGACGGGTGAATCAGCCGGGGGTCTATATGGTCCTTCCTGGTTCGCGCGTGGTGGATGCAATTAGGGCCGCTGGGGGAAGCACGAAAATTGCTGATTTGAATTCCATTAATTTGGCTGTGCCGTTGAGCGATGGGCAGCAGATATACGTTCCAGCATTTGGAGAAAAAGTCCCAGGAAACCAATCTGGTCCAATCGCCGGCGGAACCGCAGACATGCCAGCAGAAGGCATTTCATATCCCATCAACATCAACACCGCGGATCTTGCGACGCTTGATTTATTGCCTGGGGTCGGACCTGCTACCGCCGCGGCGATCGTAAGTTTTCGTGATCAACATGGGCGATTTTCCAGTATTGAAGAACTCCAAGATGTCCCAGGCATCGGACCATCGAAATTTGCTGCTCTGCGTGACATGGTCACTACCTAGTGCTCACATCAGTAATGAGCAGATCTCACAGGCTGACGGATAAGACTGTGGCCGCCAGACCTAAACCGAGCAATGATCCCGCCCAGATACCGATTGCCAGACGGGTCCACTCACGGCGCCACTCCAGCCAACTTGTAGCCACGCGCCGAGTGGAGCGTTGGGCAGCAAGATGACCTACATAGAACCACAGCACCAAACTGCTGAGCACTGCCAAGATCCAGCGCAACTCACCTCCCATAACGGGGATGCCGACCAGCGAGGAGGTGGGCACTGCCAGGACACAGAGAATGAAACCTGGCACACCGCGCAGAGCCGAAGTCGAACCCCACAACAACAAGGCCGCCAAGAGTCCGATAGTGCAAGGAATGGCGATGGCTAACAGCGGCCCCTGACGACGCACCATCTGTCGATGAAACTCAACTCCGTCGGGAACGATGTCCACATCAGGACTCAAACTCAAACGGGCACTCACAAAGTTCAAGAGTACGACGCTGAGGGTGCATCAGCGTGGCATTACTTCTTGGGCTTGGCGGCAGGAGCCACATTGCTGGGAATTTGGCTAGGTGAAAAAGGCTTCACCAGTTGGAGCGCCCGGGGAGGGTGGTTGATCATCACCGTCGCTGGTGCCGGAATAATTTTGTTATCCCGAATTCGCTGGATGCTCGTGCTTCTCTGCGTCTGCGCCGTGGTGGGTGGGATGCGTAGTCACAGTGAATGGAATGCGGTGCACTCGGCAGAGATGGGCCCATTCACGGGTCGAGCAGTTTTGGTCACTGATCCTGAACCGGTTGGTGCAGGTGTGCGAATCGTCAGCGAAATTACTGGGCAGCGTTTTGAGTCGTGGCTCTATGGCAGCAAGGCGAAACGAGCGCTACTGCATGTGGCTGGTGAATCACTAGCCGTGATTGGTCAGCGTGAACCGACGCGTTCTCGTTATCAACGGCGTCTTGAGGTGCGACACATTGTTGGGCGTTTCGAAGTGAGCACGCTGTCAGACATTGAGCAGGGGGCGCAAGCTTTCGAATCGCGTTTTATGTTGGCAGCTAATCGTGTCCGCAGCGCGCTCAGCGACGGTGCTCAAACACTTTCTGGAGATCAAGGGGCGCTGTTCTCTGGGCTGGTGTACGGCGATGACTCTCAGCAGCCAGATTCGATGGTCGCGCGATTTCGCTCAAGCGGTCTCGCCCATCTCACTGCTGTATCAGGACAAAACGTGGCATTTATTTTGGCAGTCGTGGCACCAGTCCTCACCCGTCTCAAGCGTTCACCACGTTTGGTTGTGACGTTATTGATTTTGGCTTGGTTTGCGATCATGACGCGAGTTGAACCATCGGTGGTGCGCGCAGTGACAATGGCGGGCATCTCGGCCATTGTTTTCGCCGCAGGGCGAACCTCAAGTGCGAGCAAGATTCTGGCGGCGACAATGTTGGGTCTGTTTATCATTGATCCGTTTCTTGTGTGGTCAGTGGGGTGGTGGCTATCTGTCGGTGGAAGTGGGGGCTTGATCTTGCTCTCGCAACCCTTGAAGCGTTCTTTGGAACGCACGAGAATGGCTCAGCATCCGTGGCTCATGGTTTGGATCGTGCCGTCTTTAGCCGCCCAACTCGGAGTACTTCCAGTGTCGGTTATGATTTTTGGGTGGCCAAGCGCGATGTCTGTGCCCTGCAATCTGCTTGCTGTCCCAGTGGCAGGCATCGTGATGCTGCTGGGCGTGCCAGTCGCCCTTGCGGCAGGATTTGCCCCAGTTTCTTTGGCCCATGTGCTGATGTGGCCGTTCGGAATCGGTGTGCGTTGGGTGGACACAGTGGCGGCGATTGGCGAACGCCTGCAACCGCCGATGTGGATCAACCTTGCGGCGAGCACCAGCTTGGTCGGTCTCGGCCTTTGGGCGATGTTGCCCCGACACCGATGTGACAACCTAGAGATATGAGTGTGTATCTATTCCATGGTTCTGACGATGTTCTCGTCAGTGAGGCCGTGTCGGATAAAGCTCGCGAACTCATCGGTGATCAAGATCGCTCACTAATGCTTGAAGAGTTTGATGGCGATTACATCATGGCTGGCGCAACTGAATCGGCGATGACCCCACCATTCCTCACCGAGCGGCGCATCATTGTGATGCGCAAAGTCTCGGCATTCGGAGTTGACGACCTTGATATCTTGGCTACCTATTTGCAGGGCCCCCCGGATTTCACAGACATGGTGATTGAGTGGGGCAGTGGTCGAGTCAGCAAGGTCATCGTGGCTGCACTCAAACTGTGTGGTGGGCAAACGATTGATCCATCTCCACCAACGCGTGCCAATGAACGCCGCGAGTGGTGGGAAACACAATTGTCGGGTCTCGGTCTTGTACTCGATGCACCCGCAGTTGCCTTACTCATTGATTGGCTGGGCGAAGATGTGACGCGTTTAGGTGGGCTCGCTGCCACCTTGAAATCGACATACGGTGATCAACGCATCAATAAAGAAAGACTTGAGCCATTTTTGGGTGAGCGTGGGGACACAAAGCCATGGGATTTAACTGATGGGATTGATTCGGGCAACGCCGCTAAAGCGCTTCTCGCGGCGCGTCGTTTGATGAATGCGGGGGAGCGTCACCCTCTACAAATCATGGCGCAGTTACATAGCCATTATTCACGTTTGGCGAAACTTGATGTTGCTGATGTCCCGACGCTGGCTGAGGCCGAAGCGCTCGTGGGAGCGAAGGGCTTTGCCGCGGAAAAAGCACTGAGGACTTTTCGATCATTAACCGGTGCCGGAGTTCGGCGAGCCTTCGAGTTACTTGCCGCTGCTGATTTGGATCTGCGCGGCTCGACTGGGCTTGACGAAGATGTTGTGATGGACGTTCTGATTGCCAGATTGGCAAAGTTGAACGGAGTCGTCAGCCAGCGACGTTGACGTGCTTCATCAGGCGGCTCTTACGACGAGCGGCCGTGTTTTTGTGAATGATGCCTTTGGCGGCGGCCATGTCAATGCGCTTCACGGCAAGACGAACATCTTCGGCGTTTGCCTCGGTGCCGAGGGTCGCCCGTGCAGTCTTAACGCGGGTCTTCAACTCACTCTTCATAGCCTTGTTGCGCTCAGCGCTCTTGGCGTTAGTAAGAATTCGCTTCTTTTGACTTTTAATATTTGCCACGGGGACCTCATATGCGATTGAAACAGCCCTAGGAGGTTACCAGCGCCAGGCGTATCTCACCACCGCTGTTTACTCTCTTAGGTTCCGTGGAACGATAGTCTCTGAAGTGCGCCTTCACTCCTTTTTCGGGGGTTGAATCGCCCCCAAAACCCCCATGGACATCTCCCGCATTAGAAACTTCTCGATCATTGCCCATATTGATCATGGCAAATCCACTCTTTCAGACCGAATTTTGGAGATTACCCATGCCGTAGAAGTGCGTGATATGCGCGCTCAATACCTCGATTCAATGGATCTTGAGCGAGAACGGGGCATCACCATTAAGGCCCAAAACGTGCGTGTGGATTGGAATGGGTACACCCTGCATCTGATTGACACCCCTGGTCACGTGGACTTCGGTTATGAGGTCAGCCGTTCGTTAGCCGCCTGCGAAGGGGTTGTCCTGGTGGTGGATGCCGCGCAGGGTATTGAGGCTCAAACTTTGGCGAACTGTTACCTGGCGCTGGAAAGCGATCTGGAGATCGTGGCTGTTCTGAACAAGATTGACCTTCCAGCGGCTGATCCTGATCGTTACGCCCAAGAAATTGAAAATGTCTTGGGCATCAAGGCTTCGGATATTTTGCGCATCTCGGCCAAGACTGGTCACGGGGTTCCCGAACTTCTTGATGCTGTTTGCCAACGTATTCCAGCACCCTCGGGGGATCCCGAAGCGCCCTTGCAGGCCCTGATTTTTGACAGCCAGTACGACCAGTATCGCGGCGTTGTGTCTTCGATTCGAGTGATGAATGGCCGCCTCACGACCGGGGCGCGGGTGCAATTTATGCAGGCGGGTTCCCAGTTGGAAGCCATTGAGATTGGTGTTCGTCGTCCAGTACCGACACCGGTCGCGGAATTGGGACCAGGTGAAGTGGGATACCTGATTGCGGGAATTAAAGAAGTCGCTCAAGCCCGCTCGGGTGAGACCGTGACCATCTTTGGTAAGGCCGCGACCGAAGCACTGCCGGGTTACAGCGATCCCAAGCCGATGGTTTTTTGCGGTCTGTATCCCATTGACGGCGATGACTTTGAAAACTTGCGTGAGAGTTTGGAAAAACTGAAACTCAATGACGCCAGCGTGACCTATGAACCTGAATCATCGGGCGCTTTGGGCTTCGGATTTCGTTGTGGATTCCTTGGGCTTTTACACATGGAGATCGTTAAGGAACGTCTTGAGCGTGAATTCGCTTTAGCTCTCATTGCCACCGCTCCGAGCGTTGAATATCGGGTGATGAAGACCAACGGCGAAGTCGAAAAAGTAGATAATCCGGCGGATCTTCCAGCCCCGCAAAATATTGACTACATCGAAGAGCCATATTTCCGAGTGAGCATCATCACTCCAAAGGAATACACCGGAACCCTGATGGAACTCTGTCAGTCGCGTCGCGGCGATATGTCAAAGTTGGAATATCTTTCACCTGAGCGCGTTGAATTGCACTATGTCATTCCCCTTGCCGAGGTCGTCGTTGACTTCTTTGATCAGATGAAAAGCCGTTCGCAGGGCTATGCCAGTTTGGACTATGAATTGGCTGGTTATCAGCGCAGCAATCTAGCCAAGGTGGACATCGTTCTCAACGGAATCGTCGCCGATGCATTTTCGATGATTGTGCATCGCGATAAAGCCTTTCATTACGGTCAGCGGATGTGCGAAAAGTTGAAGGAACTCATCCCACGGCAGATGTTTGATGTGCCGATTCAGGCCGCAATCGGGGGCAAGGTCATTGCGCGCGAGACCGTGAAGGCCAAGCGTAAAGATGTTCTTGCCAAGTGTTACGGAGGTGACATTTCGCGTAAGCGCAAATTGCTTGACAAGCAGAAGGAAGGCAAGAAGAAGATGAAGGCGATTGGGCGCGTTGAGGTGCCTGGGGACGTTTTCATTTCTGCCTTAAAGTTGGACGACTGAGCTGTGGGCTCGTTAAACGATCTCCTCTCGCTGTATCGGGGCGGGTACTGTAGATAGCGATGTCTCGACAGTCGGTATTGCGCAATTTGACATGGTCCAAGATGGATGTGGCTCAACGTCTGGCATTGGTTGACCGTGACTTAAATAAGGTGATCTCGCCTGAATTGCGTCAGCAAATTTCGGACCTCGTGCTTGATGTTCGTGATCGTGGTGATGCCGCAGTATGTGACGCCTTGGCGAAATTCGACAAAGTCTCGGTGGAGCCGTCGGGTCTACGCGTCAGCGATGAGGAGTGGGAGTCGGCGCCCACAAAGATTGACGCCGCTTTGAAAGTGGCGATCACCGACATGGTTGATCACATCCGTCGTTTCAACGACGAGTTATTGAGCCGTCTTGGCAACTGGAGTTTTGAGAGCGAGCCTGGTTTGACAGTCGGAGAACGAGTCTCGGCTATTGCCTCGGCGGGTTTGTTTTGCCCGAGCGGTAAAGCTAGTTATCCAAGTGTCTTGGCTCAACTCGCGACGCCTGCGGTGGTCGCTGGTGTACAGAAGATTGCGGTCGTTGTCCCGCCACAGCCAGGTGCACACGGCGCCGTCGATCCTGTCGTGATTTGCGTGGCCCGTGAACTCGGCGTGCGCGAGATATTCCGTGTGAATGGTCCCGCTGGTATCGCCGCTTTGGCTTTTGGTACGCAGAGCATTCCACGAGTTGTCAAAGTTATGGGTCCTGGTTCGTTACCTGTGACTGTGGCGCAGTTGGAAGTGCAACGCTACGGTACGACGATTCAGATGGCCCTTGGACCGACTGAGAGTGTTGTCATTGCTGATGACTCAGCGGATCCTGTGCGACTCGCTGCCGACTTGTTGATTGAGGCCGAACACGGTACGGATAGTTGCACCCTGCTGATCACGACCAGCAGCGACCTTGCGCGTGCTACTGAGATTGAATTGGTTAAGCAGATCGCCGCATTACCTGAGGTGCGCGCTGCCGCTGCGGCGGCCTCATTAGGTATCAACGGTGGTTGTGTGCTCGTTGATGATTTGCGCGAGGCAACGCAGGTTGCGAACGAGTTCGCACCCGAACATTTGCAGTTAGTGGTGCGACCAGAGAGTGAAGAAATGGTCATCGGCTTGTTGATTCACGCGGGAGAGATTCTGCTTGGGCAAGACACTCCATTTTCTGCTGGCAATTTTGTCATCGGCGCTCCCGCTTCGTTGCCGACAAACCGTTTTGCGCGAGTCACAGGTGGTGTCACGGTTGAATCCTTCCTCAAGCGCACTGCAGTAGCGCGTGCGAGTCATGACGCTTTACGACGATTGGCACCAACGGTGATCACCCTTGCCGATATTGAAGGTTTTCCTGCTCACGCCAACGCCATTCGTCTTCGTTTTCCAGATCTGTAGGGGTCCACGATGACACGGGCGATCATGTGGTTCAGGAGAGACCTGCGTTTGACGGATAACTCGGCCGTGCTAGCGGCCTTGGCTGAACACAGCGACGTGATTCCTGTTTTTGTGGTTGATCCGCACTTAATGAAAAATGCTGGCGCTCCGCGTGTGGCTTATATGTGCGACGCTTTGGCCGCACTGAACGCTTCAATGGGCGGGGCCTTGGTGTTTCGTCACGGGGATCCAGTTGATGTCATCGTTGATTTAGCCAAAGAACTTGACGCAACAGATGTTTACATAGCGCGAGACTTTGCCCCCTACGGTCGCAGACGCGACATTGAAATTGCCGAACGATTGGTATCCCAGGGACGGCGTCTTCGCGGAGTTGGTTCTCCGTACGCGGTGGCACCGGGTCGAGTGATGAAGGACGATGGCACCTCGTATTCGGTTTTCACGCCGTTTTCAAAACGCTGGCTGGCACTTGGGTGGGATGGTCCGCAAGATGCGCCACGTGATCCCCAATGGCTGGGAGTTCCAGTCGTGAGATCTGATGGTGCACCTCTGCGCCCAGAGATTGATTTCGTCTTGCCGCCCCATGACGAGGAGAGCGTCCATGATCAATGGAATGAGTTCCGCCTGCGGGGTGCAGAGGGTCTTGATGGCTATGTTGAGCGACGCAATGAACCAGGAGTTGCCGGTTCAAGTCGCCTGTCGGCTGCTTTGCGTTGGGGGATAGTACATCCGCGTCAACTCATCGCCGATTTGCTTCCCGATCGTTCGCATGATGTTTTTCGCAGCGAGTTGGCATGGCGCGAGTTTTATGCTGATGTCCTGTTTCGTTTTCCCGATACGGGGTGGCGCAACCTCAATCGGAAGCTTGATGGGCTCGTAAATGATTCTGGGCCAATCGCTGAGGCTCGCTTTGCCGCATGGTGTCGCGGCGAGACGGGGTATCCGATCGTTGACGCTGGAATGCGCGAATTGGTGCAGACGGGTTGGATGCATAATCGCGTGCGGATGATTGTGGCGAGTTTCTTAGTTAAGGACTTGCATCTACCGTGGCAATGGGGAGCGCGTTTCTTTATGAAACATTTAGTTGACGGAGATCTCGCAAGTAATGCCCACGGTTGGCAGTGGACAGCGGGAACTGGCACCGATGCTTCACCTTACTTTCGCGTCTTCAACCCCATTTTGCAGGGCGAGCGTTACGACGCTGCAGGTGACTATGTACGACGTTTCGTGCCCGAGTTGGCAGGTCTCTCAGCGGCGGTGATTCATGCGCCATTTGATAGCAAGCGCAAAGGATCTGGTGTCCCGCTTGGTTATGTGGCGCCGATTGTTGATCATGGCGTGGAACGTGACGAAGCGCTCGCGCGATATAAAGCACGGGAGTAACCCCAACCCCTTTGGAGCGAAAGCCACACACAAGTGGCGGTTTTTGCGCCCAATCAGTGGGCCTCGGGGGGCTAGATTGTGAGGGTCATGTTGGATGATCGAAAAACTGCAATCTTGCGTGCTGTCGTTCAGGAGTACATCGGTACTGGGCAGCCTGTGGGCTCATCGCATATCGCCAACGCGCATGAAATCAACGTCTCCTCGGCCACGGTGCGACACGAAATGGCCTTCTTGGAACAAGAAGGTTTTCTTGCTCAACCCCATACCTCGGCTGGTCGCATCCCGACCGATCAGGGGTATCGCTTTTTCGTTGACCATCTCAGTCAGCCAGGTCAACTAGACGATCTCAAGGTCAGCCAAGTCCGTGATTTCTTTAACGGAGCGCACGGTCGCATGGAAGAATTATTGGCGCGCACATCGCATCTCGTTGCTGGCCTGACGAACTATGCCTCGGTCGTCGTTGGACCAAAAGTTGAGCGGGCCGAAGTTCGTTCGGTGCAAGTTGTGGGCTTGTCAGCGCGTCAAGCAATGGTTGTCGCCGTCATGTCAAATGGAGCTGTTGAAAGTGAGCATCTTGAGTTTGATACTGAGATCCCGGAGTCGCGTCTGCTCGCGGCGACTGTGCATCTTCGGCAGGCGATGATGGGACACGGATTGTCAGGAAGTAACGACATCTCCTCAAGTGGCGATGAAGGTGTGGATGACATTTGTCGTCGAGCGATGTTGGCACTCAGTCATGTTGGCGCAGATGATTCTGTCTATGTCGGTGGTGCCGCCTCAATGGCCTCGGCTTTTGATGCAGTTGATGTCGTACGTCAGGTTCTGCAAACTTTGGAACAGCAATATTTAGTAGTGACACTTGTGCGCGATATTTTGGATCGTGGGTTGAGTGTGTCGATTGGTGCCGAACATGGCATTGAGCCTTTGGCAAGTTGCTCGGTCGTTGTGTCGCCCGTCGTTGTTGATGGCGAACAGATGGGAACTGTGGGTGTCTTAGGGCCCACTCGTATGGATTATCGTCAAGCCCTCGCTACCGTTGCAGTGGTCTCAGATCGATTGGGGCGTCGACTCGGCGAAGGCTGACGAGGCAGGACAGAAAAAGAACGATGATGGCTGATTACTACGAACTTTTGGATGTCCGTCGCGGTGCATCTGCCGATGAAATCAAAAAGGCCTATCGAGTCAAGGCACGCCAACTGCACCCAGATGCTAACCCTGGTGATTCGGCCGCTGAAGAGCAGTTCAAGCAAGTGGCTCGGGCGTACGAAGTCTTATCTGATGCCGACTCACGGGCTCGTTACGACCGCTTCGGTGAGGCAGGTGTCTCGGGTGGCGGTGGTGGTAGCGGCGGCGGTGATTTCTTCGGTGGTGGTGGAGGCCTCGGGGATATCTTCGAGAATTTCTTTGGTGGAAGCCCCTTTGGTTCACAGCGCGGTCCAGCGGGTCCGCCACGCGGTGAAGACTTAGAAACCACTGCCGACCTGACATTTGAAGAGGCTGTTTTTGGAGCCAACATTTCGGTTGATGTGCGCACTGCTTTGGCATGTGAGGACTGCTCAGGTAGCGGAGCAGGTTCAGGGACCCAAGCAGTTACTTGTTCGCAATGTAATGGCGTGGGTCAAGTGCAACGCGTGCGCCAAAGTTTGTTAGGACAGATGGTCACCATGTCGGCCTGCCCCCGATGCGGCGGTTTCGGCAAAGTGATTGTCACTCCGTGTGTGCCGTGCTCGGGTAAAGGTCGTGTGATCACCGAAAAAAACTACGCAGTTGATGTACCTGCGGGAGTTGACTCAGGTTCAACGATGCGTCTCACAGGTCGCGGAGCAGTCGGTGAGCGGGGTGGGGGAGCAGGGGATTTATTTGTTCGCCTACGAGTCAAGCCACACGCCCGATATGTGCGCGATGGTTTTGATCTGATCACTGAAGTTGAAATTTCGATTGCCCAAGCAACTCTTGGGGTGTCACTTGAATTGGCCACCCTTGATGGAGATGAAACACTGTTGATTCCCGCTGGAACGCAACCAGGACGTGAATTCATGTTGCGTCGTCGTGGCGTGCCACGCCTGCAGGCTTCTGGACGCGGCGATCTGCGAGTGATCATCAAGGTTGTCGTGCCGAGCAAATTGACCGATGACGAGGCGCAAGTTTTACGCTTGTTTGCTCAGCAACGTGGTGAAGAAGTCGCACCGGCCGATAAGAGTTTGTTTTCAAAAATAAAATCGGCTTTCTCATGAACGAGCGGCGCCAAGCCGCTGCCCACGTTTTCGTGGCTGACCTCGCTCAACCAGTCTTGAGCGAAGAAGATATGTATCACCTCAGTAAAGTTCTGCGCTTGAGAGGCGGTGAGGTAGTTTCAGCCAGCGATGGTCGTGGCTCGTGGCGTATGTGCCAATACCGCCAGTCAACAATTTTGGATATTGAGGCTTCGGAAATTCGTGAGGCACCTCAGCAATCGCGTGATTTGACAGTGGCGTTCGCAGTGACCAAGGGCGATAAACCTGACCTCGTGGTGCAGAAATTGACCGAACTAGGCATTGAGCACATCGTGCCACTGATCACTGAGCGATGCATTGTGCGCTGGGACGAAGACAAAGGATCCAAGAATCAAATCCGCTGGCAAAAGATCGCTCGCGAGGCAGCAATGCAAAGTCGCAGTGTGACGATTCCTGAGGTACACAAAGTATTTCTTTCCTTAGAAGCCTTCGTTGCTTCACAAGGTCCAGATGTGGCCTTTGCCGAACCTGGTGGTCAAAGTATTGACTCCGCGATTTCTGTGATCGTGATCGGACCAGAAGGTGGATTTACTCACCAAGAGTTAGCCCTGAGCCAACGACGCGTGAGTTTGCCAGGCGGTATTTTGCGGTCAGAAACCGCCGCCGTCGCCGCTGCAGTATTGATGAGCGAGCAAAGGGCGCAACATGGCTGAGGAGAGAACTTTTGACGAACATGATGCTGAGTCACTTGCCTTTAATGTCCAAGTTGGTGAGCGCTTGCGATCAATTCGTCGGCAAAAGAAGATGTCGCTTCAAGATGTTGAACTTCAATCACATGAAGAGTTCAAAGCGTCGGTGGTGGGTGCATATGAGCGCGGAGAGCGGGCGATTTCATTGCCCCGCTTGCGACGCTTGGCCACGTTTTACGCTGTGGCCATTGAGCAACTACTACCGCGAGATGACTCGACAGGCGATGCATCTGCAGTTGTTGTTAGCGAAAAAATAGTCATTGATTTGCAGAAGTTGGCAATGCTCAAGGGCCAGGAGTTTGACATGTTGTCGCGCTTTTTATCTCTGATTCAAGTCCAACGCGGCGACTTTAACGGCAAGGTTCTGACCGTTCGCAACGATGACATACGAGCGATTGCGGCGATGATCAATGCGCCAACTGACGATGTGGGCAAACGCCTTGAAAGCCTCGGCATACTCTTCAAGCCATCGCAGTCAAACTAATGGGAGTCACCGAAAACGCTGGCTATGGGGTGTATGTACACATCCCTTTCTGTCGACATCGTTGTGATTATTGCGCCTTCGCCACATTCACTGACCGCGATCACATTATTGAAGATTATTTAAGAGCACTTTCAACAGAGATTGAGCGAGCGGTTTCTGCCGCAATGCCGAGGGCAACGTCAATCTTCGTCGGAGGTGGAACTCCTACTCGCGTCCCACCAGAGGACTTGGTTCGGGTCTTAGCGGGAATTCCGGTCACGAGTGATGCCGAGATAACCATTGAATGCAACCCTGATGATGTCACCGATGAGATGATGACGCGATTTATCGAAGGCGGGGTCAATCGTTTGAGTTTCGGTGTGCAATCAATGCAAACCCATGTCCTGAAATCGCTGGGACGCACGCATGATCCTGACAATGTGCATCGTTCATTAGAGATGGCTCGTCGCGCCGGTTTTGTGGATATCAATCTGGACATCATCTACGGAGTCCACGGCGAATCAGTTGCCGATTGGTCGGCAACTGTGCGCTCAATCCTCGAATTGCAACCAACTCATGTGTCGGCGTATGGACTGACGGTTGAGTCGGGCACTCCGTTGGCCGATGATCCTGCGCGACACCCCGATAACGATCTTCAGGCAGAAATGTATGAGGTCGCTGATGACTTGTTGGTTGCTGCTGGGTT
>SHUW01000016.1 GCA_009694465.1 Ilumatobacteraceae bacterium
GTGTGGGCGATTCAGCAATACGGATTTGAAGCGGTGATCGCACCGAGTTTCAGCGACATCTTCCGCAACAACTGCACCAAAAATGGTTTGGCTCCTGTGGCGTTGGCACTTGATGCGGTGGAAAAGATTTGGGCCGCCATCGAGGCTGACGCGGCAACAGAAATCGTTATCGATATGGAGCGTCTCACAGTCGAAATGGCGAGCATTAATCTCACCGCCTCATTTCCTATGGAGCCGCAAAATCAGCACCGTTTCTTGAACGGTCTCGATGACATCGGAATCACGATGAGTCACTCTGACGAGATCGCCTCCTTCGAGTCGACCCGCCCATCCTGGCTCACCAACTAATGTTGTGGTTAGTCGGCTTGGAAGTCGGCGAGATTGGCCAGCATCGGATTGTTGCTGAACACTTCAATTGAATTCGTAATCGGCATCCGCATCGTTCGCTGAAGAATTGTTACTTGAGTGTGCTGGTTGTATTCGGCCAAAGTCACAGCCCAACCATCACGTCCTGCACGAGCCGTTCGTCCAGATCGGTGCAAGTAATCTTTATTGTCCTTAGCAGGCTCATAGTGAATCACTACGGCAATGTCATCAATGTCAATACCACGAGCCGCCACATCAGTGGCAACGAGAACACTTAGCGAACCTTCAGCAAAACGACGCATCGCTTTTTCGCGCGCAGGCTGCGCTAGGTCTCCATGAATTGCCGCAGCATTAACGCCCAGACCAACCAAGTTGTCCGTGACGCGATCACAGGTACGTTTTGTTTGACAGAAAACAACCGTCTTGCCAGCACCACGCGCAATGGCAGCCACAACTTTCTCTTTATCCATGTGATGCACAGCGAGCCACAGATGATGCATCGTTCCCACAGTGTCAGTGGCGGCATCAATGGCTACCTCAACCGGATTAGTCATGAACTGACGAATCAAGTGACCAACATCGCCGTCCAAAGTGGCGGAGAACAACATTGTCTGATTGCGTCCGGTGCAACGGCGCAATACCCACTCAACTTGCGGTGTGAATCCATCGTCAGCCATGCGATCGGCTTCATCAAGTACAACTACTTCCACGGCAGAGAGATCAATTTCATTTGACTTCAGAAGGTCAATCAAGCGCAACGGCGTGGCAACAACGATTTCAATACCTTTGGCCATGTGTTCAACCTGCTGATGACGACTTGCGCCGCCGTAGACAGCCAACACATGACGACCAGAGTGACTCGCCAGAGGTTCGAGAACTTCAGCAACCTGAACGGCCAACTCACGGGTTGGTACCAACACCAAGCCAAGGGGTTTCATCGGCTCGGCTTTCTTAGAAATGCGCGACAACATCGGCACACCAAAGGCCAACGTTTTACCCGATCCAGTTTTTGCCCGACCACATACATCGTGACCTTGCATCGCCACTGGAATGGCCTCAATCTGAATCGCAAATGGATTAGCGAAGCCAGCGGCAGCAAGACCAGCATCAACTTCAGGCGGTACGCCGAGTTTGGCGAAACCGGTAGGAGTTTCGACTGGCGGGAGAACGTTAAAACTGGTTAAAGGTTGCGCGGGGCCGGAAACTTGTTCTTGTCCGGCGGAACCTGGCGGACGACGCTTGTTCCGTGGCGCTCCCTTGCGGGGGGCAAATTCACTCATGTTGAGTGCAAGGGTATCTGCCAAGCGAGCCATATCGGGCTTTATTGACCCTCGTTAATGAGCCAAGTGGCTCAGATTGCCTACTCTTTGAGTCATGCGTGTTCCTCTCACCATCGTTGATCACATCCGCCGAGCTGAACTTTTGTACCCCGATCGGATCGCCGTCGTGGATGAACCTGACCAGCCCGCTGAGTCGTGGGGTTCTCTCACCTACCGCCAAGTGGCTGAGCGAGCGCGGGCCCAAGCGGCCGGCCTCGATGCTCTTGGCATCGCTGTCGGCGAGCGCGTGGCGATGATCTCGCACAACTCGGCGCGCCTCCTAACCGCCTTCTTCGGTGTCTCGGGATCGGGACGAATCTTGGTTCCCATTAACTTTCGTCTGGCAGCAGAAGAGGTCAAGTACATCATCGAGCATTCAGGAGCGCGGGTGTTATTGGTCGACCCCGAACTTGAACAGGCGATGGCCGACGTTGAATGTGAATTCAAATTTGTGATCGGCGCCAAGTCCGATAGCGCACTGCTTCGCTTTGACATTGAGCCGACATCATGGACTCCCGACGAAGATGCCACCGCCACAATCAACTACACCAGTGGCACGACTGCACGCCCAAAGGGTGTTCAACTGACGCATCGCAACCTGTGGCTGAACTCAGCCACTTTTGGTTGGCAGATGGGTGTCAATGATCGCGATGTCTATCTGCATACCTTGCCGCAGTTTCATTGCAATGGTTGGGGAATGGTCTACGCCGTCACGGGCATGGGTGGGCGACACATCATCTTGCGCAAAGTTGATGGTGCGGAAATTTTACGGCGCATCGAAGAACATGGAGTGACAATGCTTTGCGGCGCTCCGGCCGTGGTGAACATGGTTCTTGAAGCTGCCGCCTCGTGGGACGGACCAGTTCCTGGACAAGGTCGGGTGCGTATGGTCGTAGCCGGTGCTCCCCCGCCCACAAAAACGATTGAACGCATGGAGACCGAATTGGGTTGGGAGTTTGTGCAACTGTACGGCTTAACCGAAACATCTCCATTCCTCACCATGAATCGCACACGCGAGGAATTTGACTCGCTTACCCCCGCCGAGCGCGCCCAGAAATTATCTCGGGCAGGTTCACCAGCATTGGGTGTTGAGTTACAGATTTCCGAACAGGGAGAAATTCTTGCTCGTGGCAATGTGGTCATGGAGGGCTATTGGGATCAACCAACTGCAACAGCCGATGCAATTCGCACTGTCGGCCATGGTCCAGATGCCACCGAGTGGTTCCATACCGGTGACGGAGGAATCATTGATCAGGAAAACTACTTGGCAATCAGCGACCGTAAAAAAGATGTCATCATTTCTGGCGGAGAAAATGTTTCCTCCATTGAAGTTGAAGACGCCGTTTTCGGACACCCGGAAGTCAATGAAGTTGCAGTCATTGGCGTTCCCGATGAAAAGTGGGGCGAACTAGTCATGGCTCTCGTGGTGAAGAGTCCAGGGTCAACGCTGAGTGAAGATGAACTGATTGCTTACGTTAAAACCAAGTTGGCTGGCTACAAATGTCCGAAACGCATTGAATTTCGTAGTGAACTTGCACGAACGGCAACAGGCAAACTGCAAAAGTTCAAACTACGTGAGCCTTACTGGGTGGGCCATACGCGTCAGGTGAACTGATCAACAGCCTCCAATGCCTCAGTCGTACCCAGAGATACCAACGTCGCCAATCAGATTCAACTAAGGCTGGTGGCCGCTTCCGCGCACAACCTATCCACCAATTGGCAACGCCGACTCGGTAAGACCACTTTGGCGGATACTGGATCCGATTTAACTACTGAAAGGTATTACATCATGGAACAGTTCCAAGATCGTTTGGTGTCGACTCAACGTCATCAATTCACCATGGCGACAGTATTCATCGTCTCAACCATCGCGGTCGTGGCCATCATCATCTTCGGCGACATCGCCGAAGCAAGTGATGCCAGCCGACTTCTCGTTGCGTTCGTCGGAGTCACGACTAGCTTCACCGGATGGGTCTGGTCTAGCAACGCTTTGGTTTCTGGCCAAAAGTACTCAGAAGGGATGAGCGAAGCGGAAAAAGCAACTCCTGGTGGGAAAGTTGAGGCCAAACAGCCATTTATGATCTACCAGATTTACACGTTTTTAGTGTCCGCAGGGACGATCGCTGTGATCATCGGCGCTATTTACTGAGATCAGCACACCAACCTCGTCCTGACGACTTGCGTCAGCGAAGAGTGATCCAAAACTCAAAGAGTGAGCCCGTGAGACACACTGTGTCACGGGCTCACTCATATGCGAGGGTCCACAACCGCAGGTATCAAATTTTCCAGTCTGATCGCATTTTGACCCATAGTTCAACGGTCTAATGAGTCGTTACTACTTCATACCGCGCATTGCGGTGTGACTGTCTCGTTGACCCAAGAACCACTGATAGGTACTGGCAAGCCCACTGTCAAGGCTGTAACTCGGCGACCATCCAAGATTGTTTAAGCGCGTCACATCCAAAACTTTTCTTGGTGTCCCATCAGGCTTGGACGTGTCGAATCTCAACTCGGCTGCAGGATACACAACTTGTCGAATCTTTTTAGCTAGATCACGAATACTTAAGTCAACTCCAGTGCCGACATTGATGTGCATCTCATCGCTGTAGTTCTCCATTAAGAATAGGCAAGCATCAGCCAGATCATCAACGTGCAGGAACTCACGCATCGCGCTCCCTGTTCCCCAAATCTCAACTTCTTTGCCAGCACTTTGTTTGGCGTCGTGGAACTTACGAATCAAAGCAGGTAACACATGACTTGACGTGAGATCAAAGTTGTCTTCTGGCCCATACAAGTTGGTCGGCATCGCGGAAATAAAATCACAGCCGTATTGCTGACGATACGCCTGACACAACTTGATACCAGCAATCTTGGCGACGGCATACCACTCGTTAGTGGGCTCAAGCGGGCCCGTCAAGAGTTGTTCTTCAGTGATTGGTTGGGTGGCATCACGCGGGTAAATACAAGAACTTCCGAGGTATAAAAGTTTGCTCACCTTGGCTTGATGACTGGCTTCAACCACTGTCCCGTGAATCATCAAATTGTCATAAATGAACTCGGCTGGACGCGTGCTATTGGCCAAAATGCCACCCACGGTTCCAGCAACCAAAAAGACATATTCGGGACGATTGTTAGCGAACCACGTATTCACTGCACCCTGATCACGCAGATCAAGTTCCGCTCGGGTCGCTGTCAGGATATTCGTGAATCCCCCACCAGTCAGCCGGCGCATCAAGGCGCTGCCCACCAACCCGCCATGTCCAGCCACATAAATTCGAGCATCTTTGGCCATTGGCTGAAACATCAACTCACCTCAGGCGAAATCGTACTCGTCAATCGACTAAGGCTTGGTGTACCAACTGCTTGAGTTGACGACTAAAGGTGTGTGGCGACATCATCAGTTGAGTCATAAAGGTCACCGTTAAATCCTCGACTGGGTCAACCCAATAGAAAGTTGCCGCGGCCCCACCCCAACCAAAGTCGCCGAATGAGCCTGCTGTCTTGGTGGCAACTGGATCAATGGTGACACTGACTCCGAGACCAAAACCGATTCCGTCGTAGTCATTCGCAGCACCTAAGGGGCGACCGAAGGCCGTGAGATCGGCATCTTTCGGAAGATGATTGCTTCCCATGTATTCAACGGTACGCGGCGAGAGAAGTCGCTGACCGTTGAGCTCGCCACCACCGCGGAGCATCTCAGCAAATCGCACATAGTCACCCATTGTGGAGACAAGACCCCCACCGCCGCCATCAGCAGCTGGCATCTTGTGAGTTCCACGATCAACGGCATCAGCGCGAATAGCTAATCGCGTTCTCGCATGAGCCGAGTACAAGGCAGCCAAGCGATCGTGCTTTTCATCTGGACAATAAAATGCAGTGTCGCTCATACCGAGGGGAGTGAAAATTCTTTGCTTCAGAAAATCGCCTAGACGTTGCCCACTGATCACTTCAACGACACGTCCCAAAACATCAATAGATGTTGAGTAATTCCACTCACTTCCGGGCTGAAACAACAACGGCTGGCGAGCCAGAAGGGAACACACTCCAGCCAAATCCAACTCGCGCGGAAAACCCCATTCCATTCCTGCACGGCGATACAACTCATCGACGGGATGTTGATACATAAATCCGTATGTCAGGCCAGCAGTATGAGTGAAAAGATGCCACATCTCCATGGCCTTTGTTTGCGGACCTAAAACTGGTCGCAGAAATGATCCACCCTCAAATACTTTTGATTCGCCGAATTCGGGAATGAACTTGGACACCGGATCAGTGAGTTCAAACAAGCCTTCTTCCCACAACATCAATGCAGCCACTGCGGTGATCGGTTTAGTCATCGAGAAAATTCGGTAAATCGTGTCATCGGCGATTGGCTTTGACGATTCACGATCGGCCAAGCCTCCACTGGCTGAATGGGCCACCTTGCCCTCACGAGCCACAGTCACAGCCCAACCAGATAACAAGTCCTCATCAACATATTTTTTAAAATGTTTATCGAGGTTCATTAAGCGTTCGGCACTCATACCGACTTCGCTGGCGTCAACTATCGGCAATCCGTGGCTAGGTTTCTGTGACATAACTAGACCCTAGGCAACGTCAAAGTCAGCGCAACTAGCGAGATCGCCTTGTCCTAGAAAAGTCAACGACCCAGAGGCGAGCGGTGGAGCTCGAGCCATCCAGGTCGTTGGTGCCGCCTGTGTGGGAGCGGCAAGCAAAACCTAGCACTCGCTCACGACCCGTTTTTAAAAACCTTATGAGGGGTCCGCTTGCTGGGTTTCAATTTCTCGACGAACCTCATCCATATCTAGTTCTAAGGCCTTGGCGACTAAGTCTTCAAGGGCATGCTGGGGCAGAGCACCGGGTTGATTGAAAATCAGAATGCCCTGACGAAAGATCATCAATGTCGGAATTGATTGGATACCAAAGGACCCAGCCAACTCTTGTTCGGCCTCGGTATCAACTTTGCCGAAGACCCCAGTCGGATTCTTTTGCGCCACCGCTTCAAAGATCGGAGCAAACTGGCGGCACGGTCCACACCATGCGGCCCAAAAATCAACTAAAACGAGGTCATTTGCCTCAATCACGGAGGCGAAGTTCTCGCCTGAAAGTTCTACTGCTGTGCCCATCACGGGTCCTCCATTTTCTTCGTGAGTATCTCACCAAGACTCTCACGGACTATTGAGTCAACACCTAGCGCACGCTGGGGATTCCCACGTACGTGTAGCGTATGTCACATAGACGAAAAATATCCTTAAAAGCATAGACATTGACCTCAAATGTCTATAGGTTCCCGCAGTCCGTTTCTTTACGGCCCAACAAGCAGAGTGATAATCACACCCCAACAACAAGACGAAACCCGGGAGGTCCGACCAATGAGTAACAACTCGACCCCTAGCACTCAACAGAGTATGAATACCGTGAGTACCGTCGATTTTTCACCCGAACAGGCCTACCCAGGCAAGGGTCTTGCCTATGACTGGCGCAGCGTTATTGCTGAGCTCGAGTCGGCACTGCTTGATGCAGAACTTGCCAGCTTGACCTCCGTCTACAGCGACTGAGACCGCCCAACGCCCTTCGATGGGCCCCGTGGCCGCAATTGGCCAGAACAGACTTTGTGACTAACCGTTGCGCGCTCGGTCGCGTTTGGGTAGCGTCCCAAGTGTGAGCAACTTGATCGGCCTCCTTCTTACGTAGGGTGAGCGCCCCATAACGCGTTCGCCAAAGCCCCGTGCGCACCAGCGCCGGGGTTTTTTCATTTCTCCGCCGATCCCCACCCATAGCCCTAACCGATCTTCACTCCCACCACATAAAGATGTTTCCTACAACTGGAGCGCCATGAATACTCAAAACCCATCTCAGTTCGTCAATGCCGGCCAAAACCGAATGGCATTTTCCAAGTATCAGCCATTCATTCCGATCGTGCTCAAAGATCGCACTTGGCCCGACACCATGATTTCCAAGGCACCGCTGTGGTGTTCAGTTGACCTACGCGATGGCAATCAGGCCTTGATTGACCCCATGGACCCCGAACGCAAGCGTCGCATGTTCGATGTTCTATGCAAGATCGGGTTCACAGAAATTGAAGTTGGATTCCCTTCGGCGAGTCAGCCCGACTTTGATTTCGTGCGCCAGTTAATCGTAGAGAACTTGGTACCCGACAATGTGATTATTCAAGTTCTCGTACAAAGCCGCGATGAGTTAATCGAGCGCACCTACGAATCATTGCAGGGCGTCAAACAGGCCATCGTGCACTTCTACAACTCAACGAATCCGTTGCAACGTGATGTCGTTTTCGGTTTGGATAAAGAGGGCATCAAAGACATCGCCGTGCGCGCCGCTAGCAAATGCAAAGAACTTGAGAGCACATTGGTGGGTTCGTATATTCGCTACGAATATTCACCAGAAAGTTTCACCCTGACCGAACCCGAATACGCCATCGAGGTCTGCGAAGCAGTGATGGACGTCATTCAACCGACTCCTGAAAAGCCATTAATCCTGAATCTGCCGGCAACGATTGAGTGCTATAGCCCCAATGTTTACGGCGATGTCATTGAGTGGTTCTGTCGCACTATCAAGAACCGCGATTGTGTGATTGTGAGTTTGCACCCACACAACGATCGCGGATGTGCCGTGGCCGCCGCAGAATTCGGAGTGATGGCTGGCGCAGACCGTGTCGAAGGAACTCTGTTCGGCAACGGTGAGCGCACCGGAAATGTTGACATCATCAACTTGGCGATGAACCTCTTCGTCAATGGTGTTGATCCCGAGTTGGACATCACCGATATCGATTCATTACGCAGAACGGCAGAATATTGCAACCGTCTTCCTGTGCATCCTCGGCACCCTTATGTGGGTGACTTGGTCTACACCGCCTTCAGCGGCAGTCACCAGGATGCGATCAAAAAAGGATTCGAAAAACTGCCAGCCGATTACGACAAGTGGGGCGTGCCCTACTTACCTCTTGATCCCAAGCATCTTGGTCGCACCTACGAGGCTGTGATTCGCGTCAACAGTCAGAGTGGCAAGGGCGGAGTGGCCTACGTCATGAAGTCTGAACATGGCTTTGAATTGCCCCGTCGTCTGCAGATTGAGTTTTCAAAAAACATTCAGCACATCACCGAGGATCTCGGCACTGAGATCAGCCCGATCACGATGTGGACGGCTTTCCAAGATGAGTATCTCAGCGAGACCCCGCGCTTCGTCTTAGAGAGCCATGAGATGCGCAGCGTGTCAAGTGGTGGCGGTCGTACCACGATCACTGCACAACTCGTCATTGATGGCCAGCACCGCACAATCAGCGGTGAAGGTAACGGACCCATTGACGCCTTTGTCGCTGCTATGCGTACTGGGCTAGAAGCCCACATCGATGTCGTGGATTATGCCGAACATGCAATCGGCAAGGGATCAGAAGCACGCGCCGTGGCCTATGTTGAAACAATCAACGAAGCGGGTGACGTGTTGTGGGGCGTCGGCACCGATGAAAACACCGTGACGGCCTCATTGCGAGCCGTTCTCTCGGCTCACGAACGCCATACAGCGGCCATCGCCGACTAAGGTTTGAACAGTTTTAGAGTGCGCTTACAGCCAAGGAGATAACACTATGAAGGTTTCAGTTGACTACGACATCTGTGCATCAACAGGATCGTGCATGCAAGTCTGCCCCGAGGTTTTTGAGGTTCGTAACGACGGATACCTCTATGTTCTGGTGGAGAACCCAGGCGAAGAACTGCGCGAAAAAGTTGAGCAGGCTGCAGATCTCTGTCCAACAGCCGCGATCACGGTTGAAGGCTGAGTTCGCTTCGTGGGATTCCACGACAAACTGACGACAGCGTGGGCTCGTAGCGGCTCAATGTTGTGTGTTGGGCTTGATCCTGATCCAGAAAAAATTCCTTCCCATTTAGCCAACGACCCAGAAGCAATCTTTCGCTTTTGCGCCGAGATCGTTGACGCCACGGCCGATGTGGTCTGTGCCTTCAAACCGCAAATCGCCTATTTCTCGGCCATTGGAGCAGAACAACAACTGGAAAAGCTATGTGCTCACATCCGTCAACAGCACCCGCATGTGGTGCTGATTCTCGATGCCAAACGCGGCGATATTGGGCCCACTGCAGAGCGCTACGCGCACGAAGCCTTTATGCGTTATCAAGCAGATGCGGTGACCGTCAATCCCTACCTCGGTACAGATTCTCTTGAACCCTTTTTGGAACACTCAGGTAAGGGCGTGATCGTGCTCTGTCGCACCTCGAATCCCGGTAGTGGGGATCTACAGATGTTGGACACGGGCAGTGGACCGCTCTATCAGCGAGTAGCGCAGATGGCCAATGATCGTTGGAACAAAATGGGTGAGATTGCCCTTGTTGTGGGTGCCACCTACCCAACCGAATTAGCAAAAGTGCGCAGCATCGTCGGCGACATGCCGCTGTTAGTACCCGGCATTGGCGCTCAGGGTGGAGATGTCGCGGCAACTGTCGCCGCCGGTCGTGATTCGCATGGCACTGGGATGATGATCAACTCATCGCGCGCCATCCTGTATGCCTCAAAAGGACATGATTTTGCAGCCGAGGCGCGACGCGTGGCCATTGCCACCCGCGATGAAATTGCTCAGGCTGTTAGTGCGTGAACGCTGATAATTCCGGGTGCTGCCCGCAACTCAGCCAAGACTGACTCAGGCACCGCTCCCGATGGAGCAATAACCATTAACGCCGTACCTGCCGTTGGACTTCGACCTACATCCATATTGTTGATGTTCACGCCCGCATTGCCCAGCACGGTTCCCACAACGCCAATGACACCTGGTCGGTCGTCGTTACGTACCACCAACATGTTTGCGGCTGGCGGAACATCAGTGGCGTGATCTTCAATCATCACCAAGCGTGCCTCACTGTTGCGACCTGTCAGGGTGGCAGAGATGCTGTGACCTTCCGTGCGCAGAGTGATCAGATTGACAAAGTTGTGCGAATCTCTCCCAGATGTTTCGCGCACTTCAACGCCTGCGTTCTTCGCAAGTTGCGGAGCATTGACATACGAAACGGGCTCATCGCTCAATGCACCAAAGAAACCCTTAAGGGCACTCAGACTCAAAATACGATTGTCGTACTGACCGATTTCGCCTTCGGCGATGATTTCCAGTTGTTTGGGCATGCCTCCCACGAGGGACGCAAATAAACGACCGAGGCGCTCGGCGAGAGGCAAGTACGGACGCAATGTTTCATTGGCTTCAGCCGCTGAAACATTGACTGCAAACGGCACGAAATCGCCAGCCAAAGCCAACTTGACCATATCGGCGATGGTGTCACCAGCTTTATCTTGCGCCTCGCGGGTACTGGCTCCAAGGTGTGGCGTCACGACAACATTGTCCAGGGCGAACAATGGACTGTCTGTGCATGGCTCAACATCAAAGACATCTAACGCTGCTCCAGCAATTTGGCCCGAGCGAACTGCGTCAGCGAGAGCGGCTTCATCAACGATGCCACCCCGAGCCACGTTGATGACGCGCAGATTTGGTTTTGCTTTGGCAAGAACCTCGCGACCGATAATTCCTTTGGTCTCTTTGTTCTTCGGCAAGTGCACGGTAATGAAATCACTTTGGGCAATCACTTCATCAAGACTCAACATTTCGACGCTCATCTGCCGAGCGCGCTCTTCGGAGACGAATGGATCGTAAGCCACAAGTCGCATGCCGAAAGCCAAAGCGCGTTGAGCGACCAACTTTCCGATGCGACCGAGACCGATCACTCCGAGGGTTTTGTCGGCGAGTTCGACGCCTTCCCATTTGCTACGTTCCCAACGTCCTGCTTTCAGAGCAGCATGCGCCTGGGGCACATTGCGCGCTGAGGCCATCAGCAATGCCATGGTGTGCTCGGCGGCAGAAACAATGTTGCTCTGTGGAGCGTTGACAACCATCACACCGCGTCGGGTCGCGGCTTCAACGTCCACATTGTCAAGGCCGATACCTGCACGACCAACCACGATCAACTCATCGGCATGTTCTAGAGCCTCTGCAGTCACCTGTGTGGCTGAGCGAATAATCAGCGCATGAGCCCCTTTGAGAGCCACTAAGAGTGTCTCAGGAGTGAGATCCAGTTGAACATCGACGGTATGTCCAGCGGCCCGGAGACGGTCAAGACCACCATCGGCGATTTCTTCGGAGACAAGTATGCGTGCCATAGGTACCCATCATGTTGGTCTCTGAGAGCGCTTACTGACGAAAGCATTTGACATTTCGTTCAAAACTCTCGTCACAGGGGGTTTCTTGTCACCCTCTAGGCTCATTTCATGCCCTTGACGACCATTCGTCCCCTCACCGGACTCGACGACATGGACAATCTGCGTTCGACCGCCCAATCAGTCTGGGGGGCAAACGCAGCCAACATGGTTAGTTCGGATTATCTGATGGCCCTATCGCATTGTGGGGGCTATATCGCCGGCGCATATTCACCCGATGGCTTGATGATCGGATGTTCATTTGGAATGTTGGCTCGCCATCGCGGAGATTGGTGTTTGCATTCGCACATCACTGGAGTGCTGCCTGGCATGCAAAATACAGGCATCGGCACCCTCATCAAACAACATCAGCGAGAGTGGGCCATTGACAACGACTTGTCCGCTATTACTTGGACTTTCGACCCACTAGTGCGACGCAATGCCTGGTTCAATATTGCCCACTTAGGTGCCGAAGCAGTTGAATTTCATGAGAATTTTTACGGACCTCTGAATGATGACATCAACGGTGACGATGAGACTGACCGACTTCTCGCGCGGTGGGACATTCGGCCCTCACGGAGACAACCTGCCCCGAATGCGCTTTCATTACTGATCCCAACTCCACCCGATATTGTGACACTGCGAACTACTGATCCTGAGGCAGCACGCCATTGGCGACGTACCATGCGAGAGCAACTCAGTGATGCTTTGATCACCCACGAGATTTGCAGTTTTACCAGCGATGGTTCATATGTTCTGAGTCGAAAGATAAGTGATGATTGACGATCTGAAGAAAATCAATATTCGCTCGATTGAACTGCGGAGAATCTCCCTGCCTTTGGTGACCCCTTTTCGCACATCATTTAGTACTGAGACTCATCGCGATATTTTATTAGTGCGCGTGGAAACCGACGATGCTGTCGGTTGGGGCGAATGTGTCTCTGGAAACGAACCCCTCTATTCCAATGAATATGTTGAGGGTTCCCAGCAAGTAATGATTGATCACTTGATTCCGCGTCTATTCGCTTTTCGGAGCAGAGCAATGTCCGCCCATGATGTGGCGCAGATTCTTCGACCTGTCAAAGACCACCGCATGGCTAAGGCTGCTCTCGAAGCTGCGATTCTTGATGCTCAACTTCGCGAAAACAATGTCTCATTAGCCTCCCATCTCGGATCTATCCACGAACTCGTTCCTTCAGGTGTATCGGTTGGTATCGCTAACTCACTTGACGAACTCGTGTCCACAGTCGGTGGCTATCTCGATGAGGGCTACGCGCGTATCAAACTCAAAATTGAACCTGGGTGGGACATTGAACCCGTCCGCGTCATTCGAAAAACTTTCGGTGATCAGGTGCCATTACAAGTTGATGCCAACACCGCTTTCACGCGCGAGGATGGTCCGCTACTGGCACAACTTGATCCCTTCAATCTGTTACTCATTGAGCAACCCCTTCCCGAAGATGACATCACGGGACACGCGCTCATTGCCCGCCAAGTGAGGACACCGATTTGTCTTGATGAATCCATCGTCTCCTCACAGGTGGCTATTGACGCCATTGAACGCGGGGCCTGCTCAATCGTCAACATCAAGGCAGGTCGAGTCGGCGGTTATCTTGAAGCTGTACGAATCCATAATGTCTGCCAGCAACGCGGGGTGCCGGTGTGGTGCGGAGGGATGTTGGAAACTGGCATCGGACGAGCCATGAACGTGGCCCTTGCGGGTCTGCCAAACTTCACCCTCACGGGCGACATTTCGGCCTCGGAACGATTCTGGAAACAAGACATTGTCCAGCAGTCCATTCGCTTGGAGTCTGGTCAGGTGCGTTTGCCCAGTGGTTCGGGCGCAGGATTCGAGATTGACGGCCCATTTTTGAGCGATGTCTCCACGAGTACCATCAGGCTGCGCTCCGAGGACTGATGCAGGACTAAGATTCCTGACATGACTTATCCCTTTCTCTCCACAACATGGATGGACGCCGCTAAGGCGATCCGCTCCAACTACGCCGGCCAAGCCCCAAAAATCACTGCGGTCATTCGCATCAACCAGGTGATCACAGATGTGCCATTCGGTGATGGCACGATCTTGGCTTACATGGACACCTCCTCGGGTGAGATGGAAGTTGAACTGGGCGCACTAGAGAATCCAGATGCAACGGTCACCACCGATTGGGCGACGGCGCGGGCGATCTTTGGTCTCAATGATCAAGCAGCAGCGATGCAGGCCTTCATGGGCGGCAAGATCAAAGTTGCTGGAGACATGATGAAGATGATGGCGATGCAAACGTCAATTCCTCAGAGTGATATCACGGCCAAGATTGCCGAAGAAATCAAAAACATCACTGAGTGATTTTTATCTGTTGCGTCACGGGCGTTTTCGCCCAGGCCTCAACTCTTTGGAGCTAAAGCCTTCATCGCAGTCGCAAGACCTTCAATGGTCCAACGATCATTTTGGTTGATCTCTTCGGCCATCACCCAAGTTTGAACGCGTGTCACTTGTCCGCCTTGTACGAAAAAAGTTTCGCCGTTGAATTCACACAACTCAGATGCCAAGTAACCCACGAGTGGACTCACATTTGCAGGGTCCCACATATCAAAGGCACCTTCTTTAGCAGCCATCACATCTTCAAGACCTGGAGTAGCCATCGTTAAACGAGTGCGGGCTGCAGGTGCAATGGCGTTGCTCTTAACGTTATAACGCGAAAGTTCCTTGGCGCAGATTTGACTGAAAGTGGCGATACCTGATTTGGCGGCACCATAGTTCGCCTGACCCGGATTCGAGAATAAACCCGAGGTACTGCTGGTGTGCACCAAGTTGCGCGCCCGAGTGACTCCCGCCTTAGCCTGCTCACGCCAATAAACAGATGCGTGATGCGTCGGAGCAAAGTGACCCTTGAGGTGAACTTCAATTACTGCATCCCATTCGTTCTCAGCCATCGAGAACAACATTCGATCGCGCAAGATACCAGCGTTATTCACAAGAATGTCGAGATCGCCGAATGTTTCAATGGCGCTATCAACCATTCGCTTGGCGCCAGCCCAATCAGCGACGTTGTCGCCATTAACGATCGCTTCGCCGCCCATGGCTTTGATGTCGGCCACTGTCTGCTGCGCAGGGGTCATATCTGATCCCGAGCCATCATTGGCACCACCGAGATCGTTGACCACGACTTTGGCTCCCTGTGATGCGAACAACAAAGCATGCTCGCGCCCAAGGCCACGCCCTGCTCCCGTGATAATCGCTACGCGTCCGTCAAGTGTTCCCATGGTCATACTCCTTCAAGTCAGTGAAGTTCAGCCTAGGCGTTCTCGTACAGCGCCGAGAAAGCCTGTCACGATCCGTAGTAGAAGATGTCCAAAACGCTGCCGCGTGGTATCTGCTGACCAGCAGTCACCACTTCATCTTCCCAGCGAATGGCGATTGGGAAACCCTTGGTGTCACCCCTAATTTTGCCCAAGGTGAAGCCTGCGTTGACGACGGCAAGACGGACCTGATCAATCTTCAATGTTTTCAACTGAGGAACCGGGAGCAAATCTGGACCCTTAGAAATTGAGACGGTGACAGCTTTTCCGCGGTCCAATAATTCTCCTGGCAACGGTGACTGGCTACCGACCCCGCCGAGTTCCACCATGATGAAGAATTGATCATCGGCACGGTTGAGGGTGAGATCAAGATCATTCAACATCGTGGTTGCGGCTTCAAGAGTGAGACCCGTGAGATCGGGAATAACCCGCGGTGCCGGACCATCGGAGACGAAAATATCAACGGCAGAGCCCTTAATCACTTCTTGTCCCGCAACAAGGTTCGGTTGCAACGAAACTTCCCAGCGCAGAACGATTCCCGCTGGAATATCTTCATCACTCTCTGGGGCTTCAGCACCTAACTTCAATCCACTATTTGTCAAAGTCGCGATCGCTGTTGCAGCATCAAGACCTTTCAATTCAGGAAGCGGTACAGGGGGCGGACCCGTTGACACAATCAAAGTGAGTTTCTTGCCGGACTGTAAATCTTTCCCATTCTCTGGTTCAGTTCGGATCACAGATCCAACGGTGATGAGATCGTCAGGTTGCTCAACAGTGACGACCTTCCATTTGAATTCAGTCACCAAATTCGTCGCTTGCCCTTGCTCAAGACCCATCAAATCAGGCACTGGGAAAGATTCTTTTTGCAGTGTATTGAATAGGAAATAGCCGCCAGTGATCAGCACTAGTACGGCCAGTGCTGCCATGATCCAACGACCGATCAACGGATTCTGCTGAGTTGCTGTTGCAACATCGGTCGTTGCTTCATCTTGCATCTGCTGATCAATAACTTGTGTTCCGCTCCAGTGGTCTGTTTGTGGACCACGGGGAATTTCATTTGAACGATCTGGTTCAGGCGGCATACCGAAAATCATTGATGAGACAATTGGGATTGGTGCTGGACGCGGCAATAACGGGGCTGCCTGTACGAGTGCCCTACCCATTTCTAAAGCACTTGAGCGGTCCATCGGATCACTGCGCCCTGCCTTATCAAGAACTGCGGCAAGTCCGCCGAGGTCTGCCGACACGGGGAACAATTTGTCAACTCGAGCGCTCAAGGTTCCGACCACGGAATCTGCCAGGAATGGCACCATGCCAGTCACCGATTCAACCAAGATCAATGCCAATGCGTACGTATCGGCTTTCTCATCAAAGGGCTCACTGAGAGCCTGCTCGGGAGAGCAGTACCGCGCTCGTTCTTGGGAGATCATCGCGTTGTCCTCCCATGCAGACTCGGCGATCACCGAAGAAATACCAATGTCAGCAACACGAACTCGAGCATCTTCGCCGAACATAATCACCGAAGGACGAAGATCATGATGTGCGAGTCCCCGCTTGTGGGCGTAATCCAAAGCTCGACACACCTCAACGCCTACAACGAGCGCTTGGCTCGGTGTCAGCAGACGGTTGCGATCGATCATGTCTTGCAGCGAACCGCCAAGTAGTTGCTCGTGGACGACGTAGACCCGATCAGTCCCCTTCACTGCGGTACGCCCAAAACTTGTCAGGCGGACGATATGGGGATGATCAATCTGACGCATGACGGCGGCCTGCTCCAACAAAGCCACTCCATTACCGATGGTGAATTCAGCAGAAAAAAGACGAAGTACGACGGTCAACTGGGAGAGCAAGTCAGTCGCCGAATAGGTCGTCGAGGCGGTGACTCGTGAAAGTTCGGTCTCGAGCCTGAATCGACTATCAAGAACTGAGCCGATAAGCGAGTCGGGATCATGGTTTTCAAACACAGACATCCATTAAAAACTATCGGTTTGTCAGGAATGTGTGACGGTCGCCCCCTACAGAAAGTGCAAACACCCTGCTCTAGCAGTCAGAATAGCGATGTGAATAATGACCACGACCTGCCAGTCGCACCATCTCGTCGGCGACGGATCAACATTGAGACTTTGGTGATCAGCCTCGGACTGAGCATCGGCGTGCTTCTTATCGTCTTGGGTGTGAACTCCGCTACGACTGGACGCGATGCACTTGGTTACCCAGATGCAATCATTGATATTTCTCCTGCGCCTAATGATCGCCAAGTTTTGTCACAGACTGAAGTCAATGTTGATCTACAAGATGGCTATGAGGCCGTCCTCATTCTCGATGATATTGAAATTCCAACTGAACGACTTGACAACTTAGCAAGCCAAATTGTGAAACCTGGTGAGCAAATCGCTTTGCCACCCACTGCTATTTACGATCAAGGCAACTCACGAATTCGCTTTGAGCCTACGGAGGGTGCCGTGATCGAGTCGTACACAGTTGGCATACACCAAGTTGAAATCCTCTATTGGAGAATTGAAGACGGACGCAACTCGGCTCGCAGTTTCACATGGACGTTCGAAGTTCTCTGATCTACTGCGGAAGTTCGCCAGTTTCAAGAATGTGCTGAAAACCAAGTTCATCAAGGATCGGTATGCCGAGTTCTTCAGCCTTGGTCAACTTGCTCGCTCCCGGTTCGCCGCCGACAACAACTGCGAATGTTTTCTTCGACACTGAACTTGGGCTTTTCCCGCCTCGATCTTTGATCGCCCGTTCCGCACCTTCACGATCGAAATCAATCAATGATCCAGTCACCACAATATTTTTTCCCACCAAGTTTTGTGGCAGTCGAGAAATCTGCACATTGCCAAACTCAACACCAGCAGTACGCATCTTTTCAATGAAGCTTTTATTCTCTGACTTCGCGAACCATGAGATCAAGGAAGCCGCAATGACACCACCAACCCCATCAACGGTGGCTAGATCATCTTCGGTCGCCTGCATGATGTCATCGAGATTTCCGAATGCCGTGGCCAATGCTTCGGAGGCTCCCGGTCCAAGATGCTTGATGCCGAGGGCTGTGAGAAGCTTGGGTAACGGTCGAGTTTTTGAACCATCAATTGCGACCACAAGTTTTTCCGCACCCTTTTGCGCAAAGCCATCAAGGGTCAGCAATTGTTCAACTGTCAGAGAATAAATATCTCCTGGATCACCCACAAGAGTGGCATCGGAAAGTTGATAAACGGTTCGCTCACCAAGACCTTCAATGTCCATGCCACCGCGAGAAGCAAAATAGATAATCCGCTGATCACGTTGACTCGGACAATCGGTCTCCACGCAACGCATATTGACCTCACCCTCTGGTCGAAGAAGTTCACCTTTGATCGGGCACGGACACACCGAAGGAAAAACCCATGGCTCAAGACCATCGGGGCGCAGCGCAAGAACCGGCCCCACAACCTCGGGAATAACGTCTCCAGCTTTACGCACAGTCACCGTGTCACCGGGTCGGACATCTTTCAGGCGTACTTGATCTTCGTTGTGCAAGGTCGCCATTGCCACATTGGAACCACCCACGAAGACTGATTCAAGAACCGCGAATGGTGTCACTCGACCAGTTCGTCCGACAGAGATCTGAATATCTTTCAATAACGTTGTGCGTTCCTCGGGAGGAAACTTAAAGGCGATTGCCCAGCGCGGGGCGCGTGCCGTGAAACCCAAAGTTTCGCGCTGCTGCAAATCATTCACTTTGATTGCCACGCCATCAATCTCGTACGGCAAAAGATGTCGATCTTTTTGCCATTTTTGGCAAAACTCTATGACTTGCGCCAAAGACTCGACCACCTCAATATTCGGATTGACAGGAAAGGAAAAATCGTGCAGAAAATCTAATGATGAATCATGAGATATGAAGTCTGGGCCACCAATCACTTCACCAAGTTGGTATGACCAAAAAGCAAGGCCTCGTCCAGCAGTGACTGTCGCATCTTTTTGCCGCAAACTTCCCGCTCCGGCATTGCGCGGATTGACGGGCACGGGATCGGCTTTCTTACCCGCCGCACTTCTCACAAGGTTCTCAGATTCCTTGAATGCTTTAAACTTCTCAAAAGCATCAATCGGCATATACACCTCACCGCGCACTTCAAGAACCTGCGGAATAGATGCCCCTGAAGCAGAGATCAATGTTGTTGGAATCACAGCAATGGTGGCAACGTTGGCAGTGACATCTTCACCGATGCGACCATCGCCGCGCGTCGCCGCTTGCACGAGAGCGCCATCTTCATAACGAATACTCATAGCGAGTCCGTCAATTTTAAGTTCACAAACGAATTGCACCATTGAGTCGGAAGGTAAACCTTTGAGGACTCGCTCGCCCCAAGCGACTAACTCATCTGCATCCATGGCGTTGTCCAGGCTCGTCATCGGGACACGGTGAACGACTGCAGAAAATGTCTCAGTGACTCCCCCGCCCACTGTTTGGCTGGGCGATTGCGCAGTGATCAGTTCAGGGAAAGCAAACTCGAGATCTCGTAGTTCACTTTCAAGTTCGTCATATTCTGCATCACTGATTTCAGGTACAGCGTCTTGGTAATAGCGCTGACGGTGATAAGCGATCAGGGTCACCAATTCGCTATGGCGTTGAATGGAATCTTCTTTCACAACGCCTGCGATCTTGGATGTAGTTGGTCGCCCACATGACCATTCTAGATCGGGGGTGAAACAACGGTCTAGGCACCAATGTTAAGACGTGTGGCAAGGGCCTGGGTTCGTACTCTTTCGCCGATATCGCGCACCTGAGCGTAAATCTGCTCAGCCACCTCTTCGCTGAAACTCGCCAATCCACAGGCAGGCGTGACAAGCGACTGTTGACGCAACCTCTGAGCATCACAACCTTGCTGAACGAGTTCGCACCACAGAGCAGCCAATTGCTTCCACGAACGATCAGCTGAACCCATAATCGGGGCATCCGTGCGAATAACACCCCAAGCGATAATCCCACCACTTTCCAAAAACTTCGCCAACGGTCCGGCGTAACTCTTGACATTGTCACTTACTTCAATGCTCAAGATCGCTGGACCTGCGGCCAACAACGGAGTGCCGTCAATACCACTGCAACAGTGCAGTCCCATCAGGGCATCGCGCTCAATGATCGCTAATGCCCCTGACATCAAGTCAACCGCCGTATCGGGGGCGATCGGAAACGACTCGTGCATCATCATTGCCAAATCAGGCTCATCAATGAAAACGACTTGCGGGCTGTCGGGGAGAGCAGCGGCGACAAAATCATGAATATTTTGGACGTGAGTACGCACAGCCCGCACGGCCACATCAAAGGCGATACTGGCGGGGACCCCAATGCGCACTAGGGCTTGGCCCAACGTCACCGGCCCCGTGAACTGCCATTTCACTGGGCCCGTATGACCCTTGGCTACCTCAAGGAATGTCCGTAGTCCAACATAAGCATCGTGATCAAAATCGGTGATGACGTCGGCGTGGCGATCAATTTTGTCTACTTCAATAATCGGCGAATTGTATTGACCAAATTTGATGCCGCGGATCCCCGCTACGGCCATGGCGATCATGCTCTCATTGGGCGAGCGGCGGGTGAGTGCGGGAATCGAAGGCAATTCAGGTGTCACGCGAAGCGCGAATTCGGCACCCTCCTTCGCATCACGATGCGGAAGGCTGCCGATGCCCGTGGCGACGCCGCCTAACAAATGCTTATTGACCGAGTTTGTTTGCATCATTTCGCCACCTCCCACAACACTTTCCTAACA
Source organism: Ilumatobacteraceae bacterium (assembly GCA_009694465.1). GTDB lineage: Bacteria > Actinomycetota > Acidimicrobiia > Acidimicrobiales > Ilumatobacteraceae > Casp-actino8. The sequence goes on from SHUW01000016.1 coordinate 20,948, forward strand.
GGATGCAAATGTCCCGCCATCATTGGGAGACATCACCCAAGTAACAATTATCCAATTCTCCGTTTGCGCTCTCTAATGACACAAATGGTCGGTCAATCGGCAACGCTTAGAAGATGGCCTTGACGACAAAGATGGATCTCAATCGAAGTCTTCAAATGGCGGCGAGAGTCAGCGTCATCTCTCTCGGACTCACCGTGCCCCTTCTTGATCAAGCCATTGCTGACTACGCCACCCTGGCAGGCACTGCAACGCGGATCGCCTTGTGGGCGCTGTGGGCGGTGTCTTTTTTGTGCATCCTTGTTCCATCCTGCACTGCGCTGACATGCCTGCGTTTAGCCGCACCCAGCAACCTTGCTGTCGTTGTTTTCACCACTCTTGCGACGGATTCTTGGAGTCCTCGTTCTTTAGTGAGCGTCATGCTGAGTCTGATCTGTGTCTCGACTGTTTTCAGTGCCGAGGTGGGAAACGCTTTTGCGCAGCTCTCGGCTTATGGAGATGAGCGAAGGTTTTTGCTTCGCTGTCCGACCGATATGGTCATCGTGCAATGTCTGATGTGGGCATTATGGATTGGCACAGCGATCACAGCAATCTCATTTTTCAATGATGAGAATTGGATTGCAGGAACAGTTTTCGCGGTCATCGCAGCGGCACTGAGTTATATCTTGCCATCACGCTTTCATCGCTTCTCGCGGCGTTGGCTCGTTGGCGTGCCTGCGGGAGTGGTCATCCACGACTCATTTGCACTGGCAGAAACTGCCATGTTTATGAAACAAAGCATTGCTCACATCGGAATTGAAACTCAGAGCGAGAATTCAGAAGCAGCAGATCTCAGCGGGGGCTGTCACGGACCAAGTATCACCATTGCACTTCGTGAGTTCGACAAGGTTATTTTGGCGGCCACGCGAAAAACTCCTGGTGGCAAAGCCTTACACGTTCAAACGATGCGCGTGTGTCCGACCCGTGTGGCACGCACCGTGCAAGAACTGACCAGTTGAGTTTTCAGTGAGTCGTCATTGACACTGCTGAACGTACGACCAGTCCGCCACCAAGAACATAGCGATCTTCGGCGTCATAGAAAACCGCACTTTGTCCTGGCGATATCCGTCGTTGAGGTTCTGTCCAGGCGACAACAGTTCGACCACTCTCGTCAAGAGAAAGAATCGCCGAACGAGGCTCACCATGTGCGCTGCACTGCACACGAGCCATCCCAGTATGTGGTTGATCGCTCCACACCACGCCACTGACCAATTCAAAATCCGTCAGCAGAAGATTTTCTGGTCCAACGACAACTCGCCGTCCTGGCACATCAATGTCCACGACAAAACGCTTGGTTCCACCGCCGCCAGCAACTCCACGTCGTTGACCAAGAGTCACTAATTCGACTGATTCGACCGAACCCAATTCAACGCCAGTTTCATCGACGACCACGGCCTCATTCAGCGGAATACGCCGACCAATGAAACTCACCCGACCACTGCGGCCGTCGTTATCTTTTGCAGTCGTGATAAAACACACGTCTTGGCTATCGGGCTTTGAGGCCGTGCGCATATTCAGGCGTGCAGCGTGTTCGCGCACGACCGTCTTGGTCATTTCGCCAACCGGGAAAAGAGTGCGTGATAATTGCTGCTGATCAAGCATGTGCACCACATAACTCTGATCCTTGGCCATATCGTGTCCGCGAACTAGGCGATAGACATCATCTTCATACACAACTCGCGCATGATGACCAGTCGCCACAGCGTCAAAGCCGAGTACTAACGCTCTTTCATGTAAGCGATCAAACTTGAGATGGCGATTGCATTCGATGCAGGGATTCGGGGTAATACCGACGGCGTGGTCATTGATATAGGGATCAACGACCGCACGCTGAAAATCTTCAGTGAAATTAAAAACCAGA
>SHUW01000017.1 GCA_009694465.1 Ilumatobacteraceae bacterium
CGACCCACCAGCCCGACCTTGTCTTTGGGCATGACAGTGAAGGTCGCCTCTTCAACAACGAGACGACCGCCAATCTCTACCGAAAGATCATGGACCGCAAGCACCCCCCAAGTGTGTTGCTTCAAAAGCCCCAGCACAACCATAGTGACAGGTATCCGAAAGATAGTTTGCCGGCGAAGTATGCCTGTGTTCAGGGAATGCTGGTTGAAGTGGTCGTAGACGAGTCCTCAGGAACAACCGAGTTTGTCTCCCCTGGAACCTCGGTATTATCCCCTGCAGGCACAGTGTCAATTGGGCCGACAACGGGCGGCAAATTCGCGATAGGCGCATCATCAGTGAATTCAGATTTCAAGCAGGTGCCAGATTCAGCTCCCGGAGCAGTCCCCAAAACCTTGGCGAGTTCTTGCAACAACACCACGTTGCCCTGCACAGATGGGTGAATCTTGTCGTTCCAGAGAATGCCCGGCGCTTTGGAGATTTCATGCCAGTCGATCAACCATAAGTTTGGTCGCGTTCGCAACTCTTCCTCAATCACCATATTAACTTCTTTAATGATCGGCTTAAATTCAGTCACCGTAAAAATAATGACTGGTCGCGGCGACAGTTCATCGAGAATCTTGTTCAGCGTCTCTTGATAAAAATCTTGTTTAGCGCCGTAATTTGTGCCAAGAAAAACAACAGCGGCGTCAAACCCTTGAGGCAGTTTTTTCTTCACGACCGATAACCCAAGGTCAATAGGTTTGCCGACTTCAGCCTCGACAGAAACCTGCCAACCTGAGGGTGTCAAAGCTTCACACGCATCGTTGCTATATCGCCTTGATAACCCTGCCAATATTGAGTCACCGATCAACAGCAATCTTGGCCCAACAGCAACCTCGCCGACCGTGAGTTGTCGTATCCCATCTGGAGTTGATGATTCACTAACTGATTCAAAACCCGTGCCAGAACTATGGTTCGGAAGTATCCCGACTCCTGGCACTGTGGCCGACACTGGACCAGTTGGCGGGGCCACATCACCAGAATCTGAACCGCAGGAACCAAGTGACAACAAAAGCCCAATGCCTGCGACAACGAGAACGTTGCGTCGTTTCACATGAATCACTTTGCCGAACCTTGCTGACGAATCGTTGTCAGTTCTTCGTGTATCGCTGTCAAGAGAGCAACTTCAGCTGTGGGCGGGGGCGCTGCCTGTGAGCCAGTCGCTTTGTTATACGCCTTTAACATCAGAAACAAAACAAAAGAAATTGAAACGAAGGTGACCGCCACAGTCAGAAATGCTCCAAAGCGAATCTCGGCGTCATTGATATGCAAAATCAAGGCCTTATCGAAATTCGGTTGACCAAATGGAATTGCCACGATCGGCATAATCACGTCTTCGACGAGTGCCGTTACTAAGCCCGCGAATGTCCCACCAATCACGAAACCAACAGCGATTGCTAGAAGGTTGCCCTTGTTGATGAAGTCACGAAACTCCTTGAGCAGCATGGTTTCTCGAACACTTTTCATAATCCGACAATCTTAGCCTTTTGTAATCAGTCCGAGCTTGCAGACACTAATGTGACAGGCGATGGATGAACCACTAAGCAGACCAGCTGAACTTCTCATTGATCAGATTGATGCTCTACGCGTACTGCGCGCCGATACCGACGAGGAGAAGGGTCAACTCCTCGAACAGATCGGTGGAAAAGGCGTCGTCGAACAAGAGATGGTTTCTCAGATGTCGGCGATAAGGCCCCTCAATCATCCCGAGAGATTTGAAGAAGCACATCGAATAATGATGCGTTCAATCGAGGTTCTTGACCGAAACGGACAACGTCCAGCGAAGATGCCGAGGCTTGGACCATTGCGACCTGTTGCACAATGGCTTGTACAACAGGTCACCCGTTGGATTGTGCGCAGTCACCTCAATCGCGTCACATCACGCATCTGCGGTCTCTATGAAAAGCGCGAAGCCAATAGCGAATGGTCACATCTCGAACATTCAATGTTGCGCAGGGCTCGCCTTGATGCCCGCCGTGTTCAAGCGGGCTCCGCAAATCAATCTGTTGGCCTGCCGACATTTTTATTTGGTGGAGCAGTATTAACTTCAGTGGCAAGCGGCTTGCAGAGCCTGGCGCGCTCGGCGCTTGACTCTACGATTGGTGTTATCGCACTCGGCATCGCGGTGGTCTTTGTCTTAGGTGCTTTGTCATGGGTGGCGCTCTATAGCGCAAGCGTGGCTCGTCGACGAATTCGGTTGTCCACGGACCAACCGCTCAAGGCCTTGTGGGAAACAATCGGAGCAGCAGGCAAACCGCCTCGTGATGAGAGTTACAACTTTGCGGTGTACGCGATCATTCTCCTGGTTCTCTCGTGGATCGTTATTCCGCTCGCCATCTGGCTAGCAATCACTACCTGATCTCATCGCCATGTCCTTCTAGATCTTCAAAGCGATCAACATTGCGCAAGGTCGGAAAGAAAATGGAATACATTGCGACGACTCCGAGAGTGGCGATTCCACCGCCGATGACTGCGGTCTGGGTTCCAAATGCTTGGGCGGCCACTCCGCTTTCAAAGGCTCCCAATTCATTACTCGCTCCGATGAAAACGTTTTCTACTGCCATGACTCGCCCACGTTTGTCATCAGGCGTCACAAGAGGTACCAAGGTGCCACGGATATAGACACTGATCATGTCTGCCCCAGCGAGGATCACTAAGGCCACGAAAGCCACAAAATAAGAAGTTGTCACGCCTAGAACCACCGTTGCGATACCAAACAAGCCCACGACAAAAAGCAAAGTACGACCTACCCTGCGAGTGACTGGACGAGATGCCAATAACACCGCCATGATCGCTGCCCCGATACCTGGAGCGGCACGCAGCCATCCATACGCCACGTCTCCGACATGTAAACGATCCTCGGCGATTGCCGGCAACAGCGCTACCGCACCGCCGAAGAGAACAGCAAAAAGATCAAGCGAAATGGCGGCCAGCAAAATTGGAGTTTTCCGAATAAAACGCAAACCAGCGAGAGCCGTATGCAATGAAACTTTTTCTGCAGGATCTTTGGGCTGATCTTTCAAAAATGGTCGAGCAATCTTGACTGCCAATAGAAAGACCACGCCGGCGCCAATGAGGACAGCTGATACGAAATAAGCCAGCGCAGGACTACTGGCATAGATGAGTCCACCACTTGCAGGTCCGATAATGGCCGCTGAAGTCCAGGTTGCAGAATACAAAGCAATCGTGCGCGGTAAGGCGCCGTCGGGAGCAACCATGGGTGGCAATGATCGAACAGATGGAGCGGCGAAAGCTCTGAAGGTTCCGAACAGTACGGCAATCACAAAAAGTGGCCACACCGCGGTCGGGTCTGACAAAGCATAAAGACCAAGGAGCACCGAACATAAAAGCTCACCAGCAATAGCAATTGAGCCAATGATTTTGCGATTAAAACGATCAGCCACGGAACCAGTCACCAAAACTAATAACGCCGCCGGCAAAAACTCGGCCAAACCCAACAGACCAATATCTAATTCGCGACCCGTGATGTCGTAGACCTGTTTACCCAAAACGGTGGCCTGCAACATGATGCCCGAGGACGTGAAAACACTGGAGCCCAACAAATTGCGCACTGGCCCAACACGCAACAGTTGGCGAGTGCTTTGTACGGGATTTGTTATGTTTGATTCAGACACAGGGTGATTACCCTAGCCAAACCTGCTAAGACCTTCTCTATGACTTCACTCGCTGATGAAACCCGCTGGCTTGATGCAACCGCCCAAGCCGAACTCATCGCCTCTGGGAAAATCTCACCCTTGGAGATGGTCAATGCCGCCATTGAACGCATTGAACGCTACGACGAGGCCTTGAACGCTCTCACCTATCGCTGGTTTGATTCGGCACGTACTCTTGCTGCTTCCAAAGACCTACCGCCGGGTCCGTTGCACGGTGTGCCATTTCTACTCAAGGATCTTTACGCTGCAGAGGCTGGCAAACCGCTCAGCAATGGCAATAAGGCGTATAAAGCGGCCAACTATGTATCGACTGAAGATACGACATTGGTTGGGCGTTATAAGGCTGCGGGACTCATCACTCTTGGACGTACAAATAGTCCTGAACTCGGCAGTGTTCCGATTACTGAACCCGAGGCATGGGGACCGACGCGCAACCCTTGGGATCTTTCACGTACTTCAGGTGGGTCAAGTGGTGGATCAGCGGCTGCGGTGGCGTCGGGGATGGTGGCGATCGCTCACGCTAGTGATGGTGGTGGATCGATTCGAATCCCCGCTTCATGTTGCGGATTGGTCGGATTGAAAACGTCGCAAGGTCGTATCTCTATGGGCCCCACACGCGATGAGAGCAACCTCGGTGTTGAGCATTGTGTGAGTCGCAGTGTGCGCGATACTGCACTGCTCTTAGATGCCACACATGGACCTGGTGTCGGCGATGTAATCATTGCTGCTGCACCTATTCGTCCTTATGTGCAAGAAGTTGGTGCCGACCCTGGTCGATTGCGAATCGGTCTACTTGATCACAACCCCCGCGGTGGTGACACACACCCCGACTGTGTTGAAGGGGTGCGACACACTGCCAAACTCTTGGAATCTCTCGGGCATCATGTTGAGCAAGGTTGGCCAGAAGTCTTATCGGATACCGAAATAAGTAGCACATTCGGCGTGTTGTGGAGTACCAATATGGGAACCGCCATTCGGCGCTTCAGCGAAGCCCTCGGTCGCCCAATGACCATTGATGACATTGAAGCAATGAACTGGGCCCAAGCCGAATTCGCAAAGGGTCTCAGTGGTGTTGACTTCGCCCTGGCACAATCTGCGTCAATCAAATTTCGCCGTGCTGTTCAATCTTGGTGGACTCAAGGGTGGGACTTGTTACTGACACCCACGCTCGCTAGCCCACCATTAGCCATCGGTTCAATGCCCAACAATGCCGCCAACCCATTGGCGCCCTTACGCGTTTCGGGTGAATGGATTACCTTCACTTCACAATTCAACATGAGTGGACAACCCGCGATCAGCCTGCCGTTGCATCGCACCGCAGAAGGTCTTCCCGTTGGCATGCAACTTGTGGCTGCCTATGGTCGTGAAGACTTACTCATTCGCGTTGCTTCTCAGATTGAGCAAGCAGTTCCTTGGGCTCACCTCACACCCAGTTTGTGATCAGTCAATATTTCGTTCACATATCACCGCTGAAATTTCCACACATCCATAAATGTGTGGAAACACTTCAGGAGCAGCACCTAATCGTTCCACCACGACCTTGCTACTCAACAGAGACTCATCAATCTCTAATAAAACAAGTTCATCATCAGAGAGATCAGCATAAAAGCGATCTCGCACACCTCGCCATTGACTTTCGAAACTGCAATGGGTGTATCCCTCGTGAGCAACCGTCACACCGCGAGTTGACCAGATGTACTCCCCTGTCAATTTCGCAGTTTCCCAATCAGAACGAACTGCCAAATGAAGAATCACCGTGCAGTCCATCCACCATCAACGACAATCTGTTGGCCTGTCATAAATGAACAGGCATCAGATGCCAATAACAATAAGGCGCCATCAAGTTCTTGCAGTTCGCCCATTCTAGGAATCGGTGAGTTTTGCTTGAGGAAATTCATGCTGGCCTCATCGTCCATTGCCACAGTCATCTCCGAAGGAAACCATCCGGGACATAATGAATTTACTTTGATGTTTCGGCGTGCCCACTGCAATCCCAGTTCGCGTGTCAAGTTGAGCACGGCTCCCTTTGATGCGCAGTAATGCGCCTGCTTGACTGGACTTGAACCGACGATTCCAAACATTGAGGCGATGTTGACAATATTTCCCCCACCGGCCTCCTTCATGTATGGAGCACACAATTTTGAGAGATGCCAGATGGCAGTCACGTTGACTTCCATTGCCGTGCGAAATGTTTCAAGATCCTCCTCCTCAACAGCAACTTTGTGGCCAACACCGGCGTTATTCACAAGAATCCTTGGGGGTCCCACTTGTCGCACAGTTTCTGCGATCAATCTCTCGCGATCAGCAGCTTCGTTGAGATCAGTCGCAATGACAATTGATCCGGGCAACTCGCGCATTAAAGCCTGCAAACGCTCAACTCGTCGCGCCGCTAGCACCACAGTTGCTCCAGCAGCGTGCAAAGTGCGTGCAAAGTGCGTGCCGAGACCCGACGAGGCACCGGTGACGATAGCAACTCGACCGTCAATACGAAAGACCGACAGGGGATCATGTTTCAATACTTGGTTCATGCTCTCAGGTTAGGGCGATCACAAGTTTCTTAAAGTATTCATCTTGTGTCATAGTGAGCAATGGCCTCCATGCGACACATTGTTTTAGTCCACGGGGCGTGGCATGGTGCTTGGTGTTTTAGCGCCCTGCAGACTGCGCTAGATAGTCGCGGTGTGCCCAGCATCGCCATTGACTTGCCAGGTCACGGTGCCTCCACCGCTGCTTTAACCGATCTTTATGGAGACGCTCAATGCGTAGTTGACACTCTTGCGATGTTGCGTTCACGCGGTGTTGACAATGTTGTCCTAGTGGGTCATAGCTACGGCGGAGCGGTCATCACTCAGGCAGCATTCATTGACCCTCGCATTGCCCATTTGGTTTATGTGGCGGCATTTGTGCCCGAAGCCGGGCAGAGTGTTATTTCTCAACTGATGTCAATGCCTCAACAAGATGTCGGTTTGGCAGGCGCCATGATTGTCGCCGATGATGGCAACAGCGTCATCAATCCCGAGTTAGCGCCGGCCGCGTTCTACGGATCGTGCTCCCCAGAAGTTATTGCTGCGACGATCGCACGACTCTCTCCACAACCCATGGCAACGATGACTCAAGAAGTGACAGGATCACCCCACGAGGATATTCCTTCAACCTACGTGTTGTGCTTGAGAGATAATGCTGTGCACCCTGAGCACCAAAAAATTATTGCCCAACTGTGCAACACGCTCGTCACTCTTGACACGGACCACTCGCCCTTCATCTCAATGACTTCGGCAACTGCCGATATCCTGGAAAGCGTTGCCCGATCATGAAGATCCGGGTTGGCTATGGACTCGGTGTCCGCACCACACTCAACGATGACGGCTTTGCTCAAGTCGTGGATGCATTAGAACAATTACGCTTTGACAGTTTGTGGGTCAGTGAGCGCATCGGTGGCGAAGCACCAGACCCGTTGGTGGCGATGTCCTTTGCTGCAGGACGAACGAAAAAGTTGAAGTTCGGCATGAGTGTCATGGTTTTACCTGGACGCAACCCAGTCATTCTCGCCAAAGAATTAGCCACCCTTGATCGACTTTCTAATGGTCGCCTTTTGCCCGCTTTCGGATTGGGTGTGGCCGACCCTCACGAACAACAAGCCTTTGGTGTTGCTCGCGAAGAACGCGCTAAAAGATTTAATGAAGCCCTTGAAGTGATTCGCGCCTGCTGGACTCAGCCGTCGGTCACCCATCACGGAACCTTTTTCAACTATGACGACTTGCGAGTTCAGCCAAAGCCATTTCAAAATCCTCCTGATGTGTGGTTGGGAGGAATTGCTCCGAGTGAGTTGAAGCGTGTCGGACGTTTGGCCGATGGTTGGTTACCAAGTTTCGTGACTCCCAGTGACGCCGAGGCGGGACGAATTGAAATCCAGCGTGTCGCCGCCGAACATGAACGCGAAATTGACCCTGAACATTTCGGCGTGTTAATTCCCTATGCCCACGGGCCATTGCCCGACACTGTCGTCAAAGGTCTGATGAGTCGGCGTCCCGATCTTGACGACATCAGTCAGTTGGTGCCACAAGGTTGGCTAGGTCTGCAAGATTCAATCAAGCGATTCATCGACGCCGGCATGTCAAAGTTTGTTGTCTTACCAATTGTTGAGCCAAAAACTGCTCACGAATGGGTTGATCATCTCGCTGTGGCCGCCGATCAGTTACTGCCATTACAAAACTGATGAGGCGAAGGGCGAAATCCATGCGTGGACATTGCGGCCAATAGCCTCAATGTCGTAGCCACCCTCTTGCAGAATCAAAGTGGGCAATCCAAGTTGTTTCACCACTTCTCCGCAGCGCCGATAACCATCAGTAGTGAGCGCAAGATCACTAATCGGATCATTCCAATATGTGTCGACGCCCAATGACACGATCACCATAGATGGCCCGAAGGCGGCGATCTGTTCACACACTCCGGCAAGTCGCGACACATACTCGTCGTCCTCGGCTTCTGGCCCGAATGCCACATTGATGTTGTAGCCGCGACCTTTACCGGCGCCAATTTCATCTTCATGACCGATGAACCAGGGGTAGGCCCGCTTGGGATCACCATGTAGAGAAACAAACTGCACATCGTCGCGCTCATAGAAAATTTGCTGTGTGCCATTGCCATGGTGATAGTCGACATCAAGCACAGTGACTTTGGTACCCGTCGTCGAGGCAACATGATGCGCGGCGATCGCTGCGTTATTGAAATAGCAAAACCCACCGAACACATTTGCTGCGGCATGGTGTCCGGGTGGACGACACAAACCATAAGCCGAAGGTGCACCAGCAAGAATTTTCTCTGTTGCTGTGAGTGCCACATCAACCGATGCCCTCGAAGCTATGTACGTACCTTCAACCATTGGGGTCGCAGTTTCGTAGCACCAATAACCAAATGCAGCGGCCGCACCTTCGGGTGGGCGCGCCGCGCTCATTCCTTCACGTAGACCAACATGCAACATCGCTTCAGGAGCAAACTCATGACGCCCCGTGGAGCGATGGATTTCTGGCCATGCACTTTCCAAATAGTCAATCAGTCCAAGAGCATGCACCGCTTCAATAGGGGAACGACCATGTTCGGTGAGTCCAACGAAATTAAAACGCGAATCAGTTTCCAGTTGCTGACGAATCGTCTCGGCACGATCGGGACGTTCATATGTCGGGATTGGCTGACCGAGATTAATTTCCATCTTTGGGTTTTGACGGCGGTGCAGATCGGTCCAAACGACATCCATCAGGCAACACTAAACCCAAAACATGCTCACTCTCTAGATCAACGACCTGTGTTACGAAATGGCGTATCAAGAAAAGGTGGCCAGTCGCCGCCGCCATGCGCTTCAATTGATGCACCGCTGACATATGCCGCTAGCGGTGAAGCCAAAAAGACACACACATCGCCGATCTCCGTTGCGTCCGCCAATCGACCGATAGGAATTTGACTTCCCGTTCGACGCACCCCTTCTTCGTCACCGTAATGAAGGTGCGCCAGTTCAGTGCGAACCATCCCGACAGTCACTAGGTTCACGCGAACTTTGGGCAACCACTCCTGCCCTGTTGTCTGCGTATAGTTGACAAGCCCTGCTTTGGCAGCACCGTAGGCCGCGACGGTAGGAGCGGGGCGAAGAGCTGACACACTTCCGATGTTGATGATCGCTCCACCATTGATCTGGCTCTGCATGTGACGATTAGCCACTTGGCTACACCACATTGCGGTGAACAAATTCACTGCCACAATCTTTTGCGAGAAATTGGCAGAGACATTGGCAGTATCGGAGGGCGGACTACCACCCGCATTGTTGACCAAGATGTCTAGAGTTCCAAAACGGGCGACGATCTGATCAATCAGTGCCTCGGCCTGATCAAACTCACGTAAATCGGCTGGATAGGCGGCCCACTCAGGGGGCAAACCCTCGGGGATAGTGCGCGCGCAAACAACAACCTGTGCGCCTGCATCGGCGAATCGTTGAGCGATTCCTCGCCCGACGCCCTTAGTGCCGCCCGTGATCAGCGCTACTTGTCCAGAAAAGTCAATGGTGATTGCCACGTGACAAACCTTAGCGGCAACTTTGCGCTCGTTTCTGACGCTTCGTCAGATGCCGAGTACGCTGGAGTGATGGGAATCACCTCGAATATCGACAAGAACGGCATCGCCGAAGTCGTCATGGACTGTCCGCCCGTCAATGCTCTGACCGTGGCGGAATGGTTTGAGGTCGCCGACACCGTGACCGCACTTGGCCGAAATACCAGCGTTCGCGTCGTTGTCTTACGCGCTGAGGGTCGCGGCTTCAATGCCGGAGTCGATATCAAAGAGATGCAGAAGACCGAAGGTTTTGAAGCCCTACTCGGGGCCAATAAAGGTTGCTTCGCGGCTTTTGCCGCCGTCTACGACTGTCCCGTTCCGGTGATATCGGCTGTGGCTGGTTTTTGTGTCGGTGGTGGCATCGGATTGGTCGGCAACAGCGACATCATCATCGCTAGCGACGACGCGTTCTTCGGACTGCCTGAAGTTGACCGTGGGGCTCTCGGCGCAGCGACCCATTTGGCACGTCTGGTCCCGCAGCACAAAATGCGCGCCATGGTCTATACCTCGGCCACGGCTTCTGCTGCCGAACTCCACGCATTCGGCAGCGTATTGCAAGTTGTCCCCCGCTCAGAACTGCGCGATGCGGCGATGAAAGTTGCTCAAAGTATCGCCGACAAACACCCGACGGTAATTCGCGCTGCCAAAGAAAGCCTCAATGGCATTGACCTGTGGGATGTCAAGCGTAGTTACCGCTTTGAACAAGGTTTTACCTTTGAACTGAATCTGACGGGGGTCGCCGATGAGTTGCGCGATGATTTCGCCGGCACCGATAAAAAAAATAAGAAAGATGGTCAGTAACTGTGTCAGAAATGCGCAACAAATTAATTTCAGAAACCCAAGCCATTGCTTCACTTGAAAGTGGGATGACACTTGGCATCGGCGGCTGGGGAAGCCGACGTAAGCCAATGAGTTTGGTGCGTGCACTATTGCGCTCAGATATTACTGATCTCACTGTTGTTTCGTATGGGGGACCCGATGTGGGTTTACTGTGCGCGGCTGGCAAAGTGAAAAAATTGGTCTACGCCTTTGTCTCTTTAGATTCCATTGCTCTTGAGCCACACTTTCGTATCGCTCGCCAATCGGGCACAATTCCTGAGCCAGTTGAATGGGATGAAGGAATGTTGCAGTGGGCGTTATTCGCTGCTTCATTGCGCCTGCCATTCCTGCCAACTCGGGCCGGTTTAGGCAGTGGCGTGATGGACGTCAACCCAACGCTCAAAACCATCAACTCCCCGTACGCCGACGCTGAAGAACTTCTTGCAGTTCCAGCGCTTCGCCTTGATGCTGCATTTGTTCATATGAATCGTGCGGATAGTCGCGGCAATGCCCAGTATCTCGGACCTGATCTATATTTCGACGATCTCTTCTTAGGCGCCTGCGAGCCAGGCCGTCGCTTCGTCAGTGCCGAAAAAATTATTGCGACGCAAGATCTCTTGAAAGAAGGCACCTTCCATACCCTCAAGATCAATCGCTCAATGGTTGATGGTGTGATTCATGCCCCCAACGGTGCGCACTTCACAACCTGTGAGCCGGACTACGGACGCGATGAGGCATTTCAAAAAGCGTATGTGGACGCCGCACGGGATCCAGAGACTTGGAAAGCATTCACTGCCCGCTTCTTATCGGGCGATGAGTCCACTTACCAAGAGCAAGTCGTGTTGTGGCGTGCCGAAGTTAAAGCCGCTCAGGAGGCGACAAAATGAGCGACACGCCAGTACTTGCTGATGTCATTGCTGTCGCCTGCGCCGAAGCGTGGCGGGGTGACGGGGAAATTTTCGCTTCTGGCATGGGAGTGATGCAAATGCTCGGAGCGCGATTAGCGCGCGCGACTTTTGAACCCGACTTAATGATCAGCGACGGTGAAGCATTCTTTATCGCCGGAGACTTACCCATCGGTGGAACAGACAAAGTCGTTGAAGGCTGGATTCCCTTCCGCAGTGTTTTCGACACCGTTGCCGGCGGACGCCGACATGTGATGATGGGCGCCAGCCAAATTGATCGCTATGGCAACACCAATATTGCCAACATTGGTCCATGGGCCAAACCAAAGTCGCAATTGCTCGGAGTGCGTGGCGGACCAGGCAATACCGTCAATAATGCGACTAGTTTTTTTATCCCTAAACATCAAACTTCGGTCTTTGTGCCCGTTGTTGACATGGTCAGTGGAGTTGGCTACGACCGCGCCAAGAAAGTTGGCGGGTTCATCGCTCAGCGCCATGACTTACGTCGCGTGATCACCAACCTCGGAGTCTTTGATTTCAAAACCCCTGATCATGCAATGCGTCTCGTCACACTCCACCCTGGAGTCAGTCTTGATGATGTTGTCAGTAACACGGGTTTTGAGTTAGTCGTCCCCGCTGAAGTTTTGATCAGTCGCGGACCGACAGCACAAGAAAGCGCTGCCATAAACATCATTGACCCCAAGGGTCTCAGACTCCGGGAGATTGCCTCATGAGCGTCACACCACTACCCCGATTGCGTACTCCCCTGTGCGAACTCCTCGGTGTTGATTATCCGATTATTCAGACTGGAATGGGTTGGGTGGCTGGTCCCAAGTTAGTGAGCGCTTCTGCCAATGCCGGAATCATGGGAATTTTGGCAAGTGCCACGATGGACTTTGACCAACTCAAGACATCTATCGCTGAGGTGAAAACACGCACGACCAAACCATTTGGTGTCAACCTACGCGCAGACTCTGCCGATGTCCAAGATCGCATCAGTTTGATGATTGACGAAGGTATCAAGGTTGCCAGTTTTGCCCAAGCGCCTAAACCTGAATTGATTTCGCGACTCAAAGACGCTGGTGTTGTCGTGATCCCTTCAATCGGTGCTAAACGCCATGCCGAAAAAGTTCTTGAGTGGGGCGTGGACGCAGTTCTTGTGCAAGGTGGTGAGGGCGGTGGGCACACAGGTTCGGTACCAACATCGGTTCTATTACCTCAGGTCGTCGATGCCGTCGCCGGTCGTGTTCCAGTCATTGCTGCAGGTGGTTTTTTTGACGGTCGCGGCCTCATTGCTGCTCTGGCCTATGGAGCATCAGGTGTTGCTATGGGAACTCGCTTTTTACTGACAAGTGACTCATCGGTACCGCAAACAGTCAAGGACTATTACCTCTCACGGGGAGTCCTCGACACTGTCGTCTCGGTGCAGGTCGATGGCGTACCTCATCGTGTCTTGCGTACCGACTTAGTTAATCAACTTGAGAGTGGACGCGGAAAGTTTTTAGCATTGCCACGCGCCGGAATCAATGCCTTGAGGTTCCGCAAAATGACGGGCGCAAAACTCCGTGACATGTTGCGTGAAGGACTGATGATGAAGAAATCTATGGAACTAACTTATTCACAGATGGTGATGGCGGCAAACACACCAATGTTGCTCAAGACATCACTAGTAGACGGCAAAACAGAATCGGGTGTGATGGCAAGCGGACAAGTCGTGGGAATTATTGACGACCTGCCAACTGTCAACGATTTGATTGACAGCATTATCACCCAAGCCAATGCTGTCTTATTAGACCTCGAACGCCGCTAACTATCAGTCAGGGAATATGCGCTATGGCTATCACCACTCTGCACGGACCACACGACATACAGCAAAGTTTGGGCAGGCACCTTGGTTACAGCGAGTGGATGGAAATTACCCAAGATCGAGTAAATCTTTTTGCTCAGGCAACGGGAGATCACCAATGGATTCACGTTGACCCTGAACGCGCCAGCAAGGGACCTTTCGGGGCCCCCATCGCTCACGGATATCTGACTTTGTCGATTTCTAATTTATTTTTACCGCAAATAGTTGACGTGCAAGGTTTCTCGGCAGGAATTAATTATGGAACCGACAAAGTGCGCTTTCCATCCCCAGTCAAAGTTGGCTCTCGCGTTCGCGGAGGCGCCGAATTAACAGCGGTGGCTGAAGTCAAAGACGGCTTACAAACCACAATCGTCATCACTATAGAAATTGAAGGCTCCAGCAAGCCCGCCTGTGTGATCGAATCAATTAGCCGTTGGCTGACATCTTAAAATCACTATAGACAAACATTAAAGGAAAATATGTCAGTTCTTGATCTCTACAAAATGAGTGGAAAAGTTGCCTTACTCTCTGGTGCTGGACGCGGTATCGGCGCTGCGAGCGCCCTCTGCCTTGCTGAGGCGGGTGCAGATATCGCAATTATGGCGCGTAGCGTTGATCAACTTGAATCAGTCGCCTCTCAAGCGCGTGCAATGGGTCGCCGAGCAATCGTGGTGCCCTGCGACGCCAACAATGCCGATGATGTGACTGCCGCAGTACAGCGCACAGTTGACGAACTCGGTCGCATTGACACAGTGATCAGCGTGGTCGGTGGCTCAATGCCCCAACCATTTATGAATACCAGCGACCGCGACCTGCGCAATGCCTTTGAGAACAACGTCATTAATGGATTACGTCTGGTGCGTGAATGTGTGCCACATCTACTGACAGCAGGAGCTGGAGTAGTCGGGGCATCATCAATCGTTATGGTCTCAAGCGCGATTGGACATGTAGTCGGGCGGGGCTATGTGGCCTACGGTTCGGCGAAGGCCGCTCTTGATCATGCTGTTGAACTGATGGCCGCCGACCTCAATCCGAAAATTCGCGTCAACGCCGTGGCCCCAGGGGCGATCCTCACCGAAGCCTTAGAAATCGTCGCCACAAATCCCGAACTCCGAGCCGCTATTGAGGGCGCTACACCCTTGCGACGCCTCGGGCAGCCCAATGACATCGCTGCTGCAGTCTTGTTTCTCGCCAGCGCCGCCTCAAGTTACATCACCGGTCAAATCATTGCTGTTGATGGTGGCGTGACAACAACCAACTTCAATTTCCCCATTGCCGATCTGTGAGTTCAAACCCTGACAACACCGTGCAAGATAAGCGACACAGTTCGTTAGGAGCGTTTCGACATCGTGATTTCGCAGTCTTCTGGACTGCCGCGGCGATTTCCAACGGCGGTAGTTGGATGCAATTAGTCGCCATTCCTGCATTGCTCTATGACATGACGGGGAGTTCTACCTGGCTCGGCGTTTCATCAATGGCGGGATTATTGCCGGCAGTTTTATTGACTCCCTACGCCGGAGTGCTGGCAGACCGTATGAGCCGACGCAAGATTTTGCTGTATACCCAAAGTCTGCAGATGATCTGTGCCTTTATTCTATGGACTTTATATCTCACTGGTTCGTTACGTCCGATGCTGATTGTCAGCATTGGTCTCATCGGCGGAGTTGCCACAGGATTTCAAACCTCTGCTTGGCAAAGTTATGTTCCATTACTTGTTCCGCCAGAAGAATTGCTCGATGCAGTCAAACTCAACTCGGTGCAATTCACCCTGGCGCGTGCAATTGGGCCAGGTTTAGCGGGGATTGTGATCAGCACACTGGGAACAGGCGCAGCGATATTTATCAATGCCGTTACTTATATTTTGGTGATCAGTGCCTTGTTCATCGCCCGCCCGAAGCAAGTCATTGCGCCCGCTAGCGCTGGCAAGGTACGCGATGTCATCAAGGTTGGTGGCGCTTTCGTATGGCGCAATCGCCCACTGCGAGTCGCCGTCTTCCTAGCTTTTCTCACCTCATTGTGTGGGCAATCACTGCAACACATCGCCCCAGCAATCGCTGACCGTATCTTTGATCGCCCGTCTACCGACAATGCTGGACTTCTTGTGGCACTTGGTCTCGGAGCTTTGACCTCCTCATTTTTCTCCGTTGCCATCGGAGATCGTATTCAACGCTCAACCCGACTTTTGGTCGCCTTAGTGTTGTATTCCATCAGCACGATGCTGATCCCCATTACTTCGCTCTATTGGGTTGGACTCGTTGCCTACTTCATTGGTGGTGTGGCATCTCTGCAGTCCGCTGTCGCTTTAAATACATTGATTCAAGGAACTGTCCCCGATCATTTACGGGGTCGGGCTTTGAGTTTCTATGTTTTGGGTATTTTGGCTGGAATTCCTCTTGGGGCATTCACCCTCGGACGTTTGGCGGATGTTTTGACGATGCGGGTCGCCTTATTCGGTGATGCCACGGTCCTATTACTGGCAGTCATCATTTTGATCTCGCGGGGTTGGTTGTACGACCTCAACGCGACAAAGATTGACGATGTGCAGATAACGAATGCCCCGACATGAAGTATCCCGAAGGAAGCAATCTAGAGTACGACCAGGAGAGAATCAATCTGGGTTCGGCGCTTCGTCGACTCGGTCACGCCGTCGTCGGACATGAAGCCGAGATCGACCAATTACGCGCGACCCGAATTTCGATTGATGCCCTTAGTCATATGCTCGAGTCCACACCGACCCGCATTCGCGATGTGGCGCAATTTCTTGGATCAAAGGCCGTCGAGTTCCCAGACGGTTCGGTCATCACTAGTCACATGTGTCGTCCTGGCTCGGGGCCCGGAAGTCCGCATGGGCTTGACATGGTGGTGCGGCGCAGTGGCGACCATATTGAAGCGCGCTTTCAACTCGGTGCCTCCGTTGAAGGTGCCCCACAGCGCAGTCATGGCGGAATCGTGGCCTTAGCGCTTGATGATGCGATGGGATTCGTGCTCAATCTCATCCACACCGTGGCCTACACCGGCGAACTTACTATCCGCTACAAATCCGCCACCCCTCTGCATCGCCCGCTCGTGATCCAAAGTTGGTTAGGTAAACGCGAGGGGCGCAAACTTTGGCTTGAGGCCGAACTACGCGAAGACTTTGTCGGCGCACCAATTATCGCTACAGCAACTGGTCTATTCATTTCAATTGAGGCGTACTGAATCTTTTCTGACAAACTGTGAACTGCGCTAGAGGGGGATACATGTCCATCACTGATCATCAACAACTTGCCAGCGATCGTTTCCCGCGGGAACTCGTTCGCCGTCTGTTAGACAACTATCGGGGTAAGACTCTTGATCATGCCCCGACTTCGATGACTGAGCCAGCCACTGTTTTTACTGACCCAACTCGTTTTCAGAAAGAAGTTGACCTGTTGTTTCGACAGGGTTCTCATATCGTGGGATGGACTGGCGAACTTGCAAGACCCGGAACATTTGTCACGAAAAATGTGGCCGGCCATCCGGTTCTGATTACTCGAGCCGAAGATGGAGTGCTTCGCGCTTTTCGTAATGCCTGCAGTCACCGTGGAGCCCAAGTTGCTCAAGGTTGTGGCGAAGCACGTCGCCTCACCTGCCCCTACCACTCCTGGTCCTACGAACTTAACGGCGACCTCGCTGGACAACCACAGGCCTACGCATTCAGTGATATTGATAAAAGCACTCTCGGGCTTGCTCCTCTACCGATCGCCGATGTGGCTGGATTGATTGCTGTCAGTCTCAGTGACGACGGCGATCCGGCCGCTGCCTTCGCTGACATCGAACCTCAGCTACGTTGGTGTGGCTATGACCAACATGAAGTCGTATGCCAGCACACGTGGACCCTCAGAGCCAACTGGAAAATTGCTTTTGATGTCAATCTGGAGTCGTACCATGTGGATTATCTCCATCGCGATACCTTGTCAAACCTCGTACTACACAATCCGATTTACGACAGTTTTGGCAAGCATGCACGTTGGGGATTTCCAACGACGGGCGCTGAAAAAGTTGTTGATCTCCCGGAAGAACATTGGCCTGCGATCATGCCCGTGAGCATCATCCATACTTTGTTCCCGAGCACCGTGTTATTAGAAACGCCAGTGAGTTGCCAAATGTTTCGTATCTATCCTGGCGACAATGTCAACGAATGCACCGTGGATCTGACGGAAGCTTCGCTGAAGCCCATTACCAATGAACAAGATCGTGCCGCCCGCCAAAAGGGGGCAGATTTCGCGGCTCTTGTCGTGGGCACTGAGGACTTCCCCGCTGCCGAACAATGTCAACGTGGCGCAGAAATTGGTCTCAAGAATTTTGTTTTTGGAAGTAATGAGCCAATGTTGCAACATTGGCATCGAACCTGGCAAAACGCACTCAACAACAAGGAATAATCATGACAACTGTTTCCATTACTCAGGCCTTCGCCGACAAAGCCGCTCAAGCCCCCGATCGTGTGTCAATCACCTGCGACGACCAATCAGTGACGCGGGCCGAACTTGAAAGCCGCACCAACCGTCTCGCTCGGGCATATGCCGAACTCGGCGTCTCCCAAGGTCGCTATGTCACTGTCGCTCTACCTAACTCAGTTGAATTCTTTGAAGCTGTGGTGGCTATCTGGAAACTCGGTGCGACACCTCAGCCAGTGAGTTATCGCCTGCCAGATCGCGAACGTCAAGCCATCGTTGAATTGGCAGATGCGGCACTCGTTGTTGGCGTCGCCTCACAAGCCCATCCCACGCGGACAACTGTTCCTCAAAACTTTGAACCTGACCCCACTCTGAGTGACGCTGCGTTACCTGATTTGATTTCTCCAGCGTGGAAAGCGCCAACCTCTGGAGGATCAACAGGACGACCTAAGTTGATCGTCGCCAGTGATCCAGGAACAGTCAATGTCGGCGCGCCAGGTATGGGACAGCAAGTGGACGGAGTGGTCTGTATCCCAGGACCGCTGTATCACAACGCTCCATTTTCGTTTGCGAGTTCTGCTCTCTTTCACGGCAATCACTTAGTGTTATTGCCTCAATTTGATGCGGAAGCCACTTTGATGGCAGTTGAAAAACATAGTGCTGACTGGATCCTGCTTGTTCCAACGATGATGTCGCGTATCTCACGACTTGCTGATGATGTGAAGAATCGTTACGACCTCTCGTCTTTGGTGGCGATTTGGCATATGGCCGCACCCTGCCCGCCTTGGCTCAAAGAAGAGTGGTGCAACTGGCTGGGTGGTCAAAGGATCATGGAGTTGTACGCAGGCACCGAAGCCCAAGCGGTCACCATTATTCGTGGAGACGAATGGCTGGCACATCGGGGTTCTGTTGGACGCTGTGTCGGAGGAGAAATGAAAGTTCTTGACTCGGACACCTACGAGGAATTACCTCCCGGCACGGTGGGTGAAATCTTCATGCGCAGTGGTCGTGGTGCTACCTACAAGTATCTCGGTGCAGAAGCACGCGTCTCACCCGACGGATGGGAAAGTTTAGGTGACCTCGGCAAGATTGACGAAGAAGGTTACGTCTATCTCACCGATCGACGTGGTGACATGATCTTGTCGGGTGGAGCCAATATTTATCCTGCCGAGGTTGAAGCAGCTTTGAGCGAACATCCCGACGTGGTCTCATCAGCAGTCATCGGACTTCCCGACGAGGACCTGGGGAATCGAATTCACGCTGTAGTGCAGATCTCTCAGCCGATCAACGAAGATGAATTGCGAGTATTCCTCAACGAGCGCTTAGTTCGATACAAGGTGCCACGGACTTTTGAGTTCACCACCGATGCAGTGCGCGATGACGCTGGCAAGGTTCGTCGCTCAGCCCTGCGTGATGAGCGCTCGTAATCCGGAGCGAAGTAATTCTCTATCGGGATCTACTTCTTTGTGAACGTAATCGGTAGCGATTGAATTCCGCGAACAAATGAAGAATGTCCATAGGTCGGTTGAAAGGTCGAATCCGAAAAGCGGATGTCATCCAGGCGATCAAAAATCTCTTTGTAGATAGAGCGCAATTCGAGCCGCGCAAGGGCAGCTCCAAGGCAGAGGTGAGGGCCCCAGCCGAAAGCGATGTGCGGGTTGGGGTTACGGGTGACATCAAAGTCATGAGGATGAGTAAAAACATCTTCATCGCGATTTGCTGCCGTGTAATGCATCATCACTTGTGAACCTTCAGGGATCTTGACACCGCGTATCTCAACATCTTGCAATGTCACCCGCACCATATTGACAATGGGGGTTACCCATCGCAAACATTCTTCAATCGCTCGATCCAGATCTTCTGGTGAACGACGCGCTATCGCCATCTGTTCAGGGTTTCTAATCAGAGCTTCAAGTCCCCCAGCGATGACATTTCTCGTGGTCTCATTACCCCCGACCAAAAGAAGTAACGCGTTCCCCACCACATGAGCATCATCCATCGCCCCACCGTCTTCCGTGGCGTGGACTAATTTGCTGACCAAATCTTCACCAGGGTTTTTCTTACGCTGTTCAATGACTTCGGAGATATAGACGTAGTACTCAAAGGCTGCATTCGCAACATCATCAGTCACATATCTTGGATCGTCGGCACCAGCGATCATGGCATCGCTCCAATGCTGCAACTTGTCATAGTCACTGTCTGGAGCACCCAACATCTCTCCGATCAATGTCATCGGTAGGGGTTTAGCAATGTCCTCAACGATGTCAGAAAAACCCATCAACACAACAGCATCAACAAGTCGCCGAGCGACCTCATTGACGTGATCTTTATATGCCGACATTTGCCGTGGCGTAAAACCGCGGGCCACAACTCGACGCTGATCACCATGGCTTGGATCATCACTATCAATCATTGAGGGTTGGACGCTGCCATTTGGGCGAGATCCGATCACACCACTCGCAAAAATTGAAGCTTGACGTTCTGCGAGACGAATATCTTCAATTTTCGTTAATGCCCACATGCCGTTGATATCGCAATACACGGGCTGATTTTTCCGAATCCATTCCAGGGTCGGGAAAGGGTCCTGTTGATACATATCTCTATTAAGAATGTCAATCTTCATCATCGTCCCCAGATTCATCCCAACGCTTCATGCAACCTTAGTGCCACGTTTGCCGACTTGGGTAACGCCTGATATCTCTGCCAAAATGGTTTCATGATTATTCGCCGTCTCATAGTTTGTTGCTCCCTATTGGTGGCGTTGGTCTCCTGCTCAAATCGGGCTGATCTCAGTGTGCCTGCAACATCAACCCCATCTCCTGATTCTTCGGAGGCGACAACAACCCAACCGCCCCAGCCAGATGCAGTGATGTTTGGAGATATTGCATCACCTTGTGGACCCGCCATTGATGGAGTGACACCCTCCATCGCTGCCGAAGAAAATGGAGGCTCAGCCGAGGCCATTGCGATCGCTACTGGGTCGGACAAGGGAAACTCCTTCATCTCAGGACTCAACGGAGAACTGTTTGATGCCGCAATCGCTTTTGAAGGCTGGTGTAACGCTCAGGGTGGAATCGCAGGTCTGCCATTGAAAGTCATAGATGCAGATGCAAAACTTTTTGAGGTTCCCATTCAGATCGAGAATGTATGTGCCAATGCCTTCGCCATGGTGGGCGGGGGTTGGGCTTTTGACGATCAAGAGTTCCCCCGTTTTCATGAATGCGGAATGATTGATGTAGCAGGATTCGTGGTGACCGCCGCCAAATCTCAAGCTGACAATACTTTTTCCCCTCTTCCCAATCCATCAAATCTCAAAGATCAAGGCTGGTTTAAGTGGGCCGTGGCGCAGCACCCTGAGGCAATGCAACATTTCGCGACTGTCTACAGCGATATTTTGACTTCCCAAATAGTTCAAGAGCAATATCTTGAAGGTGCAGAAATTATCGGAGGGGTCACAGTCGTTGATCAGGTGCCTTACAATTCTGTGGGGGAAACATCATGGCTACCCATTGCTCAGCGGCTGAAAAATAGTGGCGTCCGAGCTATGAGTTTGGTTGGCGTGCCAGAGGTCTTACCGCAATTAACGAAGGCTTTAAAAGAGTTGAATTACCCTCTTGACCTCATCATGGTTGATGCTGGTTTTTATGCAGATGTGTTAATCACTCGCGGTGGTAGCAGCGTTGAGGGTGTCGTTGTCCGTACTGGCTATGCCCTCTTTGAAGAAGCGGACCGCGTACCTGCCGTGCGGGATTACTTGGAGATGATGGAGACATACCAACCTTCTGGAAAAGTTTCTGGTTTGGGCATGCAATCATTGTCTGCATTTCTACTGTTCTCCACTGCTGCTAAAAACTGTGTCGTCAATAATGTGGGTCTTCTCACTCGCTCATGCATTGCGCAAGAAATCTCAAAAATATCCGAGTGGACAGGTGGTGGGTTGCACCCACCATCAAACCCTGGAACCAACCAACCAAGTCCGTGTTACCAAATGATTGTCGTCAAGAACGGAAAATTTTCTCGAATGTATCCGCCCCTTGAGCCCACCGCGGCTGATCGCGCCTTGATACCGACAGTGGAAATTACTGAGGATGGCTGGGCATGTGATGAAAGCACTTTGGTTCCACTAGTTGGCGACTATGGCGATGTCTCAGTCGGTAAAATTCCAAAATAAATTAGATTTTTTCGACCTGCACCATGGTGTCGTAGAACGCCACACCACCCCCGAAATCTGCTGCTTGGTCGTTGGTCAAAGCATTCACAGTCTTCATATCTTTGGTACGCGCTCCCACCCATCCAAAGGGCACCAAGACCAGACCTGAACGAACACGCCCACCTGATGATTTCACTCTTGCCACCACATCAAGCGACCCACGTCCGTTGAAAACTCTGACTTGATCACCGTCCTG
>SHUW01000018.1 GCA_009694465.1 Ilumatobacteraceae bacterium
TTAGCAGCCGCGTAATGTCCGCTCCCCATCACGGTGCTGACTGCAGCGCGCGAGGAAATGTTGACGATGCGACCACCATCGCGCATCAGCCGCGCCGCTGTGTTAGTGCACACCCAAATCGCTGTGAGATTAAGACGCATCGTGGCATCCCATTCCTTGGCATCAAGTTCTGTCAGCGGTGTTTGAATGGGGGACCCACCGGCGTTGTTGATCCAGATATCAAGATGTCCGAATTCGGAAATGGCTTTTTGTGCCAGGGCTTCAACAGCGTCATTGTCGGTGACATCAGTGGCGAGAGCAATGGCGCGCCCACCGCGTGCACGTATGCCGGCAGCGACAGCCTCAACTTCGTCTCCGCGACGCGCCGCACATACGACTGCGGCCCCCGCCTCGGCCAAGGTGTTGGCGATGCCTTCGCCGATTCCCCGTCCTGCACCCGTGACGACAGCAACGTCATCAGACAAATCAAATAGACCACTCATGGTGAACCTCCATCAGGTTGAAACGGTTCAACCCTGTGCGAAAAGTTACCAGCAGTAAGTAACGGGGGAAAGAGAAAAATAAAGATTTTTTGGCAACTCCCGTTTTATAGAGCAGACTGCTCGGATGTCAGAGCCCACTTCTCGTCGACCAGGCCGTCCGCCTGGAGGCCAACTTGTCGTTGACCGCGAACACGTTCTAGATGCCGCCGAGCGAGTCATTCGGCGCGACGGAGCTGGCGCAAGTTTGGAAGCCGTAGCGGTTGAGGCTGGGGTCACTAAACCCATTGTTTATCACCGAGTCGGAGGTCGCGCCGACCTCGCTGATGCGCTGGCAGAACGCCTAGCCGATCGCATGGTTTTGGCGACTCGTACCGCTTTAGCAGGTGAATTGTTGAGTCAGACGGGTCTGACTCGCTTTGTTGAAGCCAATCTGCAGACCGTAGCCGAACACCGTGAAGTGTTTCTATATGTCACGGGAGGCTCCACAGAACAGACAGCTCTCGGTCGCCTGTCGCTGGCTGGAAGGTCCACGCGACCCTTAGCCAAGACCTTGGCTGCGTGGCGTTCAGGCATTCATCAGGACCCAGGAGTGGCCGAAGCATGGGCTTTTGGCATTGTTGGAATGCTGCAGATGGTCTCCCAGTGGTGGATTACCCAAGACGACCGCTCTGCTACTGAGGTGGCCGAACAAATCAGTGACCTTTTGTGGAATGGTCTTCCGGGTCGATGATCGGTACTCACAAGATGTCGGATTGCGGACATAACTTACGCGGGGTAGATAAAACTTTGCAGGCGTGTTACTGTCGTCACATGATCATCAAACGGTGAATCATCTAAGGGAACTAAATGTCCAATCACGATAGTTACGAAGACCTCACCGAATGTGCTCTGACACCTGAGTTAGAACACAAACTTGTGCATTCACTTAGTGAGTGCATCTTCATGTGGGTCAACAGCAAAGGTGAACCCTTTGGTGTCGTGATGTCATACTTACCTAAGGACGGAAAGTTGTGGCTGACCGCCGCCGAAACACGTAAGCGCATTCCAGCGTTACGTCGCAATCCGCGTTCATCGATTTGTATCAACAGCACTGGTTCAAAGTTGGGCGGCGGCAAGACCGTGACCTACAAGGGTGACTGCATTATTCGCGATGATCGTGAAACCAAAGATTGGTTTTATCCCGAGTTCGCCAATCGTCTACGCCCCGACAGCCAAGCGGCTGCCGATGAGTTTCGTAAGTTTCTTGATTCACCGCATCGCGTGATTATGGAATTCACGCCTGATTACACACTGAGTTTCGATGCCACATTGATGTGGGCCCGTTCACCAGACGCAGTGAAGTAAGCCAGTTTTATCCGTACAAAATCAAATATTTCAGGAGACACAAAATGTCAATGACCGAAGAATTGCCAGCCCACTTACAAGGTAATGGGCGACCAACACAAGAAGAACTCACACTGACTGACCTCAAAGTGGTGGGACATATTCCTGCCGAACTTGATGGTCGCTATCTGCGCAACGGCGCTAATCCACTGACCGGTATGAGTGATCATCCGTTCTTTGGTGACGGCATGATTCACGGCATCCGTTTGCAGGGTGGTCAAGCCAAGTGGTATCGCAATCGTTATGTGCAAACACCGTTCATCAAAGATCCATCAATCAACATTTTGGATCCTTCAGTCACGATGGATATGACTTGCTCAAAGGCCAACACACATATTGTCGGTCATGCTGGTCAAATTTTGGCTCTCGAAGAAGGTCACTTTCCGTATGTCCTTGACGGAAATCTGAACACCATTGGCTCAACCGATTACGACGGAGTTCTCAAGGGGGCATTCACTGCTCACCCGAAGATCTGCCCGAAGACTGGCGAGATGTTGGCTTTTGGTTATGCACCACTGCCGCCGTACCTCACATATGTTCGCGTTTCGGCCGACGGCAAGATGGTGCAACGTGAAGAAATCACGGTGACTGGTTCAACCATGATGCATGACTTCAACATCACCGAAAATTATGTGGTCTTCATGGACTTGCCCGCAGTGTTTGATCTCAACTTGGCCATTGAAGGCAAGATGCCGATCACTTGGAGCGACACCTATCCAGCACGACTCGGCGTGATGCCACGTAACGGCAATGACTCTCAAGTGGTGTGGTACGACATCAATCCTTGTTACGTCTTCCACCCGATGAATAGTTACGAAGAAGGTGGCAAGATCATTTTGGATGTTGTCCGCTTTGAACACATTTGGAAGAAAGATGCGATGGACTTCCCGGCACCTAACTTGTGGCGTTGGACGATCAACACCACAACCGGCAAAGTCACCGAAGAGCAGATTGACGATCGTGGAGCAGAATTCCCACGTGTGAATGACGCAGTGATTGGTTCAAAGCATCGCTATGGCTACGAGATGTCAATGGGCAATGCAGGCTTTGGTGAAGTTGATGCGGGCGCGATTTTGAAGTATGACCGCCAAGCAGGCGACTGCACCAGCATTGAACTTGGTAAAGGTCGCGTCTGCGGAGAAGCAGTCTTTGTCGCCGCCGATGGAGCCAAGTCAGAAGATGATGGGTACGTCATGACCTATGTTTATGACCAGTCTCAAGATTCAAGTGAGTTCGTGATCTTCGACGCTAAAACAATGAGCGACGAACCGATCGCAACAGTTCAATTGCCACGAATCCCCTTTGGGTTCCACGGCAGTTGGGTACCGGCCACTGTGGCCAATTAAGTAAGCGCCGCAACCTGCGGCAAACAACTGAGGGGGAAATATGAAACGATCCATGAGTTTGGGGACTCCACGATCACGGCGGCACTCACGTGCGTTCGCTGCGATCGTCGTGGGAAGCCTATTTTTTGTTGCCTGTGGAAGTGATGGTGGTGGCTCGACTGAGACCGCTGCACCATCAACTGACGCACCAGCAGTCACTGACGCACCAGCAGTCACTGACGCACCGAGTGGCGAAGACGGTCCACCGACAGGTCCCGAAATGCTTGTCGGTATGGTCAACACCGAAGGTAATCCCAACGGACTTGACTTCCCAGACATTCGTCGTTTTGCCGAAGCAGCCTTTGAATACATGAATGCGCATGGCGGCTTTGGTGGTCGACCAGTCAAACTGGAGACCTGTGTTGCTGGCGGAACTCCAGAGACGTCCCAGGCTTGTGCTCAAGAGTTGGTAGGCAAGGGTGTTGAGTTAATCCTTCTTGGGTTGGACTTGTTCCCAGACTTCGCAACCTATGACGCAGCTGGTGTGCCGGTGATCGGCGTCTTGCCGATCTTGCCACCTGATAACACTGCTAACGCATTGTTCTTGACCGGTGGCAATGCGACGACGACTGCTGTGATGGCAGTTATCGCTCAAGAACGCTACCAGGCCAAGACTGTCGGCATCATTCACGCTGACAATGCCGGAGCTAACTCGACTGCCGCAGGCGTTGAAGCTGCTCTCGATAAAGCGGGAATTACTTGGAAGGCCGTCAAGGGTGGAGACAACGAAACCGATGCTGGTTATCTCGGTTTGATGCAGGCTGCCAACGCTGATGATCCTGATATTTTGATCTCGCTTTACGCAGACGCTGGCTGTATCGGAACCATTCGTGGCTATGCCACTGCTGGCATCACCAAGCCCGTGTTGACAACGAGTATTTGCTCAGACAGTGACGTCATTTCTCAAGTGGGCGATGATGCAAATGGTTGGGTATTCGTTGGTGGTCAAATTGAACGCGACACCCCGCAGAAGGCATTGTTGCAAAGCATTGTGGCTCCTTACATTCCAAATGAGGAAACAGGCGAAATGGGTGTTGAGCCCGCTGACGTGAAGACCACTGCTCTCGGTCTTGGTGGTCTGGGAACTGTTTTGGTATTGACGCTCCGTGATATTGCTGCGCAAATGGTTGCTGAAGGTACCGAAATGTCGGGTTCGAATTTGTACGACTACCTGAAGGTCACTAAGGGTCTGTTCCTGTTTGGTGGAATTACCCCACTTAACTGCGGCGCTGCTGCTCCGGCTTATGCGTCTTTCTGCTCGTTCGTCTTTGAGGCGACCGAATACAAAGATGGTGCAGTTGTTTCCGTGGAAAATGCCAAATTGTGGGACAGCACCCCGCTGCTTCCCTGATCAGTTAAGTGTTGCCGAGCAACAAGAAAAATCGAGAACGACATCATGAATGATTATCTTTTTTACTTGTTGCTCGGTAGCGCAGCTGGGGCCATCATCGCTGGTTTTGCGATGGGCCTCGTGATTAGTTATCAAGGTTCGGGCATTGTCAATTTCGCTTATGGTGCAATTGCAATGTGGAGCGCATTTGTCTATGCAGAACTCCGGAATGGGGCTTATTTGTTTCCCATTCCGGGTCTGCCGGACCGGTATCACTTCGGTTCTGATGTCGGCTTCACTTGGGCCTTTATTTTGGCTTTGTTAACAGCGGCGCTCACCGGACTGGTGATTTATGTATTAATTTTCCGCCCGTTGAGAAATGCTCCGGCTTTGGCACGAGTTGTGGCCAGTGTCGGCTTGATTATCGTCATGATTGGTCTGAAGGATCGACGTTTTCCTGATCAGTTAGCGATGCGCGTTGATCCGATTTTACCTCGCGAGGTAGTGACGATTACTGAAACGTTGCGCGTGCCGCGTGACGGTCTCTGGCTGTTGGGAATAGTGCTTCTGATGACCGTCGTTGTTTGGGCCGCTAGTAAGTACCTGAAATTTGGGTTGGCTACTCGGGCAGCTGCTGAAAACGAAAAAGGAGCAATTCTTCTTGGTCATTCGCCTGATTTTCTAGCCGCCTCTGGTTGGGTGATTTCATCAGTGGTCGGTGCTGTAGTGGCTATTTTGGCTGCACCACTTGTGCAGCTGAATGGTTCTATCTTTACTTTTGGCTTTTTGATTCCGGCATTGGGTGCGGCGCTCATCGGAAAGTTTCGCAACTTTTGGCCGACGGTATTAACGGGTGTTGCCATCGGAATGGTGCAGAGCACATTCACCAAGATGCAACTTGATTTTAGTTGGTGGCCTCAATACGGAATGCGCGAAGGTCTGCCGTTTATGGTCATCATCGTCACGATGATTGTGTCGGGAGAGCGTCTTCCCGAAAGGGGTGCGGTGGGGGGTTGGAAACTGCCATACGTTCCGCCAGCCAATGTGACGTGGTTCTCGGTGGGTGCGCCGCTTCTCATTGCATCAGCCGGCATTATTTTTCTCGGACCTTTGTGGCGCGCCGCCATCATGAGTTCGAT
Organism: Ilumatobacteraceae bacterium; assembly: GCA_009694465.1. Taxonomy (GTDB): domain Bacteria; phylum Actinomycetota; class Acidimicrobiia; order Acidimicrobiales; family Ilumatobacteraceae; genus Casp-actino8. Next base: position 5,720 of record SHUW01000018.1, read on the forward strand.
GATCGCAGCAGTCTTGGCATTGTCTTTTGTTGTCTTAATCGGATTTGGTGGTCAAACTTCGCTCGCTCAAATGGCTTTCGCCGGTATCGGTGGATTTGCATTATCAAAATTGGCGACCAATTACGGAATCCCCTTCCCGATCGCTCCCATTCTTGCGGCGCTTGGAGCCATGGTGTTTGGTGTTCTGGTTGGTCTTCCGGCCTTGAGAGTGCGTGGTACCAATTTGGCGATTGTGACCCTGGCTGGTGGAGTAACCATTGCCGAATTTGTCTTTAAGCATCCATGGGTGATTGGTGGTATGGATACTGGAGGGCCAAAAATTCCTAATCCATCGTTGGGTGATTGGAATCTCGGATTGGTGTACGGCAATAAGATCTCGCGACCCGTGTTTGCCTTTTTCCTTTTGGCAGTTTTGACGGTTTTGTGTTTGATGGTTGCCAACATTCGTCGCAGTGGCTCGGGACGAGTGATGTTGGCAGTGCGTAGCAATGAACGGGCGGCAGCAGCAGTCGGCATCAACAACACTCGCGTGAAGATGATGATGTTCGCCTTGTCAGCTTTTATCGCCGGTATGGGTGGTTCATTGATTGCTTATCGATTTGGTGCCGTGTCCGATCTGTCGTACGGAACCATTGCGTCGCTGACAGCGTTATCTTTTGCATATCTCGGTGGCATCACAAGCGTCAGCGGAGCAGTGGCTGCTGGTGTCACGGCAGCGTCAGGAGTTGCTTTCTATTCAATGAATCAGGTATTTGGTTCATTTGGTCGATGGGAGGCACTCATCGGTGGAGTGTTGTTGATTTTCACTGCGATCACTAACCCCGAAGGAATTGCTGGCGGCATTCGAATGCAAGTTGCTGCCAAACGTCAACAAAAAGAGTTAGCGAAACAAGCACAACTTGTATCAGTAAGTGCTTGAGTAATGGCCTTGATTTAGATTTCGGCGACTGCGGCAGTTCCTGCGGTCACGGTAAATGTTTTCCAATCACTGACTACCGAGTTTTTGATTCTTGCGTCATCAACAATGCGGTATTGAGCGGTCCATGTTTCTGGAGTGATGGTATGCAGAATATAACCACGGTGAGAAGCTTCAGCGTCGAGGATATTGGGTAGTGCTTGTAGTAAACCTTGCGTCTCTGGTGGGACATTGCCGCCCGAGGAAATCGAAGTTGTCACAAACTCAATTCCAACTGCAGTGGTGGGATTGGCTGTCGTCGTCAGTTGGCCAACGCCCGATAGATGAATGTCACCGGTCAGGACGATGAGATTTTTCACACCTTGCTCAGTGATATCAGTCAGGACGCGATCTCGGTTGGGGGCGTAGCCATCCCATTGATCGAAGTTCAGAACCGCGGCTCCAAGACGAATATCAGTCATCACTGTCTGATTTGCCAAAACATTCCAGACCTTGTCAACGCCGCGAATATTTGCCGTCAGCCACGCCTCTTGTTCGGCACCCAAAAGAGTTCGCTCGGGGAGTAATGCGTCATCGCAGGCTGGTGTGGTTTGTAGAACGGCATCATTACAAGCTTGGTCATCGCGATATTGACGAGTGTCTAGGACCAACATGTTGACTAACGAACCCCAAGAGAATTGCCGATAGATAGTGAGGTTTTCGTCAACTGGAGGATCGAAACGAACCGGCATATGCTCCCACCATGCTTGGTAGGCGTCACCTCGTCGAGCAGCGTAGCCGTCGGCTTCAGCAGGATCCTCGGGTGTCAGGTTGGCGTAGTTGTTTTCAACTTCGTGGTCGTCCCATGTCACAACCCACGGACACATATGATGCGCCGCTTGCAAAAGGGGATCACTCTTATACAGACCATAGCGATTGCGATAAGCGACGAGATCTTTGATCTCCTCACTATTGTGCAGCCGCACAGCGCCACTATCAAGTGAACCAGTGCCACCTTCATATATATAGTCACCGAGGAAGAGCACGAGATCCGGTGCGAGTTCAGCCATGTCGTGATAGGCGGTGTAAAAGCCAGCGGTCCAATTTTGGCATGAGGCTGAGGCAATCTTGACAGGTTCCATCGAATCACTGCTTGGGCTTAACCTCGTCGTACCGATTGGGCTGATGAAGTCGCCAAGACGGAAGCGGTACCGAAGAAGTCCGGCTGCCTTTGGTGGTGAGGCAATCACGTGAATGCTGTGCCCATATTGAGGCGAAGCTGTAGCGATCCCCGAAAGCACGATGTCATCAAACGAGTCGGTGGCGGACATTTCCCAGAGAACATCAATGTCTTCATCAGGCATGGCACCACCATTGAGGGCATCAATAGCCAAGCGCGTCCATAAAACAACTGATTCAGTGTCGGGGTCTCCCGACGCCACACCGAGGGTGAAGGGATTACTGGGGAGATCTGAGGGGGGAGCAAGACCTGTGGCCGGGGCTGTCGTCGCGACTTCAGTAGTCAAAGAAGATTTTCCTTCCTCGCTACTGGCGCAGGCGGCAATTACCACCGTTGCCCCAAGAGTCAAGAACATACGACGCGAAATAGGTGTAGTCATAATTCAAGTTTGGCAGGTTTTTTGGATGCAGATAGAGAAATACATGGATTAGTGGGCCACATGACCCATAGAAAGTCAAAAGTTTCTTGAACATCATGTCTTTATTCAGACGCCATTTGGTGGTGGTTCATCCCCACATTGACACGCTGAAGGGGAAGATGTGAGAAAACAACTAATAATCGGCGCATTGTTATGTTTGAGCGCTTGTCAAACAAGAGCCACCTCAATCACGGGTGAAGTCCCAAACACCCTACATACACCAGTGGCCATGACAACAGATGCACCGTCAGCCAGTGATGTCTTATCACCAGATTCAATGCTGGAGCCATCTGTTGATGTAGACAAAAAGGACGTGATTGATGCATTCAACTTTGCAATGCACAGTCGCATCGCTTGTGGTCGCGATCCCTATCACTGTGATGTGCAAAGTTTCGCTCGTGTTCATAGCCCACTTTTTGTGGAGATCGCCGAACTGATGAAGATTCGCCAGAGTGCAAACATTGTCGCCTCCAAGAGGGGTTCGCTGCGCTACCGCATTGAAGCAGTGGAGTTCAGAACCACGGACATAGCAATTGTGACGACATGCATCACCGATGACACGGTATTGGTTGATGGAGAAATTATTTTTGATGATTCGTTATTCAGCGTTCAAACGAAATGGACAATGGCGCGTAGTGGTCAAACGTGGCTATGGGAAAGTGCCCAAGCATTACATTGGGACGTTGAGGAGGATCTATGTCGGTTCGCCGCCTGAGTACAACCTTCTTCATCACTTCGTTGCTGCTGCTTGTAAGTTTTGATACCCAGCGCCAAGCCTTAGCTACTGATGGCGCGATCGGGAGTGGAGGCACTGACAGCGGTTCCATTTGGGCAGGCGTGCAAACTTCATCACCACCGACAGGATCGGGGGCAGATTCATCGGGTTATACATGGAAGCCTGCAACTATTTATGATTCGCGAATTGGGGCCACGACAGGAATCACGAAATTGGTGGGGACTGTTCGCTACGACTTATATGAGCGCCACAGTACAAGTGGAATGGTATTGATCTGGATCACTCGCGCAACAGGTGCTGAACTAGCACAAAATGCAGCGGTAATTGTGAAAGGTCGACTGCCACAACCCACGGTGACAACTGCGCCCGCAACGAACCGTGGTGTCGTCAATGTTGGAATGTGGTTGTGGGCCAACGCTGACTGGTGGTATGGCGTCACTGCAATGGCTTGGATCCCCACGGTATTCGGCTCGGCATGGGCGCGTACAACCGCGACTCCCGTGTCCTTATCGTTCGTGACCCAAGATGACGCCAATGTCAATGGGACCACTCTTGGTTCAATGCAATGCACCGGCCCAGGAAGTGTGTGGACTGTTAATGCTGGGGATACAGCAGTATCTGGATGTATGTATACGTATCGACACTCGTCGGCTCAACGCGATCAGGGAGTTTTTGTCGCAATTGTTTCTGTCACCTGGAAAATTTCTTGGACATCAAACGCCGCCAGTGGGGGATCATTGCCTTCGTATACGACGAGCACCTTTATGGCATTCACCGTTGATGAACTTCAAGCCTTAGTGGGCTCGGGTGTCTTGGTCTGAGGGATGACGCGCTGGGACCAGACAACTCCGATGATCACTAAAATCGCACCCAATACTTGAATCACTTTGAGTGAGTCACCCAAGAAGAGCACAACCCACATCAATCCCAATACCACTTCGCTCGTTGCCACTAACGCTGCCGAGGCGGGACCGAGATGGCGCAGACCTAAGAAGAAAGTCATGCTGGCAACAACGGTACTGATGAGCGCTAGACCAATCATTGAGCCAGCACCATTAAAGGTTGTTGGAAAGTGCGGTGTTCCAGAAAAAGCCGTGACGACTAATGCGAAAATGAGCGAACCCGTCAGACTCCATGCAGACGAAACAAAACCGTCGCCCCCACCAGACCCAGTGACTAACCGTTCGCTGAAGATCATGTAAGCGGCGTACATCACGGCGTTACCTAGAGTAAAAATCAGACCTGCCACGGTGGCCCCATCAGTACCCTGAAAAACCTCGGGCACAGTGCAAGCGATTCCCACCAAAGTGATTCCCACTGCCATCCAAATATGGCGAGAGGTGGCACGACCCAAGAATGTTGAACCCACAGCGACCATTGCGGGATAGGTATAAATGATGACGATATACAGTGCGCCTGGCATGCGGTCTAAGGCGGCAAAGCCCAACCAAGAAACAAGTCCGAATATTAAGCCGGCAAGCAGACGGGGCTTAAAAGCCACACTCAAGGGACTTGGACCGCCTCGGCGAAAACGGATAAAGACAAATATCCACGCCGCGGGGACCGCAATCAGAAATCTCCACAGAAGAACGTCCACGGCACTCAGTTCTTCAAGAACTGTCTTGCCAAAAATAGTGAACATGGAATAAGCGCTAGCGCTCAGCAACATCCAGATAACGCCAATTTTTTTGGACGACACGATTTTCAACGCTAGGCCATCAGCCCTTCAATTGCGCGCTCTGCTGACATCTTGAGGATTAAGTCTTCAAGGGCGGCGGCTGTGATGGCTCGTGAATATAAGTGACCTTGGTGAGTTGTGCACCCAATCGCCAATAAGGCCTCCGCTTGAGCGCTCGTTTCAACGCCGTCTGCCGAAATACTGAGACCTAAGTCGCGCGCTAAACCGACCATCGCCCGAATCACCGCACGATCGTTGGCTTGTGAGGTCAAAGAGTCAACATGAACACGATCGACTCGGATCTCATCTAACGGTAGAGAGCGCAACATTGACATTGAGCCACCGCCGCGCCCTGCATCTTCCAGACATACTCTGGCCCCCAGTTGACGCATTTCTGTGAGCACTCCTGCAGCGCCGACTAAGTCGCCGAAGACGGCAGTTTCGTATACGTCAAGCATCAACATTGTTGGATCAATCCCAGTGAAATATCCTGCGACTTGGCCATCGCGCCAAGCACGTGGCGTACAACGATGAGGCAAATTGACGCGAAAGCGAAAACCACTTGGCAGACCGAGAGTGGCCAAACGACGAATCACTGGTCGAGCTTGCTGCATGATCACGCTTGTCATTCGTTCTAGGGTGCTGGCGTCTTGTGCCATTGTCAGCATCGCTCCGGCGCTGGCAATGGTTCCATCGCGTTTTAACCAGCGGGCCAAAATTTCAGCACCGATAATGTGACCTGTCGTGGCATCAAACTCGGGTTGAAAAAATGGTACGACATCTCCCGCATCAATGGCTCGGCGCAATGCATGTTCTTCTACTGAACGTTGTTGCATTTCGCTGCGAATCTGTGGTGTAAAGATCTCAACGCGGTCGCGGCCTGCATCTTTTGCACGATGCAAAGCGATATTGGCGAAGCCTAAAAGTTCACTCGCAGTATCTTGCGCATCAGGTCCGATCGCAACGCCGATGCTCGCTGAAATACGCACCATGCGACCCATCACTTCTAAGGGTTCACTGAGGTCCCGAGTGAGGCGATGAGCAATCTCGGAAACTCGCTCAACACTCGGAACATTTTCAATGACGATGACGAATTCATCTCCACCGAGGCGACCAGCGGTGCATCCACTCGGAAGCACTGAACGAATGCGTCGACCCATGACTTGTAATAACTGGTCGCCGGCAGAGTGTCCAAGTGAGTCATTGATACTTTTAAATCGATCAATGTCCACGAAGAGAACAGCTATCTGATGTGAGTCGCGACTTCGCGCTATCGCCGCATCAAGGTGTGCCACGATGCCTGCGCGATTGAGCAACTCAGTGAGTGAATCATGAATGGCTAGGTCAGCCAGTCGAGCATTGGCGTCCGCGAGTCGTGTTTGCTCATCTTGCAGACTCAGGACTAGTTGCTTTGTTCGGGCGTGCTGATGTCGTAGACCGACGATGGTGATGGCGAGACATGTTGCCACAATGACCAAGAAAGTCGAAAGGAGTGTGACCGAACCAAGCACACAGATATATCGGTCAATGGAGACCGAACCTTGACCTCTATTCAGGGGTTTTTACGTAAACGCGGCAAGACCATGGGTGTCACGGCCTGATAGGCCTCCCAGCCTGGTCGGCGCTCAGCACTGCGCTTTTCCGCCAATGGGATGCTGGCGGCAAAGAACATCACGGTCATGGCAAGCGCTCCGACTCCAGCCCACCAGGAAGCAGGGTGGGCGGCCAAAGTGAAGAGCCATAACGACCACCACCACATCATTTCGCCCAAATAGTTGGGGTGCCGTGAACGGGACCAAAGTCCAGTATTGAGGACATCACCCGACTTTTTCGTGCGATTGAAACGCCGCAGATCAAGGTCGGCGAATTGTTGGATGGTGACACCAGTCAGGGCCACGACCACCGCAAGAATATCCAAAATGCCAAAACTTCGACCCGAATGGGAAGCCACAATGGCCATCGGGATCGACCCTAAAGTGACCACTACCAGGGGAAATAGGTGAACTGATGTCAGACTGACAGCCCATCGTGGCATCGGAGCGGTTTCGTACAACATCCGATAACGCCAGTCTTCGTGCCCCATTCCAGTCCAACCGATGGCCCAGTTGGCAGTCAGGCGCAGACCCCACAGGGTGGCGCAGACAGCGACCGCCAATCGGCGCTGGTCACCACTCGTGAAACTCCCCGCATCGTCAAGCACGAAGAACAACCAAATCGCAAATACTGGTGGAATGACGCTCCACCAAGCGTCAAAGGTTGAACCGTTTTGCACTATTTGGCTGGCTAGATAAAGAAACGCCACTGAGGCGCCGAAACCACTAATCAAACCCCTCACTGGATGTTCGGTGCCGATCGCTGAGGCGATCAGCAGCATTCCCGTCACCGCTACGGCATAAAGCGCAATAATCAGCAGGAATGATCGTTGTCGTGTCCAAGAGCTTTGAGTAGAAGTCATGCTCCTATTTTGGCGCACAACTCAGTCGCAGAACGGGTTCTTCGTCTCGCTCCATTATCGCTAGGGACCTACCATTGCAGTATGAAGAGGCGATTGGTGAGTATCCCCGCATTGATTCTGGGGGCCATTATTCTGACGGTCCTCATTCCCGTGTGGCTTGTCACCGTGGTTGCGATTGATCTTTGTCGTCGACAGTTTCGTTTACCGTTGGCGCGCCTCTTGTCTTTTGCTGTGTGTTGGGCGTGGCTAGAAACTGCTGGCGTTTTGGGAGCTTTGTTGTTGTGGCTCACGGGTCAACGTAAAAATCTGTCACGACATTATGCGTTGCAACGCTGGTGGGCAGCGCGTTTGCTTGGCGCTTTGGGGAAAACCTGCGGCATACGTGTTGAGGCGGTGAACATTGAGTCATTGAGTCCTGGTCCCGTTCTGATGTTTGCACGACACGCCAGCCTTGCGGATTCTTTGGTTTCGGCATATGTAGTGACAACTTTGGCGCAGATGAATCCGCGCTATGTGCTGAAGCGAGAACTTCTAGCAGATCCGTGTCTTGATGTAGTGGGGCAGCGGTTGCCGAATCATTTTCTTGATCGAAATGCCAATGACGCGCAACCCGAACTTGATGCACTTGAAAAACTTGTCAGCGATATGGATGCATCGACAGTCGGCATTATTTTTCCTGAGGGGACTCGGGCGAACGACGCCAAACGCACCCGAGCGTTGGAGAAAATTTCGTCTATTGATCCATCGCGAGGTCAACGCTTGAGTGCAATGCAACATCTCCTGCCACCACGACCCGCCGGTGCCGGGGCCATGATGCGTGGTAACCCGATGGCTGATGTGGTCCTCGCGTGGCATATTGGTTTTGAAGGACTTGACACATTTGGTGGAATTCTTCAGGCAATATCAACCAAGATGGCACCTATCCGTTTTGTTATGCGGCGCGTGTCGCGTTCGCAGATTCCTTCCGACAACATCGAATCGTTCACTGAGTGGTTAGATAATGAGTGGATGCGCATGGATCAAGAAGTTGAAGTCGCATTAAACGAAAGGAATCACCATGGGTGAAGTGATGTCGTCCGCCGCGATTGGAATTGTGGTACTGATGTTGTCCACGTGGGTCATCAGTCTGATCAAGAAAAATGCTTCCATTGTTGACATCGTGTGGGGACTTGGTTTCGTTCTTGTGGCCTGGATCTCGCGTGCTGTTGCCGATGGAGATAATGCTCGGCAATGGCTCTTAACAGTGATGACATCGGTGTGGGGTCTGCGCCTAGGAATCTATTTGCTATGGCGCAACTCAGGACATGGTGAAGATTTCCGCTATCGCTCAATGCGTAAACACTGGGGACCAAGATTTCCGCTGATTAGTTTGGTGACAGTATTTGGTTTGCAGGGAACTTTGATGTGGATAGTTTCTTTGCCAGTTCAACTTGGCCAGTCTGATGCCACACCGAAAATCGGTCCTTTGGCGGTCATCGGTGTGTTGGTCTATCTCATCGGATTGTTCTTTGAAGTGGTCGGTGACGCTCAGTTGGCGCGATTCAAAGCCAACTCAAACAATGCCGGCAAAGTCATGGATCAGGGTTTATGGAAATTCACTCGACACCCAAATTATTTTGGTGACTCATGTGTCTGGTGGGGTATCGCCATTGTCGCGGCGGAAACTGGTTCGGGTGCTTGGGGTCTAATTGGAGCAGCGGTGATGACATTTTTCTTGCGCCGTGTCAGTGGCGTGACTCTCTTGGAGAAGTCATTAAAGAAGCGTCGCGAGGGCTACGAAAATTACATAGCCCGCACGAGTCCGTTCTTCCCTCGGCCCCCAAAAAGGGTTTAACCCTAGTTGAAGCATCTAGTGTGGTTGGGTGCTTGAGAACCCCACCAGCGTGAGAGCGCTGAAATCTTTTCGGTTTCGAGCAGGCGCTCTTTTATTTGCTATCGCAGCAGTAGGAACTGCGATTTCACTGATGGTTCAGGCTCACCTCGGAGTTGCGCCTGCTGATGTTTTTACAACTGGTGGAGCGAAGCAACTTGGTATCGCTGTCGGAACAATGGGTTGGTTGAGTGGTGCCTTCTTCACTGCGTTAGCGATCGCTGTGAAGAGATTTCCAAGTTGGGGAACCTTGATTGGTGGTGTGCTGGTGGGCCAAGTGGTCAATATTGTTCTGCCGCTTGTCGCTGAACCACAGCAATTGGTGTGGCGCATTCCGATGATGGTGGGCGGTATGGCACTTTTATACTTTGGGATCACCGTGGGTGTGGCCACCACATTAGGAACTGGTCCCATGGAATTATTAATGCTCGGGTTGCACGACAAAGGTTTGAGCATGCAAGTGGCACGCTGGGGTATTGAAGTTGTCATTGTCACTGGTGGCATTTTGCTGGGCGGCGAAATCGGGGCTGGAACTATTCTCTTTGTGCTCCTGACTGGACCCGTGTTGGCTCGCACTCTTCCACCTATGGTGCGCTTTATGGGCACTGAAGTGATGACTCCGCCAGCAGCTTTAGATGCCTAAGAAGTTTTAGGAATCCGGCTCGAGATCACGCCGTCGTTTTCAAGAGACAATATTTCTTCATCGCTCAACGACAAAATATCGCGTAATACATGGCGATTATCCTCACCGCGATACCGCGGCTCGCCGCGAGTGCCGACAGTGCCATGAGTGAAATGCCATGGCGCATTAGGAACTCGTATGTCTCCACCAATGCGGTCAGGCACTGTCGTAATTGCCCCGCGCTCTTGGGCCCATTCGTTCTCGGCGAGTTCGCGCGCGGTGCGCATCACGCCTACGGCTAAACCGAACTCATCACATCGATCTTCAAAATCTTGAGCGGTGGCGAGAGAAGCAGCCCAGGTGCGCATTTCATGAAGCAGAGCCCCAAAGTTGGACATCCGAGTTTGCACATCAACAAAGCGCGAGTCATTGAGTAAATGTGGCTTATCCATCACGGCCACGATGATTTCAAACGTACCGCGCTCAGCGGGATGGGCGCTGATGACCACATGAGATCCATCGGCAACCTGCATGATTGGATAATCACCAGGTTGAAATGAGCGAATCCAGTTCGGGTCAATGGGCCCGTCAAATAACTCATCGTGCATATGTTCGTTGACATAGAGCATGGTTCCCGCCATAGAAACATCGATACGTTCGCCCGCACCAGTTCGTTCACGCTGGTACAACGCAGCCAAAATCGCAGTCGTTGTTTCGAGAGCGGTATATGTGTCTGCGTGTGACCACGGGTCGTTGGCGTAATGACCAGATCGTGCATCACCTTGCGCACGGGTGAGTCCACTTTCGGCACCGATCACACTGGCATAGGCGCGCCGATGCACCCATGGACCATCGGCGCCGTAGCCACTGATTGAGGCATACACGAGACGTGGGTTAGTGGATGACAACGTTTCATATCCAAGACCCAGTCGGTCCATCACCCCGGGGCGATAGTTCTCTAAAACGACATCACTGGCATCGGCAAGGCCACGGAAAATCTCCGCACCGCGCACTGTTGACAAATCAATGCTGATGCATTTCTTTCCAGCATTTTGCTGAATGAAATATGTTGATAGTGATCCAACACGGGGACTAGTGAAACGTGTGAGGTCACCTTCGGGAGGTTCGACCTTGATGACTTCGGCTCCATAATCACACAGCATGCGGCCACAGTGTGGACCAGCAAGGACCCGTGTCAGGTCAAGGACTCGGATGCCAGATAAGGGAGAAGCGGATTGAGTCACCTATATATCTTGCCCGATTTGCATTGCTTTCGTTTACTCGGTCGCACAGACTTTGTGCGAGGATCACATGATGTCTTCTCAACATGATCCCCATCCTCTTATCGGCCAAGTTGCATTCATTACAGGAGGGGGATCGGGAATCGGTCTCGGTTGCGCCCGTGAACTTGTTCAGGATGCGGCGACAGTCATCTTGGCTGCGCGCAATGTTGAACGCCTTGAGGCGGCGGCTGAAGAACTGCGATCTATCGCCGAAGGTGGCGCCCAAGTTTTGACTGTGGCTTGTGATGTCACAAGTGAAGAAAGTGTGGCGAATGCGTGTGCAGTGGCGAATGCGGCTGGCAAGTTGACCATGGTTGTGGCCAACGCTGGTTACGGTGGTGGTGGCCCGATCCACTTGACCTCCTTGGAAGATTGGAACGGAATTCTCGGGACCAACCTCACTGGTGCGTTCCTCACGATCAAGCATTCGGTGAGTTATTTGGCAGCCAATGGTGGAGGGTCAATCGTCGCCATGTCGTCAATCGCTGGACCTGTGACTCACCGTTTCATGACTCCGTACGATGTCTCTAAGGCTGGACTTGAAATGTTAGTTCGCCAGACTGCGGACGAACTTGGCTGTCGCAACATTCGTGCCAATGCGGTGCGACCAGGTCTGGTGCCAACTGATGCCACGCAAGGAATTATGACACTTGAGTCAATTTTGCAGGATTACCTAGATCAGATGCCATTAGGTCGCGTCGGTAGTACTCAAGACATCGGCAAGTTGGTGCGCTTCTTATTGGGCGACGAAAGTTCGTGGATCACGGGAACCTGTATCAGTGCTGACGGTGGACATCATCTTCGTCGTGGCCCGAATATTGAACCTGCGATGGAGATGGTGCTTGGTGATGCGCGCTATCCCGCAGGGCCGATTTCAGGCAGCTGATAGATGGCGCAGAGCGACTGCGCTGTAGAGCGAAATTCCAGTGCTCATACAGGCTTCGTCGTAGAAGACGCGGTTTGAGTGATTGGGTGCCGCGCTTGCCAAGTTGCGCTCGTGCGGGGTTGCCCCCAAGAAGACCATCGCTCCGGGAACATGATTGAGTACGTAACCAAAGTCTTCTGCGCCCATCACTGGATTTGGTAATTCAATGAATCGTTCAGCGCCAATGATCTCTTGCGCGATATCTCCGGCAGTTTGCGCGTAAGTCTTGCTATTGACTGTGACGTCGTAGCCATCAACGAGTTTGACGCTGACTTCAAGACCATGAGCAGCGGCAATTCCCTCAGCGACACGTGTGACACCGTCATGAATCATGCGTCGGGTGACTTCACTGATAGCTCTGATCGTGCCTTTTATTTCTGCAAATTCTGGAATCACATTGGTTGTCGTGCCAGCGTTGAGTTGAGTGACGGTGAGGACGCCGGGGTTAAAGACATTGATTCGACGAGTGATCATTGACTGCAGGGCTTGAACAATTTCACATGCAGCGGGAATTGGGTCCAAGGTACGGAATGGTTCACTGGCGTGTCCGCCCTTACCGATCACACGGATCGCCAAGGTGTCGCTTGAAGCCATGATCGGTCCACCACGGGTGCTGATGAACCCCGTCGGTAGTGATGATGTTGTGTGAATGGCAAATGCACCAGTGACCTCAGATGTTGAGCCATCAGATAATGGACCAACATCAAGTAGTCCTTCATCAAGCATGAATCGCGCTCCAGCATGTCCTTCTTCGCCAGGTTGAAACATAAAGACAACACGACCATGAATCTGATCACGATGCGCGGTGAGCAATCGAGCAGCACCGACCAACATTGCAGTGTGTGTGTCATGGCCACAGGCATGCATCACATTGGGGACGCGTGAACTAAATTCAACACCCGTATCTTCGGGCATCGGAAGCGCATCCATATCGCCTCGTAAGAGCATTGTTGGTCCTGGTTTATTGCCCTCAAGTGAGGCAACAATTCCTGACGTCGTTTCGTGCAATGTGATACCGAGAGGGAGTCCCTCAAGTGCGGCGAGAACTTCTTCGCGGGTCTTGGGCAAATGATTGCCAAGTTCTGGCCATTCATGAAGGCGACGGCGCAAGGCGATCGTGTCATCAAGTAAATCAAGTGATTCCTCGACGAGAGTAGAAATATCTGCTGGATTGGCCATCTCCATATCGTAGACCTACCAGAAGATGCCAATGAGCGTGCTAAGAAATAACGGTGATGGAAAACGAAGTCATTGAAATGGTGGACATCGTTGATGAACATGATGTCGTGATCTCCACGGTTTCACGACATGAGATGCGCAAAAATCGGTTACGGCATCGGGCAGTTTTTATTGCTGTCATGGATGGCGCCGGTCGCTTGTTGGTACATCGACGTTCACCTCACAAGGATGTGTGGCCAGGGTGGTGTGATATCGCCGTGGGTGGTGTTGTCAGCGCTGGCGAGAGTTATGTGGCCGCCGCCATTCGTGAACTGAATGAAGAGGTCGGGATTCAAGATGTGTCGGTAGAGCCACTGGATGGTGGCATGTGTCAAACCTATGAAGATGACCAAGTCACCCTGATGGGACGGTGTTTTATTGTTCAAGCGCAGAGCCCGTTGACCTTCAATGATGGTGAAGTGGCAGAGGCTTGGTGGGTCCATCGCGATGGCCTAGATGAGCTAATCCGCCGTGAGAAAGTCCTGCCTGACAGTTTGGCGTTGCTCCTGCCATTGCTTGATTTTTAGTCGCCCGAGTGATTTGACTCGTGCCCACATTGTGAGGTCCGTGAGAGTCGCGGCAGTCGAGAAAGGAACGAGATGTCGCAGTATGCATTTGGTGGGATGATTGGCGCCGACCCCGAGCAGTTAACCCATTTGGGTACCACTCTGAGTCGCCAGCGCACCGATATTGAGGCCTTGATGGCTACCGTGACTTCGGCTCTAGCGACAACAACGTGGAGTGGTCCAGCACGGCAGGCTTTTGAGCAGGATTGGCAGGCATCCTTTCGCATGGCACTCACCCGCCTCGGCGAAGCCTTTGACTTAGCTGGTCGAGATTGCTTGATGAGGGCAAATGAGCTCAGGCGTGTCATGGGGGCCTAATCACCCAATACGATAAAGGCGTGTTACACGTTGAATTCACCGTTGAGCCCTTTGTTGAAGGTCATCCTGGCCCTCACGTTTTAGCGGCTATCGCTGCAGTTGAAGCCCACGGTGTCACTGTCGAGTTTGGGCCTTTTGCCACAGAGTTCAACGCCGATGAATCAACAACTTCTTTAGCAGTCGCCGACTTAGTGCGTGAGGCTTACGCTCAAGGCGCGACTTTTGTGACCGTACAAATCGGACGGATCGAATCATGACCTCCTCCGAAGTGCACGAGTCAGGTCTTGACATGTCGCATCCAGTCTTCAAGACACTGCAACCTCTCGTTGAGGCACTTGGATGTTCAGTCATTGATGCATCGCTCATTGAACCTGCTGACATTCCCTTGGTTTATGAAGGGGAACTCATTGCAGTTGTGCGACTTCCAGATCTTCATGGTGCACTTGAACGCCTGATTGATGCTGTGGAGCGTGAGACGGGTGAGAAGTTGCCGAATATGAATCGTGAACAAAAGCAGTTGGCGATTCGTTTGCTGGATGACCGAGGAGCCTTTACTTTGCGTCGCGCGGTTGAAGATGTTGCTGATGCCATGGGCGTCTCACGTATTACTGTGTACAACTATCTCAATGCCATTCATCGTTGAAGACTTTCTTAGCGCGTGATACAGAATTGACATGATGAAACCCGTTCACGTTTTAGCTTTTGATGCCGACGACACCTTGTGGCACAGTGAAGATCACTTTCATGCCACAGAATTGGCTTACTATGAATTACTCGCGCCACATGTTGCTCCTGATTTTGATATCAAGGGGACCCTGACAAACACCCAGAGAATTAATCTGCCAACATATGGATATGGAGTCAAGGCATTCTCCTTGTCAATGATCGAGGCAGCGATATCAATGACAGATGGAAATGTGCCCTCTGAGATATTGACACGACTCATTGACATGGGACGTGAGTTACTACTCGCTCCAGTGCGTTTGTTGAATCATGTGCCCGAGACTTTGAGTGTCGTGGCAGAGCAATACCGTCTGGTGTTGATTACCAAGGGTGACCTGATGCACCAGAGTCGCAAAATCGAACTAAGTGGTCTCAAGCACTTCTTTGAACATGTTGAAGTAGTTCAAGAGAAAGATATTGCGACGTATGGTCGAATTTTCAACGATCTTGATATTGATCCACGAGAAGTGTGCATGATCGGCAATTCGGTCAAGAGCGATATTGTCCCGATTCTTGAACTCGGTGGTCATGCGGTCCATATCCCGTATCCGGTGCTGTGGGAACTGGAAAAAACCGAGCATCCGATGCCTAGCAAGCGTTTTGGGGAGCTGCTCACAATCGCTGATCTGCCTGCGTGGCTACACGATTTGTGACTATCACTCAGAATAACTGAAAATGACGGCACACTTAAGGGGTCATGATGCTGAGTTTTATTTCAACGCTGAATCCAACGCCCGATCAACCTGTCTCCACTGGTGAAGCAATTTCGCGTCCTGTGATCGTGCTACTTGTTGTCGTCGGTGCATTTATTGTGACCCGTCTGTCGCATGTCGTATTGCGTCGGGTCGTGCGCTCCATCGCGCGTCGGAGTATCTCTCGCCCCTCACAGTGGTGGCGCACTCGAGCTCGTTATCAGGATTTGGAACAAGGTGAGGTCGGCGAAAATCGCCGCCGCCAACGTGTTGACGCCGTATCACGGATGTTGCATCATCTTTTAGCAGTGATGATTTGGATCGGTGTGTTGATTGCCATTTTCCACATCTTGGAACTCAATGGTCCGCTAGTTTTGTCAAGCGCCGGTTTTCTAGGTGCGGGCATCGCCTATGGGGCAGCACAAAAAGTGAATGATTATCTAACCGGATTATCCGTCCTCCTTGAAGACCGCTATGGCGTCGGTGATGAAGTTGAGATCACGGGGATATTCCCTAATGGTCTGAGGGCCACAGTTGAACATATTGGATTGGTGTCTACTCGTCTGCGAGATGGCTACAGCACCGTGCACCTTCCACACATTGCTCTCATCTCAGTTCGCAACCTCAGCCAAGAGCCTATTCAGACAAAGATTTCTATTCAGGTGCCATTTGACGCTGAGCGTAGTGAAGCGGCAACAATGGCCGCCGAAACAATTCGAGAATTAGCAGGTGG
>SHUW01000001.1 GCA_009694465.1 Ilumatobacteraceae bacterium
TTGTCAATGTCAGTGGGCGTAAACGAGTACCAAACCCGCCAACCAACACCACCGCGCGCATCAGCCGGCTGTCGTCGTCGGTTCGGAAGTGTCCACAACAGTGGAAGATGTTGCAGTCGATGGAACAGTGGTAACACCCGGAACAGTCGAAGCACCGGCAATCGTGGTGGAAGTTTGACCAGTTGTACCGCCGTCTGCAGCACCTAATTCAGGTAACGAGGCAGCCGATGGTGGAAGTCCGGGATTCTCGCCTGCAGGGGCAAAGACGATGGTGAAAGCCATGCCATCTTGTTTGAGACGAATATCCGAGAAATTTGTGATGTAGGTGGTGAAATCTTTGGGCGCATCAAAGGCATTAAAAGCGTAGACAACGAGTTCTCCGTCAACGGACTTTCCATCCTTGTCGGTGCACTTCGTCGTGCCATCTTCGTAGACCTCTGAGCCCTGATCTGCTGGCATCTCAAGTTTGTCATTGCCTAACTTGATGCCGTAGACATCGAGGAAGACACCCAACTTTGCATTCCGCCCAGTGGACTCTGATGAGAACGGATGCCAGTGAATGACTCCATCTTCATGACTATGAATTCCCGTGCGCCGAAACTCATTATTGACGAGTTGACCATCTGTGCTTTGTTCTTCTTTGATGCCCGTCAGATTCGGCAACCACTGATCGCAGGCATAAAAACCATAGGAGGCGTGCCAGTGATCCTCAACGGTGGGTGGGGTGTTGAGATTAGGAATCGCCTCTCGCGAATAGATAATCAATGCGGTACCCGCCACAGCCAAACCGACAACTAAGGCAGGAAACAAAGTCCCACCTTGAAAACGAACTTTTCGTCCTTTGCCCTTTTGAGCTAGACGAGCGACTTTTTTGGATGATGATGCCTTGCCCACGAGGGAGAAATGCTACCGCCAAAGAGCGCCCTTCTGCGTCACTACCCAGCCTGTAATCCTCTCATCAGGTCCACATAGCGATGCGCCACGACTTGGGGTGAGGCCTGGGATTCAACGAAAACGCGTGCTCGGTGGCCCATCTCAGTCATTCGCTGAGTGTCACCGAGGACTGTTTGAAGTGCAACAACGAAAGATGCACTGTCATCCGGGGGCACAACCACCCCGCAATCTGCCTGCTCTATGAGTCTGGGGACCTGCGTTCCAGGGTCAATAGCGGCCACGATCGGTCTTCCAGCAGCCATGATTGAATATGTCTTTGAGGGCACACTGACTTTGCCCAAGCCTTGTCGCAAGGCAACGACGTGGACATCAGCGGTTGCCAATACCTCAGCCAAGCGCTCAGCAGGTTGAAAGTCAGCAAAGTGAATATTCCGCAAACCCACGGCGTCTGCCTCCAAAGACTTGCGCGCCGAGCCATCACCGTTAATCACAAAAGCGACATCGGGCAACTCTCGCGCTGCGTCAAGCAGCAAATGTAATGATTGCGAGAAGCCAACATTGCCGGCATACATCACGATCTGCTGTTCACCGATACCAAGTTCAGTGCGATAGGCAGTATGGCGGTCCAACGGTTGGATCATCTCTGTGTCAACGAAGTTCGGAATCACCACGACCTTGACAGCATCTCTTGCTGGAATCTTGGCCAATACATTTGCTTGCAGATCGTCAGATAGAACGGTGATCAAACGACTTGAACGATAGGAAACTTTTTCCAAGAGGCGGGCTACCGCGATCACAAACGGGTTTGTCATCGCTCCGGTTTCAACGGCGGCATCGGGAAAGACATCTTGAATGTTGAAAATCACCGGTGCACGGCGACAGATTCCCACGAGGCGAGCACCGAGACCAAGCGTCAATGGTGGTGACATTGCAACGATCACATTGACCCGTCGTCCTCGCCCTGCGCGAATGCCCGCAGCGACAGCGAGAACGGAGAATCCAGCGAAGCCAAGAGCACGGCGCCAAAGGTTGCGCTTATCAGAACCAGCAAAGGGGTTGAGTCGCACCACTGAGCCCCAATTCATGACCTGCGTGCGTCTGCGCCACGAAGTGTTCTCCCAACCGATGTCAACCCGATGGCGGCGATACCACGGAAGAGATGTGACGACATGAATCTCGTGACCCAGTTCGCTGAGTTCATGAACAATGCGATCCATGATCACTCCGGTAGGGGCGGTGTCGGGGGCGAAATGCGGACACAGAATCAATACCTTCAAGGAATTCCCAGTCACCTTCACGAGATAATCCTGCGATAGGCCGCGGCCAAGGCTTGACCAGAAATTTCTGAGGTGAAAAGTTTCGCACGTTCCAAGCCACGAGCAATGAACTCGCTGCGCTGATCCTGGACTACCTGCAATGCCCCCGCCCATGCCTCCTCATCCAGCCCAAGCACCAGACCGGCGTTGCCAATAACCTCGGGCAAACAAGCTTGATCACTACTGATAACTGGCACACCCAAAGCCATCGCTTCGACAACGGGTGCACCAAAGCCCTCGTACTCACTGGGAAAAATTAAGGCCTCAGCCATTTTCAGTAGCCCATCACGATCAGCGTTGCTGACGCGTCCTAACTTACGAACACTTTGCGACAAAATATCTTCAGACAAGCGTTGCTGAACCGATTCTTCGGCAAGTCCTTCTCCTCCTATTAGTACTAAACAGATTCCTTCTTGGGCCCAAAACTTTTTCATAACGTTAAGCAAGAAATGATGCCCCTTGTGAGGGTGGGTGATGGCAGGCATCACCACAATCGGACCCGTGCCCAAGTTGTATTTTGTGCACAACTCTTCTTGCGGTGTGGCGTGGACACCCAGGGTTCCTTCAACGCCATGCGGAATAACGACTATTCGCTGCGCATCGATCTTGTAGGCCTCAATGACTGTTTGCTTGACGAACTCACTGGGTACGGCAATGAGATCTGCTCGTCGCGCCGAGCGCGGCATCACATATTTCAGATAAGCCAGTTTGCTGGCGCGAAAATACTGCGGGAACTGGCGATATTGCAGATCATGAATCGTCAACAAAGACGGACTGCGATGCCGTGCAGGGATTGTTCCTCCCCCATGATGAACGAGGTTGGCTTTTTTTGACTGAATGAAGAGTTCCGTTGATTCGCTGAAAATCCGCCGACCCCGCGACTGTGCATCATGACTCAGTTCAACGATCCGATAGCGACTAGCGACTTCGTCATGGGCAGCGGCAAATCCGCGCGGGGCACACACCGTGACATCAAAAACATCTGCCGGCAAACCCAAGAGTTGTCGCACTAAATACTCTTCGCTGCCGCCGACCGCCCCAGGGACGCACCACATCATGTTCACGGTGATCTGAGGGATGATCCCATTGCTCGAACCGCTGATGTCTCCTAGCACCCCCCTATCTTGCCCGACGTCGACTGTACTTACCTTCCATCGGTCACGGAATGGGGAGATTCAGCAGGGGTGAAGCCCAATGGACCAAATGCGCGAAGATCAGTTATGACAAAAAATCACGACGCTGCACATGGGCCGCTTCAAGGAATCAAGGTCCTCGATCTCTCGGTGATGATCTCTGGTCCGTTGGCCGCCATGATGCTGGCTGATCAGGGCGCAGATGTGATCAAGGTTGAGAGCCCCGGCATTGGTGATTTCATGCGCTATCTCGGTTCATCAAAAGGTGGCATGACAGGCATCTTCGTCAATAACAACCGTGGCAAACGCTCACTAGTCGTTGATCTCAAAAGCCCACAAGGAATTGATGTTCTCAAAAAGTTGGCTGCTACTGCCGATGTCGTGATTCAGAACTTTCGCCCCGGAGCAGTTGAACGTCTCGGCATCGGTTACGAGGACCTCAAAACCATCAACCCGAATCTCATTTATGTCAGCATCAGTGGCTACGGACCTGACGGCCCCGACAGCGGCCACCGCGTGTACGACAATGTGATTCAAGCAGCCTCTGGCTTAGCAAGTGTGCAAACCGATCCGCGCGACGGCGAACCTGCGTTGTTTCGCACTCTGCTATGCGACAAAGTCACATCGCTGACTGCAGCACAGGCAATTTCATCGGCGCTCTATGCCAGAGCGGCTGGTAACGCCCAAGGCCAACACATCGTGCTGGCAATGCTCGATGCCGCCGTGGCGTTTATGTGGCCAGATTCCGGAATGGACGCGGTGCTTCTTGATGATGACGCCAACCGCACTCCGACCATTGGCCAGAACTACGGCATCACTCGTCTGCAAGATGGATTCGCCGCTGTTGCCGTTGTCAGCGATAGTGAGTTTCGCGGTCTCTGCCACACCTTTGGGCGACCCGACCTTGCAGACGACGAACGTTTCGCCACAATGGCTGCGCGCACGATGAATGCCTCCGAACTTGTGCCTGTGATGACACAACTTTCAGCACAACAGCTCACCAAAGACTTTGTGGCCCGAGCCCAATCGTTTGATGTGCCAGCAGCATCTGTGGTGACGCTCCCCGAACTCCCCTCACAACCTCAGATCGTCAACAATAAGGTTTTTGTTGAACGCCAACATCCCACGGCTGGTCGCGTTCGGGAACCTCGCCCAGCAGCGCGCTTTTCTGAGACTCCAGCCACGGTCGGAAGTTTCGCCCCGACTCCTGGCGAACATAGCGATGAAATTGTCACCGAAATAGGGCTAGACGCTGCCGCCTTGAGAGCAGCGGGCGTCATTTTCTAAAAGCCCGATCTATCTGTGATCTGGCGATCTCCGTCAGATTTGCGTCACGCAGTGTGGCTCAACCAGCAAGCACCGCGCGGGCTACTAAATCAGTTCCAAAAGAAGTCAGAATCGCCAAGTACATCAATCCTGTGGCAGCCATGACCGCCGAATAGGAACGCTCTTGTAAAGCCTTGAGAGTGACAACCCCTAACACCCCAGTCGTGATCGCGCATGCACCCCAGAACCAGCCGAGTTGGCCGCTCCATCCATCATCAACTGAGCCGGTAAAGACGCTAAACATTCCCGTGGGAATCAACATCACGACGACTTCAAGTGGCCAAATAAATAAAAACATACGCACGATTTCATTGACATGACGGCGTGGCAAACCGGGCTGTACGAGATACCAATGCCCGAGCAACATCGCGTCAGAAACAAAACCGAGAAATACTGCACCGACCACCGTCCGCACTATCGCCACGGCGTCATTGCCACCATCACTGACGCCGCAGGCCACTAAGGCGATCAGACCAACGGCAACTGGCCACAAGTCAATGCTTGGTTGAAACTCCTTGCCACCCGAAGTTTCCTTGCGCCGCACAATACTTTGACCCAAGCCAAAGCTCGCTGTTACTGCGACGGTGATTGCGCCAATGTTGCGTATCATCTCGGCCGTCGATGAAGACCTCGAAGCAAAGCCGATATATGCCGCACTCACAGCCATCACGACATAGATCGAGCGCAGTAACCAGCCATAGCCAAGACCAACCTCGCGATGTCGAGTGGTAAACCAACAACCCAACATGCCGCCGACCGACCATTGCAAGAAAACGGTTGCGGCATCAAGTTTGATCACATCTCTTACGATACGAGCAGCACTGCGCCGTGCGACAATTCCAAAACTGTGACTTCCATCTAGGCTGACACGATGAAATTGCCCCCAGCGAGTCGCCTGACTCTGACCATGCTCTGCGCTGGAGTACTCCTTCAGGGCTGTTTCACTGGTCCCCGACCCACGCTTCTATCCCCCGCAACGACTCCCACGGTGGAGGATCAATCGGCACAGACGGTGATCGATATTTTAGCTTCGGGGGCGACTTTGACCTTCACCGTCAACTATCGCGTGCTCACCAAGTTCGGCAATCTTTCCAGCGATGCCGCATTTGCTCATCATCCCGATTTCGGGAACAGTATCTCTATTGGAGACGTGCGTTTCATCTATGCACCAGATGGCACATCATTCACGTGCTCTACGACCACAGGAGAATGCAAGCCTGGGATAGACGAGTCGCGTGTTTCTGACCGTCAACTTGTTTCAACAATTTTTCAGAGTTCTGCGATCGAGAGAATCTTGCAAGACACACGCGTCGCTGTGGGCATGGGTACGAGCACAACTTTGAGCATCGATGATCAACCCACAACCTGCACGGCGATACCCGTTGTTGATTCCAACGCAACAACTCAGGAAAAGACCTATTGTGCTTTCGACAATCTGGGAGTCCTCGCCAGTCTCGAGACCGCCGATTTATCAATATCCGCGATCTCCGTCACACTCGTTGCAAACGCCGAACAATTCGCCGGCTGAGGCCATCAAAGACCAACATTTTCACTCGCTTGGATCACCAAAGCTGCTTCGCCTCAGACTGTAACTTCCTAAAATTTTCAGTTCCACTGAACGACCAGGTTCGGGCGAGTGAATCACTCCGAGACCCGAGCCCAACCACATCATGATGTGACCTGGGTAGCGGACCAAGTCTCCCGCCTGAGCAGTCAAAATATTTCGCGGCTCGGCAGATCGCATCTGCTGGGTTGAATTGCGTTGAAGTGAAAATCCCGCTTCGCCCCAAGCGAAAGTAGTGAGTCCCGAACAGTCCAAGGCCACGCCAGGTTGCATTGCAAAACGGCGATATGGAACTCCCAGTTGAGACACGGCAGCAAGAACTGCGATCTGATGTTCAGCGTCGGCTCGCGCCCAGGCTTCACTTAAACCACTGGCAGAAATTGACAGTCGCCTAGCGACCAGTGCGGCCACTTCTGTTCGCAGCGCTACATACTTCGCCGAGAGCACCGGCGGTCGATCGACACGAGTCACTCCATTGCTGATTTCCTCAAGTGCCATCAACGCCGTCCAGGACACGCGATCAAGCTGCGGTACGGAGCCTTTCTGCTGTGCAACGGCCGGGGCCGCGTGCGCCACACCCACACTCAGGGGGACCAGGGTGGAAGCAAGACTCAGGATGACAACCACGGCGCCACGCAGGCGTCGACCGAGGCTCGATCCGTCGGATGGCGATTCGTTGGAAGGTTGGTTGTTGGGAGTCAAGGGGGATCTCATCAGTGTTCAATCGGTGCTGCCCGTGGGCGTTCCGTAACGATATCGCAATGAAACCGTCATATTTACCGCGCCCCCACCATTAAAAGTGTCACAAAAAGCCGAAAATAAGCCAAACTCGCTGGTCAAAGGGCAGTATGTGAATGTGAACAAATTGTCCGATTCCCCACCTGACGCCACCTTGGCGGTGCTTCTGGCGGCTGGGGCGGGATCGCGCTTCGGCGGTCAATCACACAAGTTGCTCACCGAAATGCCGAACTCGGGTGGAATCACGGTCTTTGAGATGGCTTTAGAAAATCTCTTGCAGGCAAACTTTCGACAGATCATCGTTGTCACCGGAGCGGCCTCAATCCCTGACGCTTTTTTGCGGCATCAGCAAATCTTGGTGGTCAACAACATTCGCTGGGCAGATGGGCAGGCAAGTTCGGTCAAGGCTGGTATTCAAGAAGCCATGCGCTTAGATGCCGAGGCCGTGATCGTCGGGCTCGCCGATCAACCCTTTGTGACTCCGCAAGCGTGGAGACTCGTGGCATCTTCGCTCTCGCCAATCGCCGTCGCTACGTATGGCAACAAACGCGGCAACCCCGTGCGACTCCACAAATCTGTGTGGTCTCTGCTGCCCGTCAGCGGAGATTCTGGAGCCCGAGATCTCATCCGCCTGCACCCCGAGCTCGTTTCGCAAGTAGATTGCCCTGGTTCCGCCGCCGATATCGACACGCAGGAGGATCTTGCACAATGGACTTAAATCACACTTTCACCGTCAATCAACCGATCGCCGAAACTTGGGTCGTACTCACCGACCTTGAGCGTATTGCTCCATGTCTGGCGGGCGCCGAACTCAAAGAAGTAGACGGCGACGTCTTCAAAGGTGGAGTAAAAATCAAGGTCGGACCGATCGTCGCGCAATTCAAGGGTGAAGCCCAATTTGCCGAACTTGATCATGTCAATTACCGCGCACACCTCAAGGCCACTGGTCGCGATATTGGTGGCAAAGGAAATGCTTCTGCCTCAGTCACCGCGCAACTGACTTCCCTCTCGGCGACAACGACATCGGTCAGTGTCGTCACTGATTTAGCGATCACAGGCAAGGTGGCACAATTTGGTCGTGGGGCGTTGGCTGATATCAGCGAGAAAATAATCGCACAATTTGCCGACAATTTGAACACTTTGATTGACAAAGAAGGTGGCGCAGCAGCCCCCTCACTCAGTGCCGCTACGGCAGCACCTGCAGTCGGGCAGATCACCGATGCTTCAGCTGACAAACCAACTGTTCGCAAGATTGAGGGACCAGCTGCCGAACCGCTCAACCTTCAGGCCTTGGCTGGCGGAGCAATGCTGAAGCGCCTATTACCTATCGCCGGCGCATTTCTTGGAATCTTCATGTTCTTCGGACGTCGTCGACGCCGACGCCAGAGTTGAACACCGAATACAACGCCACTGCCCACGACCGCGACCTCGTTCGTCAACTTCTCGGGCGCGAACCCAATGGTCAATTCGCTGTCGTCGTGCGTGATCTTGACGGCATGCCGAGCGTCATCAAAAATGCTCCGTTCCTTGATGATGGCACCCCGATGCCCACTCGCTACTGGCTATGTTCGCCTCTCATTCTGATTGCCGTGAGTCGTCTTGAGGCCGCAGGTGGCGTCAATCAATCTGAAGCCGAGGTTGACCCCGAAGAACTTGAACACGCCCATCGCCGCTATCAAGCAGAACGCGACGCAGATATTCCTGGCGACTACGCGGGTCCGCGACCCTCGGGAGGCGTTGCTGGAACACGCACCGGAGTCAAATGCTTGCACGCGCATTACGCCTGGCATCTTGCTGGTGGCGATGACCCAGTTGGTCGCTGGGTGGCCGCTCGTCTTCAGGATGACTTATGACTCACTCAGCAGACGACATCGTTGCCGCTATTGACATCGGAACCAATTCAACGAATCTGCGAATCGTTTCGCGACGCAACGGCATTGTTGATTCTCGAGTCACGGTTACTCGTCTCGGACAAGATGTCGATCAAAACCGCTCATTGAGCGAGGAAGCGATGCAACGAGTTATATCTTGTCTCGCTGACTATCGCCAAGTACTTGATAGTTACGGTTCATACGCCCTACGCGTTGTGGCATCAAGTGCCTGTCGTGATGCCAGCAATCGCGAAGATTTTTTTCTTCGTGTGGAGAAGACCATTGGTGTTCAACCAGAATTGCTAAGTGGCCAAGATGAGGGCCGCCTGGCATATCGAGGATGCGTCACCAACCTCATACTTGATCCAGTTGGTCATCTGATTATTGATATCGGCGGTGGCTCGACAGAGATCATGCTCGGCACAACACAACTTGATATCGCCCGCAGTATTGATGTCGGTGCCGTGCGTATCACCGAACGGCATCTTCGCCGTGATCCACCCGCACCCGAAGAACTCCTCAACGCCATCGGTGAGGTACAGGACCTCTTTGAGGATTTGCTCCGCGAATTTCCAGACATGGCGCGAGCACCACAAATCATCGGTACGGCAGGAACGATTGTCACGGTCGCTGCCGTGGAGATTGGTCAACGGGTCTTTGACCCTGCAGGGCTTCACGCTTTTCACCTCACGCGTTCAGCCATTGAGGATGTCTTTCGCACCTTGGCCACCGAATCTTTATCGGACCGTGCCCACAACCCCGGTCTGCCACGAGATCGCGCTGATGTCATTGTCGGAGGTTGCTGTGTACTGGTGGCCCTGATGCGATCTTTAGATGCTGACGAAATGATCGTCTCTGCGTACAACATCCTTGATGGAGTCTGTGCTGAACTACTAGGCAACCCATGAGCAACTTTCAAGCCCACCCCGCCCGAACCCCAAGCGGTTTGCACCTGTACGGCAATCGCATTTTTTTGCGCTCCCTCACACCTGCCGATTTCACTGCTTGGTCTGAAGTACGGGCGCGCAACCGCGATTGGCTATTGGTTTGGGAACCACAGAAGTTCAAACATGCTCCAGATCCCGAGACCGACCGAGAGGCATTCCGCGCACGTTGCGCGTTGCGCGACAGAGAACGTCAAAATGGTTCGGCATACACGTTTGGACTTTTTGTGAACAATGCTTTTGCTGGTGAAATGAATATCAATATGGTGCAACGTGGAGCCTTGATGTCCGGCACGATCGGATACTGGATTGACCAAGCCCAAGCAGGTCAGTCGTACACCGCCGAGGGTGTCGTCGTGGTCAGTCGTTACGCCTTTGAAGACCTAGGTTTGCATCGCCTAGAAATTTGTATCGTGCCGCGTAACGAAAATAGTCAACGTGTCATGGAAAAGTTGGATATTCGTAACGAGGGCACAGCTCTTCGATTTCTAGAAATCAACGGTGTCTGGGAAGACCACGTGCGATATGCGATCACGATTGAAGAATGGCAAGAACGCCGAGAGGAACTCACGAAGGATTGGCTCTCAGCCAACTCTTAAGCCAAATTTCTCAGGCTGATTGCGCAAGGTCGCGATACGCCGCGGCCTTTTGTCGGCGAACAGTCGTGCGACGTTTCCATTCTTTGACTTTCCAGTGCCGTTGATTGCGCACATGGTCCAACTTTTTCGCCGCACGCTCAGCATCGTGATGATGCATCGGCTTCCATTCGGCACCTGGCTCAACTACATCGTCAGAATCAACTCCATGACTCACCATTTCGGCGAGCCCGTGCAGTTCGCCTTTAACGCGATGTCTTTCCCCGTGGGCGTGGGCCCGCTGTTCGGCTCTCGGTAGCGGAACCGCTTCCTGACTTCGATGACGTTTGCTCATTCGGTCCTCCTTTACAGGCTCCGTTGAACTCCCCCTAAGAACACCGTACAACAGTTGCCAAAAAAATCAAGTCACATTGCTGATTACTTTTTCGACGAGATTTGATTCTGCAGGGCGGCGATCCGCTCGGCGAACCAAGGCTGGCGGGTGCTCCACAGTTGCGGGGTTAATTCGCGTTCAACAGCTTCCTGATGTTGGGCCACATCGGCCATGGCTTGAATCGTCTTCTTCGTCTCTATCGACAATTCGCGCGGGGCGCTAGCGGCTCGCATGGCCATGGCATGAGCCGTGCTCAACAACTCGTCATCTTCGACGCAGCGATGCACGATGCCCAGTCGCTCGGCCTCACGTCCATCAAGCACCTCACCAAAAATCACTGTTGCCATTGTCGTTTGCGGTCCTGCGATGCGGCGCAACATCCATGTATGGCCACCACCAGGATGAATACCAATCTGTAAAAAGCGGGTATCAAACTTGGCCCGACGAGCAGCAATGCGGACATCGCATCCCAAGGCAAGATTCATTCCCGCGCCAACGGCCGCACCGTTGACGGCAGCCAAAGTCGGCAACTCGCTGCGCGCAATGCGCAGAAAACCCTCGTAGATCGTACCGAGGCTCTCTGATGAACTCTGTTGCAGATTTCCCAAGTTGGCACCCGCACAAAATGCAGGGGCGGTTCCCGTGACAACGATTGCCCCGACGGCACTGTCATTTTCAATGCGATCCATGGCTGCAATAATCTCAGCAACCATTGGCGCAGTGAGTGTGTTGCGTTCGCCGGGATTGTTCAAGGTGATTGTGGCAACACCGTCGGCAATGTCAAGTAATACGAGAGAATCTGAAGTAGTCACCTTGTTATTCTCGCACGAGACGTGGGCTCAACGGTGATCAGCGCAATAAGGTGCAGAGGTGCCTCCCGATCTCGACCAAACAGCCCAAGAGCGCAAGAGTCGTCCAGCAGCCACGGTGGTCCTGACACGACTCAGCGAGTCCTCCTCATGTGGCTTTGAGATCCTGATGTTGCAACGCAGCAAAGTCGGTGCTTTTGCAGGGATGTGGGTTTTTCCAGGAGGTCGAGTTGATGAAAATGACCCTGGCGAGGACGATATTTCTCGAGCTCGCTCAGCCGCCGTCCGCGAAGCCGCTGAAGAGGTCAGCGCCACGATTGAAACCTCAACGCTGACTGTTTGGAGTCATTGGACCCCTCCGATGAATGCCCCCGTTCGTTTCACCACTTGGTTTTTTGTGGCACCTTGGGCAGGACCCGAAGTTCGCGTCGACAACTATGAGATCGTTGACCACGCATGGATGGATCCACAGCATGCGTTGACATGCGGCATTGCCATGGCTCCACCCACGATCGTGACATTGCACGAACTTTTGGAAGTCGGCGACCATGCTCGCATCCACAGCGTGCGCAATGAAGTACCCGCCTATGTCACGCGCCCAGCGGTGGCCAGTGATGGGTCCTCAATTTTTCTCTGGAATGGTGACGCCGGCTACGAATCAGGAGATCCTGATATCGCTGGGCCACGCAACAGGCTTCTCTTACCCGAGGGATTTGGTGGATCAGTTTTCCAGTACATCCGGTCCGCCTAAGCGACCTCGCTGACTGACGATGTAGCGTCATCTCTCATGCTTGACCATGTATTTACCGACGTCATTAGCGCCTTGCGCGAAGCATTTGAGCGCGCATTTCTTGAGCGTCAAGCCTTTGAAGAACATTTTCAGGTTGATATTCAACTCGGTGATGTGAGTTGGGAAACCAGTTACGGTCTCCCAGGTGAAGGTCAACCACCGCGCATCGTTGCGCACATCACATTTGATTGGCCATCATGGAGCCAGACCGCCTATCGCAAGTGGTATATCGAGGAAACCATTGAGGAACTACCTGCTATCGAAATGGAAATCGTGTTGCGGATTCAACGAATTCAGGACACACCAGAACTCTCGGCCGTTCGCTCACTATTGCCGATTACCAGCCCGCTTATTGGCAACGGAAGACTTGAGCGAGCTGGATTAACTATCGAATCAACCTTTCTCGATGACGAAAGCCCCGCAGAGCACGCAGTTGAGGCAACGTATGAAGGTCTTTATGAATTAGCCGAAGAATCTTTATCTGATGGAGTCGGTACTTTACTTGACGACCATTTCGGTGCGCTTGGCGGGTGGATCGCGGCGATGTTGGTGATGCTCGGCGATGTCAAATACACATTCCTGCCCGCTGACATCACCGAAGAAGAATGAAAGGTAAGCCCATGACCCTGATGACCGATTCCACAAGCGTGGTCTTACTTGAGATCAATGAACGCATCGCCACGATTACCTTGAATCGACCCGCTGCGCGCAATGCTCTGTCGTTCGAAGTCTTGAAACTTTTGCCACAACTGATGAAACAGGCAAACGCATCCGAGGATGTTGATGTCATCATTTTGACTGGCAGTGACCCTGCGTTTTGCGCTGGACTCGATCTCAAGGAACTTGGCTCCACGGGGGCCAATCTCGGGTCCGGTTCAGGTGCCGATGGTCGGCCCAACTCAGATGGCGTACGTGGCCCATTCCCGTTGCTTGATAAGCCTCTGATCGGTGCGGTCAACGGCGTCGCCATCACTGGCGGATTTGAATTAGCGCTCAACTGCGATTTCTTGGTGGCTTCTGAAAATGCCAAGTTCGGCGATACCCACGCTCGGGTCGGCGTGATGCCAGGTTGGGGCCTGACGGTTTTATTGCCCCAGGCCATCGGATTACGCAGGGCCCGCGAAATGAGTTTCACCGGCAATTTCATGTTGGCCGATGAAGCCCTCGCCCGAGGTTTGGTCAATCATGTGGTTCCGCACGCTGATTTAATGCCATTTTCCCGCCAATTAGCCAAAGATATTTCTGGCAATGATCAGCTCGGTGTCCGCCAGATTCGTCGCACATATGGCGAAATCCATGCCGCCGTCGATGCTTGGAGTACCGAGGCTCGTGACGGAGCGATATGGCGCCGTGAACAATTCTCCACTGAAAAGGTTGAGGAGAGGCGTCGGGCGATACAAAAACGCGGTCAGCAACAATAAAAGCCGCCCCAGAGTTTTCCACCCCAGAGTTTTCCAAGGGTCCCTCGTCTATGTACTACCATGAAGTCACCATCCGTCAGGCACATGGCTTGGCGATTACGGGGAGGAAAATACATGCGTAAGAAATCAAAAATAATTGCGTCGTCACTCATCGCTCTCAGCCTTTTTGCGGCTGCTTGTGGTAGCGACGATAAAGCATCAAGCGACGTCATCGCCGGCGTGGCCTTTGATACTGGCGGCCGTGGCGACGGTACCTTCAATGACTCAGCAGCAACTGGTGGCGAGCAAGCCGCTAGTGAACTTGGTGTTGAGATCAAAGAACTTGAAGCAACTGTCGACGAAGACCGCAAGGCCAACCTTGAACTCCTCGTTGAAGGTGGCGCCAAAGTCATCGTTGGAGTTGGTTTCATGTTCACCGACCCAATGACCGAGATTGCTACTGCCAATCCTGAAGTTGCATTCGGCATCGTCGACGGCTTCATCGGTGGAGCTTGTGGAGACGCCCCGACTTTGACCAACGTGGCTTGTCTACTGTTCGCCGCTGGCCAGGGTTCATTCCTTGTTGGTGCAGCAGCAGCTTTGAAGAGCGAGACGGGTCACATCGGATTCATCGGTGGACAAGAAATTGACCTCATCAAGGAATTCGAAGCTGGCTATACCGCTGGAGCGAAGTACGTCAATGCAGACATCATTGTGGACGTGAAGTACCTCGGACCAGCCGGTGACAACTCCGCTTGGGGCAACGTTGCTGGCGCCAAAGAAATCGCCGCCGGCTGGTATGCCGCTGGCGCTGACATCATCTACACCGCTGCCGGCGGTTCAGGTGCAGGCACCATCGAAGCAGCCATTGAGGCTGACAAGTGGGCCATTGGTGTGGACAGCGACCAGTACCTCACTGCAGGTACTCCAGAAGCACAGGCTCACATCTTGACTTCAATGATCAAGCGAGTTGACGTTTCGGTCTTCGAAACCATCAAGGCAGCCTCAGAGGGTACGCCCTTTGCTGGTGTCAAGATGTTCGACCTCAGCAATGACGGCGTTGGCTACTCCACCTCAGGTGGATACCTCGATGACATCGTCGCTGAGCTTGACGCAATTAAGGCCAAGATTGTCGCCGGTGAAATCACCGTTCCAGCAATGCCCTAATCCAGTCATTATGTGTTAGTTAGTCGAGGACCCGGGTCATTGACCCGGGTCCTCTGCTATAAAAGGTATGTGCTTCAAGGGGAAATATGAGCGAGAATTCAGAATCACACAGTGGACCCTTAGCAGTTGAACTGCATGGGATTAGCAAAAGTTTCCCTGGCGTCATCGCAAACTATGCAATTGAACTGATGGTGCGGCCTGGAACCATTCACGCCATTGTTGGCGAGAACGGGGCAGGTAAATCAACACTGATGAAAACGCTGTACGGCATGCATCAGCCTGATGACGGCACGATTACGGTCAACGGACATGCGGTGCAGTTCAAGACTCCAACCGAGGCGATCGCTGCCGGTATCGGCATGGTCCATCAACACTTCATGCTCGCTGACAATCTCACGATCATTGAAAACATCATTCTTGGCGCCGAACCCACCGATAACCGAGGCCGCATCAATTTCGGTGTGGCTCGTGAGCGCATCGAAGTTTTGATGGCTTCACTCGGAGCAACATTTGATCCTGGCACCAATGTCTCTGAACTGGGTGTCGGCCAACGGCAAAGAGTCGAGATTCTTAAAGTTTTGTATCGCGGTGCAAAAATTTTGATTCTTGACGAACCAACAGCCGTACTCGTACCTCAAGAGGTTGAAGAACTTTTCGAGACTTTGAAGCGCCTTGTGCTTGATGGGTCAACGGTGATCTTCATTTCCCACAAACTTGATGAAGTCCTCACCTATTGCGATGAGATCACCGTGATGCGCCAAGGTACAACAGTCGCCCACACAACCCCAGCCCAAGTTGATCGCCGCACTCTCGCCCAACTCATGGTCGGAAGCGACCTGCCCGATCCATCTGGACGCGAGACCGAGGTTGGCGAAGACATTCGTCTGCAAGTTTTGGGATTGAATGTGGCTAGTGAGATTCCTGGGGCAAAACTGGCACTACAAGACATCAACATCAATGTGCACTCTGGGGAAATCGTTGGCATAGCAGGAGTTGAAGGCAACGGACAATTTGAACTGTGCGAGGCGATTCTAGGTTTGCGCCCGAAGTTGTCTGGCACGATATCTGTGGGCGGCAACGAGTTATCCGGTAGCGACACACGAACTCGCAGGGAAATGGGATTGTCGTACATCGCCTTTGACCGACATCGCGAAGGACTCCTACTCGATTCGCCACTGTGGGAAAATACTTTTCTCGGACGCGAAGAAAATGCAACGCTCACCGCGGGCCCATTCATGAAAAATCGCAGCATTGAAGCCGATAGTCGCGTCATCATTGAGCGCTTCGGGGTTTTGACTCCAAGTGAACAAGTCCCTGCCTTTGCCCTCTCTGGCGGCAATCAACAAAAACTTGTGGTGGGCCGCGAAATGGCCAGCAATCCGAAAATTTTATTGGCAGCCCATCCCACTCGCGGTGTCGATGTCGGCGCCCAGTCTGCAATCTGGGATGAGTTGCGCATTGCACGCGATCGTGGTCTCGCAGTTCTCCTGATTTCGGCCGACCTTGAAGAACTCATCGGCTTATCGGACCGCATCCTCGTGATGTTTGATGGTCACATCACTGCCGAACTAGATCCGAACACTGCCACACCAGAAATGCTCGGTACATACATGACTGGTGGAGAGATAGTGACTTCCCTATGAAGAGTCAACGATTACAACGCGTGCTAGTGACATCGGCAAGTTCATTGCTGGCTGTCTTTGTTGCTCTGTGCATTTGTGCAGTGATCTTATTGATTACCGGCAAGGATCCAATCCAGGCCTACAGCACTCTGTTTGGAGCTGCGGGAGATATAAAAGTTTTGCAGGGCACGCTGAATCGCGCTACCCCCTTAATGATTTCGGCTGCCGCGGTGGCGATCGGTTTCAAAATGAATCTCTTCAATATCGGAGTTGAAGGTCAAATGCGCGTGGCGCTGCTGGCAACAGCCGTTGCCGGCGCCGCTATCGACTTACCTGCACCGTTACACATTCTTTTCTCCCTCGTCGTGGCGATGGCGACTGGCGCCATTTGGGCGGCATTCGCAGGCTGGCTCAAGGTCAAGCGCGGCGTCAACGAAGTCATTTCCACGATCATGCTCAACTTTGTGGCCTTAAGTTTGGTGGCATGGGCTTTCAAGAGTTTCTTCACCGCCGATAATGCTCCTGGGGTATTGCTGGCAAAGACCAAAGAGTTACCACCTTCTGCTTGGTTTCCCGACATTGTTGAGCGGCGCCTCAATGGCATGTTCTTCATAGCCATTCTGGTTCTTGTGTTGTTCTATGTGCTGGTGTGGAAGACCAAGTTCGGATTTCAATTACGTGCTTCAGGAGCAAATCCAGGTGCTGCTCGCGTCACGGGTGTCAATCCCAAGCGCATGGTCATGATTTCCATGCTGATGTCAGGCGCACTTGCTGGCTTGGTCGGCATGCGCGCGCTTCTCGGCGATGTCCACGCTTATCAAAACAATTTGGCAGAGCAACAGGGTTTCAACGGAATTGCTGTCGCTCTACTTGGTCGCAATCATCCTCTCGGAATTTTTATTTCCGCCTTGCTCTTTGGCTATCTCGGTGAGGCATCAGGCCGCCTGCAACTCGAAGATATTCCCAAAGAAATCACCACCATCATGACTGGAATCATTGTTCTTGCCGTGGTGATTATCAATGAGGCAGTGAAACGTTGGGATGACAAACGTATTCAACACAAGGCAGCCTTGGCTTTGGCAACTCGGGTGGTTGCGGAATGAAATTCTTGCAAACCCTTTCCGTGGCACGTCGCACAATTTTTTTGTCACTTGGTTTCATGCTGGTCTTATCTGCCGTGCGACTCATCACAAACGCCGATGACATCACGAGTTCAGGCACAATCTCATCAACAATGCGTGTTGCCACACCAATCTTGTTGGCTGGGTTGGCAGGCCTGTGGGCTGAGCGCGTCGGCATCGTCAATATCGGCATCGAAGGCATGATGATCATCGGCACTTGGTTCGGTGGCTACGGAGCATGGAAATGGGGTTCATGGGCTGGTATCGCTCTGGCGATCATCGCTGGATCTCTCGTCGGCTTACTCCACGCATTGGCAACTGTTCGCTTCAATGTCAACCACGTTGTCTCTGGCATTGCTATCAATATTTTGGCGGCGGGAGCCACTGAATACCTCTCCATCATTTTCTTCAAAGGACAAAAAGGTGGAGGAGAAAGTCAGTCACCGACAGGCAAGGGTGGCTACGGCGAATTTGATATGCCGTTTCTCACTGGAGGACGCGTCGGCTCGTGGCGTAGCCCCGACATTTTAGGTTGGATCGAACGCAAGCATGATCTGCCACTATTGCCTGATCTGGCTGGTTTTGCACGTGGTCTCCTGAGCGACGTGTATGTCCCCACTCTCTTAGCCATCGCCCTGGTTCCCCTCACGGGTTACATTTTGTGGCGCACGCGCTTCGGCTTGCGACTGCGCTCTAGTGGCGAATCACCTCAGGCGGGCGAAAGTTTGGGCGTACCGATCAATCGCTTGCGCTATCAGGCAATGGCAGTGAGCGGTGGACTAGCCGGCTTCGCAGGTGCCTACCTGTCCTGTGTCTTCACCAGCACCTACCGTCAAGGTCAAACTGGCGGTCAAGGATATATCGGTTTAGCTACAACAATTTTTGGCAACTGGAATCCTTTCGGAGTCTTACGTGGCGCAATTCTTTTTGGCTTCCC
Organism: Ilumatobacteraceae bacterium; assembly: GCA_009694465.1. Lineage (GTDB taxonomy): Bacteria > Actinomycetota > Acidimicrobiia > Acidimicrobiales > Ilumatobacteraceae > Casp-actino8. Next base: position 18,602 of record SHUW01000001.1, read on the forward strand.
CACCGCCTTGAAATTCCGTGATGAAAAAAATGTTCCAGCATTGCTATTGGTAGTGGCGACTGTCCTAGTCGTCGTTGCCATCATCAGCTTCACACGTCAGAAACAGATCTTGGCTATGGGGTTGCTCTTCGGTTCCGCTCTCAGCGCCACCACCTATTTCTTGGTTGACGAAGTGCCACAAGAGTTTGTAGCGGCAACTCCATACATTGTCACCATCTTGGTTCTTGTCGGCGCCCAGCAACAGTTGCGACCACCAGCTCATGCCGGTGCGCCATACCGCGCTGGCGAAAACCACTAACGCTTGTCAGTGACCGAGGCTGGCGACAGCCTGAACCTCAATGCCTCCCCGCGGGCGTTGCGTCAAGGTCACCGTGACTTTGTGAGGCTTGGCGGAATGCATAATTTCACCGGCGATTTCTGCTGCTAAGGCTTCAGCGAAAACGGCCCGATCACGGAAGTTCCAGAGGTACAACTTCAGGCTTTTAGATTCGACACACCACTCGAGAGGCTGATATTCGATCACCACATGCGACAGATCGGGTTGCTTGGTGACTGGGCACATCGATGAAAGTTCGTCGGTTGTAAAACGCACGATATCCACATTGGCAGGTGCCGGAAAGACCTCGACATGTTCAATGGACTCACGTACCGTGGATCCGAGCACAGTTAACTTGGCGTGCTGATCGGCGATGGAGGTGGCTGACTTATCAACGTTTGGCTCTATATCCATAGCCACAGGGTAAAGGTCGCAGGGCCTGACCGCACCCGACGGTTCACCGTTCTTGCGATATACCTCTAGAATCCTCCTATGGGCAGAGTGTTAACTGAACAACAGATTGCCGATTACCACCGCAATGGGTTTTTAGTGATTCCCGATTTCGTTACGTCCCAGGCCTGCCATGAACTCAAGACTCGAGCCGAAGAAATCCTGGCATCCTTTGACGCCGAGAGTGACCGCAGCGTGTTCACCACCAACGAACAGTCCCGTCATGCCGACCAGCAATTCATCGACTCGGCGACTGGCATCCACTGTTTCTTTGAAGAAGAGGCATTTGATGAGCAAGGAATCTTGCGTCAAGCCAAAGAAGTCAGCGTCAACAAAATTGGACACGCCATGCACGACCTTGATCCCGTTTTTGAGGCATTCAGTTACACAGAAAAACTTGCCACAGTGGCGAGCGACATTGGTATGCCTGATCCCCTCGCGCTGCAATCCATGTACATCTGTAAGCAACAACATATTGGGGGCGAAGTTAGCTGTCATCAAGACGCAACTTTTTTGTATACCGACCCGATCACAGTTGTTGGCTTTTGGTTTGCGATTGAGGATGCCACTCTAGAAAATGGTTGCTTGTGGGCAGCACCAGGCGGACATAAAACGACACTCCGCCAAAAGTTCGTGCGTAATGAGGCTAACGACGGGGCAACATTTGATGTTCTTGACGCTGCACCTCTCCCCATGCCTCCAACCGATCTTGTACCCCTTGAAGCCAGCGCCGGAACGCTCGTCATTCTTCATGCTTTATTGCCACACTGGAGCGGTGTGAATCGCAGCGACAAGAGTCGTCATGCCTATTCGCTCCATTGCATTAGCGAATCAAGCTCATATCCACAATGGAACTGGTTGCAACGTAACTCTCAGTTACCGCTGCGACGACTAGACAAAGTAGCGGCCTCACTGTGAGCGTGAGCCCAGATCTTCTGCAACGCGCACCTAAGGCGTTGCTCCACGATCACTTGGATGGTGGACTTCGACCCGCAACAGTGATTGAACTTGCCGCAGAATATGGCTACAAAAATTTGCCCACAACCGATATTGATGACCTCTCAAAATGGTTTCACCGCGGTGCTAAGCGCAATGATTTAGTCCTCTATCTTGAGACCTTCGCCCACACCGTTGGCGTGATGCAAGACAGAGATGCCATTGAACGAGTGGCCTTTGAATGTGCTCATGATCTCGCCACCGAGGGGGTCGTCTATGCCGAAGTGCGTATGGCACCCGAGTTGTGCACTGAAAAGGGACTCACACTTGATGAGGTGATGCAGGCCATCATGGACGGATTTGCTCGAGGTAGCGCAGGCACCGAACTTTCGATCTACGCCATTTGTTCGGCGATGCGCACAGCCCGACGGAGTTTAGAAATCGCAGAACTTGCGGTGCGTTGGCGAGACCGTGGGGTCGTTGGTTTTGATATCGCTGGAGCAGAAGCCGGTCACCCGCCAACACGCCATCTTGAAGCCTTCAACCACGTCCAGCGTGAGAATTTTCACTCCACGATTCATGCCGGGGAAGCTTTCGGCTTACCAAGTATCTGGGAGGCCGTGCAACTATGTGGCGCTGAGCGACTAGGTCATGGCGTACGCATTGTGGATGACATCACAGGGGACGCAGGCTCTGAGCAACTTGGTCGCCTGGCGTCCTATGTACGAGATCGTCGCATTCCACTCGAATTGTGCCCAACGAGCAACGTCAACACTGGAGTCTGCGCCTCAATCGCCGATCACCCCATTGGGATGTTGCGGCGTTTGCGCTTTCGAGTCACAGTGAACACTGACAATCGCCTGATGAGCGATACGAGTATGACCAAAGAGTTCACTCAATTGTCGGAGGCATTTGGGTGGGGTCTCGAGGACTTTGAATGGCTCACCTTAAATGCGATGAAGAGTGCCTTCGCCCCGTTTCCAGAGCGCCTACGGATTATCAACGGCTTAGTCAAACCCCGCTATGCCTTATTGAAGGCTGAACTTGCCATGGGGACGCAGACGCGCTGATGCGCGAGAATAGTGTCATGGCTCAAACCTCAGGCACCGTCGAAGTAACAGTTGTTGAACACCCGTTGATCGCTGATTCGCTGACGCGAATCAGAGATGTCTCGACACCCAATGCTTTATTTCGCCAAGAACTTGAGCGCGTCGGAACTTTATTGCTCGCCGAAGCCACGCGTGATCTACCGACAACCGCGGTGCGAGTCCAGACACCTCTTGTTGAAACAGCGGGTCAGGCACTCAGCAGCCAACCAGTCGTTGTACCAGTTTTGCGCGCGGGATTAGGGTTCCTCCACGCCGCACAAGAATTGATGCCCAATGCCGATGTCGGTTTCGTAGGCATCAGTCGCGATGAAATAACTTTTGAACCTAAGCCCTACGTCAACAAATTGCCAGAAACTTTAGCGGGCCGTACATGCATCGTCTTGGATCCAATGTTGGCCACTGGTGGATCCTTGGCCCACGCATGTGAACTGTTGATGCAACGCCATGCCACAGGCCCGATCACAGTGATTTGTGTTTTGGCCGCACCCGAAGGTATCGAGTACCTGCGAACCACAGGACTTAACTTGCGTATCTTTACTGCGGCCCTCGACGAACGACTCAATGAGAACGCCTTTATTGTCCCTGGACTCGGTGATGCTGGCGACCGTCAATTCGGTGCCCCCCACTGAATTACATGGGTGGGCCACCCCAAACTGGAATCCCAGAAGGCGTGCCACCAAACATCTCGTCCTTAGCCGCAATCAAACCTTCAACCGTCCACTTCTGACCTCCACCAGAGATCGAATTGGCGATTTCGGCTGGTCGCATCCGATGAACTTGATCCCCTAAGACGATAAATGTTTGAGCGTTGATATCGCTCGCCGCATCACTCGCCAAGAACGCCACCATAGGACTGATATTGGCTGGGTCATACTTATCAAAACCTTCACTCGGTTGAGCGAACTTTGGATTCACTTGCGTCATCGGCGTACGCGCCCGCGGTGCGATGCAATTCACCGTGACGTTATAACGGCTAAGTTCGCGCGCTAAAACCAGCGTCATCGTCAAGATGCCGCCTTTGGCCGAGCCATAGTTGCTCTGCGCTGGCCCACCAAACAAACCACTTTCACTGGTTGTCATGATGATGCGCCGAGCTGGTAGAACTGCTCCCTCCCCCATCTCTTTGGCAACGTTGCGCCAATGCACCGCCGCGAAATGGGCGGGAGCAAAGTGTCCTTTGAGATGCACTCCCACAACGCTGTCAAATTGTTGCTCTTCCATCGAGAAACTCATGCCATCACGAATGAACCCAGCGTTATTGACCAAAATATCCAGATCACCGAATTCATCAATCGCTCGTTGCACTAAAGCTTGCGCCGCCGACCAATCGGTGACACTCCCACGCTGTGCCACGCAACGACCCCCAGCGGCCACAATGCTGGCAGCAACTTCATCAGCAGATTCTCCAAGGTCATTGACCACCACGGCAGCGCCTTCGGCTGCTAAAAGTTCGGCATGACAACGACCCACGCCCTGACCCGCTCCAGTCACGATCGCAACTTTTCCGTTGAGTGCACCCATTGTTCAAACCCTTCGTCAGTCCGACGAGGCTGTGGTGCTTCGCCAAATGTTTCTGATACCGTGTCAAAAACTAGTCGGGATCAATGAATCTCTCACAACTTTTAGGGGCAATGGTGGAGATAAATCACAGGAACCATCGTCCCGTCGCCCTCGTCACTGGAGCGAGCCGTGGAATCGGGCGGGCCATCGCCCTCGCCCTCGCCGAAGGTGGCTACGACCTAGTGATTACCGGGCGGACCATCACTGAAGGTGCAGGCATTAATCCAGCAACTGGACATCACCTTCCCGGAAGTCTCACATCAACGGCTCAAAGCGCCCAACAACTCGGAGCACAATGTCACACGGTCGTCAGTGATGTTCTCGATCTTGACGATATCGAGCCATCATTTCAACGTTGTCTGTCCGCTACTAGCGGTTGCATTGATCTTTTAGTGAACAACGCAATTTACGTCGGTTCGGGAAACGATCTGCGCTTCGCCGATTCAGACCCTGCAGACATTATTCGTCGCACAACAGGGAACTTCACCGCCCCACTTTTATTCACGCACGCTTTTCTACAACATGCTCTCAACAATGACGTCCACCCTGGCACAGGTTGGCGCGCCACTATCTTGAATATCACTAGTGATGCTGGTCAACGGATCCCCCAACAAGTTGCTGGCGAGGGTGGGTGGTCATTGATGTACGGAGCAACCAAAGCAGGCTTTCATCGGATGGCTGAAATGTTGGCCCTTGAATACGGCACGGCTGGAATTCGCGCCATCAATATCAACCCTGGACTTGTCACCACCGAACGTGTCCTCGACACCGGTGTCGGCCTGCAATGGGTCGCCCGATCTGGAGTAGCCCCGGCAGTTATCGGGGCATCTGTGCTACGCCTGCTCACCGACCAGGCCATCGAAAATGGCTCATATATCCATGCCCAGCAATACCTCGCCGAGCATCTTGGCAAAATCGCTTACCAAGCCCTACTCTTGGCTTCTCAGACAGTTTCGAATGGACAATCATCGTGAGTTTTTCATCACCCGACACATACATCATCGGACCTACCAACCAAGAGATTTTGTTGCCAGAGCCCGAACACTCACCGGTTTACTACACGCTGATTTCTGTTGATGATCATCTTGTTGAACCGCCCAATATGTTTGACGGTCGCCTCCCCAAAGCCTTGCAAGATCAAGCTCCGCGCCTCATCGTTAATGAGCGTGGCCACCAAGTGTGGTCCTTTGATGGCCAGATTTTTAGTCAAGTTGGAATGAACGCGGTGGCTGGTCGCAAACCTGAACTGCGTTCACTTGAGCCAGCGCGTTTTGAAGATATGCGGCGCGGTTGCTGGGACATTGATGAGCGGATCAAAGACATGGATCTCATCGGATGTTGGGCATCACTCAACTTTCCCTCACAAGTCGCTGGTTTCGCTGGTCGAATCTTTAGCGCTGCAAGCAATCCTGAAGTTGGTTTGGCAACAATGCGTGCTTGGAATGATTGGCTCTACGAAGAGTGGTGGCAGAAGTACCCCGAGAGGATTATTCCCTGTGGCATTACCTGGCTAGCACCTGGACCTGATGGAACAGCACGCCTCGGTGCCGATGAAATCCGCCGTAATGCCGAGCGCGGATTCGTTTCTGTGACCTTGCCTGAACGGCCTCATAACATTGGCTTTCCAAGCCTGTTCAGCGGATGGTGGGATCCGATCATCGAGGCCTGCGTCGAGACCGAAACCGTCATTTCCTTGCATGTCGGTTCGTCCGGAATGTATCCCATGCCCGAAGGTGCTCCCGCTCTGCAACTCGGAGCCACACTCTTCGGACAGTTGTCATTGAGCGCATGCGCCGAATGGCTATGGAGTGGATACGGCAATCGATATCCCGATCTCAAGATTGCTATGAGCGAAGGCGGGATTGGCTGGGTACCAATGTTGCTTGATCGATTAGAGAATGTTGTGGACCGCAGTGGCTATGGCGCGAATTGGGACTTACGACCCGCCGAAATTCTCCGACGCAACTTCTGGTTTTGCACCATTGATGATCCGTCGACAATCGACCTACACGAGGTCATTGGAGATGATCACATCATGGTGGAGATTGATTATCCCCATGGCGACAGCACATGGCCTCATAGCCAATCTGTTTTGCGCGATGCGTGGGGACATCTTTCACCAGAGTTACTGCGCAAGTTTTGTTGCGAGAATGCGGCAGCTCTCTATCGCCATCCGCTACCTCCACGAATTCTTCCATGACCACGGTTGCGCACTTACTTCGCCAGCGCATCGGTGACCACAGCCCTGGTTACCACTTTGAAGGGCGAACCTATTCTTGGGATCAGGTGGTGACGCAATCTGCTATTCGCGCCTCGATACTCAATAACTTGCTCGATCCCGAAAAGCCGCGCCACGTGGGTGTTTTGTTGGAAAATACGCCGGATTATTTGTTTTGGATTGGCGGTGCTGCACTCGCTGGGGCATGCATCGTTGGCATTAATCCGACGCGTCGCGGTGAGGAATTAGCACGCGATATCCGCCATACCGATTGTCAGATGATCGTCAGCGATCAAGCAGGCATTGCGCTATTCAACAATCTTGATACTGGCGTACCTTCTCAGCGCATCGTTGATATTGAATCGGCGGCTCATACACAGTTAATCAATCAACACAGCAGCGCACACATCCCCGATAGCGAACCTGATCCGACGAGTATCCTTTTCCTTCTCTTCACTTCAGGTTCGACGAGTGCCCCTAAGGCAGTTGTTTGCACCAATGAGCGAATGGCCACAGCAAGTATCCGCGCTGGCGAAATATATGGAGTCACTGCCCACGACATTTGTTATTGCCCGATGCCCTTATTTCATGGCAATGCTCTGATGGCCTGCTGGGGTCCTGCTTTAGCAGTTGGGGCGCAAGTTGTTTTACGACGAAAGTTCTCTGCGAGCAACTTCATGCTTGACGTGCGCCAGCATGGCTGCACCTACTTCACCTACGTCGGGCGCACCATCGCCTACGTTCTCGGGCAGCCAGCCTCTGAACTTGACTCAATCAATCAATTGCGCTTGGGGTTTGGCACCGAGGCCAGCGCTCTTGACCGACAACGCTTCCTTGATCGCTTCAGATGTCAACTCGTGGAGGGCTACGGCTCGAGCGAAAGTGTTGTCGCCATTATTCGCACGCCTGAGACGCCACCCAATGCTCTCGGCAAAGAGCGTCCCGACATGGCTGGCAATATCAAAATCGTTGATCCGGAATCAAATATTGAATGCCCACCCGTCATCTTTGATGAGTTTGGAGCGATCACTAATCCTCAATGCATTGGCGAGATTGTGAGCTTGACCGGTGGCTCATCATTTGAGGGCTATTACAACAACCACGAAGCTTCCAGCGAGCGTGTCCGCAACGGTTGGTATTGGACAGGTGACCTGGGGTATAGAGATGCCGACGGTTTCTTTTATTTCGGAGGTCGTAGCGCAGATTGGCTACGCGTTGACAGCGAGAACTTTGCGGCATCCCCCGTCGAAAACATTATTGCGCGTTATCCCCATGTCGTGATGGCTGCGGTGTATCCAGTCCCCGATCCCCTCACGGGAGACATGGTGATGGTGGCAATTGAAATGGGGAACGCTACAGATTTTTCACCTGTCGACTTTGACACCTTCATGTCACAGCAACGCGACCTTGGCACCAAGTGGTCGCCACAGATCGTGCGCATCACGAAAAACATGCCACTGACAGCCAACAACAAAGTACATAAGCCACCATTACGCAGTGACAAGTGGCGAACCACCGATACGGTTTTCTGGCGCACCGAACGCAATCAACCTTTGACTCTGATGACCGAGGCCGACAAGGTGGCACTCGAGCAACGTTTCTCCGACAACGGTCGCAGTCACATTTTACTCGGCCTATAACGCGGGGTTGTGCGCCGTCCAGGTCTGCCAAGATTCGAGACACTCAGGAAGTTCACCTTTGCCCGTTTGATGTAATGGCCACTGGGCTTCATCTAAACCTGCAGGCGGATTAGGCATCTCATGGCCGTACCACAACAGATGTCGGCGGCGCGCAAATAGCCAATCACCGTTGACTCGTTGATAGGTGTCGTGGTACTGAATCTGGTGAATAATCCAAGCACCTTGCGAATCTTCAATTTCCCCGCGGCAGGAAACAATTCCTGTGGCATTGTCCCCGTCTTGGATATCAATGAGATGGTTATTGACCTGCAAGATCACTCGACCTAAGGAATGCATTTGCGAATCAAAGTTTTCTTTCAGAGCTTGAGTGCCCGACAACTGGCGAGTGATCTTGATCTCAGGGATAAATAACGCGGCTAGTTTTTGTGTGTCTCGCGCTCCATAATAAATCGCATATCGACTAGTGATCTGGCGAATATCCTCACAGGCGATCAACCAATCAACAGGATGAGACTGTTTAAAAGACTCTGCGTTACTCATGATCATCTACCTTATGGCAAAGGATGTGGATGAACTGTCGGTTGCAATAAAGCATCGGTACCACCGTCCACAAATAAAACTTGACCCACGATAAATGAAGCCTCCGAGGACAACAAAAACGCGATCGCCGAGGCAATCTCATCCGCCCGACCCCAACGTCCCCGCGGAATCGGAATCATTTTCAAACGCTCCGCCATGACAGGCACATCTAGTAAGGGTCGAGTCATTGCAGTATCAATGACTCCTGGGGCAACCGCATTGAGGCGAATGCCCGATTGCATCCACTCATTTGATTTCATCCGTACCCAAAAAGCGATCGCTAATTTGCCGGCGGGGTATGGAATGTACGTGTCACCGACTCCATACTTGGCCACTGTCGTCTCTTCATCATCGTTGAGAAAGCCCAGAGCATCTTCAATCGAGAGTCCTGGAGTCATTGTCGTCGAGTTTGACGAGATCATCACCACCGCTGGGTCGGCTCCCTTCTCAAGTGCCGATCGTAAGCCATTGACGAGTGCCATGGTGCCATAAAAATTCACTCGCACTTTCAGTTCATTTGATGCTGGGTTACTCACTCCGGCGCAAGGGACCAAACCATCGAGGGCACCTCCACACAAAGCAATGACCTCATCCACAATTCGTTGTCGTTCCGCCACTTTGGAGATATCACCGCAGACATCGGCATTGCGCAAATCAACTCCAATAACTTTATGACCCAAGGATTCCAACTTGGCTTTTGTTGCCGCACCAATGCCCGAGGCCGTACCTGTGACGCAAATAGTTCCCATGTTCATCCCCCAAAAAATCGTTGATCACATTCTGTCAGATTGCATCGGTGACGCAAAGCCCGTTACGGTCACACTATGAAATCGATTGTCTGTCAACAATTCGCACCACTGAACCAATTACAACTCCAAGAATTGTCGGATCCAGAACTACCTGCAGGTTGCGTCAGAATCGCCATCACGGCCTGCGGAGTGAACTTTGTTGACGCACTCATGGTTCAAGGAAAGTATCAAATCAAGCCACAAACGCCGTTTGTTCCTGGATCAGAGGCTGTTGGCAGAATCATTGAGATTGCCCCCGACGTCGCAGGTCTCAACATTGGTGAGCGAGTTTTTGCCAACCTCTTCGGTGGATTCAGTTCACAGGCCGTGGTTCCGGCTCGACGTCTGACGAGATTGCCCGAGGTACTTACTGATGGCCAAGCGGCCACCTTCATGCAGAGTTATCTCACTGGCTGGTTTGCTCTCGTTGAACGTGCTCAGGTTAAAGCCGACACTTGCCTTTTGGTCCTTGGTGCCGGCAGCGGCGTCGGTCTTGGCGCGGTTGATGTTGCTCAAGCTTTAGGAGTGCGCGTGATTGCTGCCGCCTCGACGCAAGAAAAACGTGATCTTGCTCAACAGCGCGGTGCCTTCGCAACAATCGATTCAACATTGCCTGCCAACGAGGTTAAAGAAGAAGCCAAGCGACTCTCTGGCGGCGGCGTTGATTATCTCTACGACCCAGTCGGAGGCGAACTTGGCGAAACCTGCTTGCGTGCCCTCACTGACGACGGTCAGTATTTAGTGATTGGCTTTGTGGCTGGTATCCCAAAACTCCCAGCGAATCAGGTGCTGTTGCGAAACCGCCGCGTCATCGGAGTTGACTGGGGTTCTTGGTCGGGCAGGAATCCCGAGTTGAACGAAGCCATGCTGCAAGAGGTTCTCGCTTTGATCGTTGCCGGCAAACTTCACCCAGTTGAACCTCACACGTATCCCCTTGCCAAGGCCGCTCAAGCACTACAGGACCTTGAGGATCGCAAGGTTGCCGGCAAGATCGCTTTAATCCCGTAGCCGATTTCAGATCAGGATTGAACCGCGATTACTTCTTGCAAACTTGGCCCGTAATACATCAGCGTCACTTTTCGTGAACCTCTCAAAGCGAATTTCCTTACCTGTTCGCCACCAGACCTGAGCATTCTCATTATTTTCAACATCGTGCCAACGACGCAAAACTAATTCGCGTTTGATCACTTTGTTGGTTTGCGTTAGGGGAAGTTGTTCGACAATGTGTACGAAAGTTGGCACCCACTTCGGACCGAGATCGGTTTGCTCGCCAAGAAATGCGGCAAATTCCACTGCATCCCATTGCGATCCTGGTTGTAGTTGCAATGCGACCATCACCCGATCGCCAATTTCCGGATCGGGGACCCCGTACACGGCAGCCAAGATCACATCAGGATGACGCATCACGATACGTTCAATAGGAGCACCGGCAAAGTTCTCTCCGTCAACGCGCATCCAGTCGGCACTACGACCAGCGAAAAAGAAAAAACCATTCGCATCGCGATAGCCCAAGTCGCCGGTCCAATAAGCACCATTACGAATTCGCTCGTTATTGGCTTCAACATTATTCCAATAGCCCTCAAAAGTTCCACGCCCTGAATTAACGATCTCGCCTGTGGCCTCCTCGGCATTCAACAGACGACCATCACTATCAAACTCCGCCGTTGGACACTCCTCCCCCGTGTCGGGACTACGTACCGTGATACCTCCCTGAGGAGAAATACCCAATGAACCCTGCGGCATTCCTGGAACACGAACAATGGATACTCCGCCCTCGGTCTGACCATATCCGTCAGTGAGTTTGCAACCAAAACGTTCGGCGAAGCGTTCCAAATCCATTTCGGATCCTTCGTTTCCGAAACCGCGTTGTAACGGATTGTCGGAATCGTCCCCTTGTTCGGGGGTCGCCAAAATGTAGGCCAAGGGTTTGCCGACATAATTGAAATACGTCGCGCCAAACTTGCGTACATCGCTCAAGAACTCACTGGCTGAAAACTTACGTCGTAAAGCGATACAAGTACCGTTGACCAAACTGGGACCCCACGCCGTGAAGAGAGCATTGGAGTGAAAGAGTGGCATACAAATGTACGTCGTGTCATCTTGCGTCAGGGCCAAGATGGACTTCATCGAAACTGCTACGGCACCCAACCTCTGGTGACTTGTGATCACAGCTTTCGGAGCACCGCTAGTACCTGACGTAAAGAGCAAGAGAAATGTGGCTGCCGGGTCAACGGGACAATCCTGCGCTGATGGCAGTTCTGCGCCGAGATAAGAGTCCACGAGATCAAGATAATCCTGCGACTCAGTCACAAAAACAGAGCCGTTAGCGTCGCCGAGATCAAGACCATCAAGCAAAGCCATCTGATGTTCTTCGGTGATCACGATCTGACAGGCGGTGTGAACAATATCGCGCGCTAACTCGACCCCACGACGAGTTGGGTTAATGCCCACGACTACTGAACCCGTCACCGCTGCAACGCCCAGCCACATCGTAAATTCTGGGGTGTTGTCCAGCAAAACACCGATATGGGGCGGTGTGTCGCGGGGTCTCTCCGCTAAGACTTTGCGCCACAGCGCAGCCCGAGCGGCAACTTGCACGCACCATTGGCGATATGTCATCGAAATTTCTTCAAAGCGAATCGCCACATTGTCATCATCGGCGCGTGCCCGCACATGATCGGCGAAAGTCATTACCTCATTCTCAGAGTCCACGGGCCACCTCATGAGCTGAATGCATGGCACCTTCGATGTAGTCAACTGACTTGGCATCACCGATGATGTGTACGGGAACTGACAAGTCTTGCAACGAATCTGCCACATGGGAATCTGGATGCACATCCGATGCCACCACCACAGTGTCTGCGCGCACTTCAAATTCTTCCTCGCCAAGGCGGTAACGAACACTCACTGGACTAATGGAGATAATTGATGCTTCGCGTATCAAGACAACCCCATGCTTGCTTGCTGCACTCACCGCAGTCCAACGCCTAGGCATTGCCATGGGAAGACCCATGTGCTGACCATGCTCCAAAACCGTGACGAGGCGGTGCCGTTGCGCTAAAAATTCGGCAAGTTCAAGTCCGACCAAACTCCCACCAATGACAACGACTCGTTTACCCACTGGCATCCATGACTTGGAGAGTGTACGCAACCGCGCTGCGCTACGTAATAGTCCGATGGAGCGCCCAGCACTGATCAAACTCCGTTCCAAGCGACTGAGTGATTGAACATTGGCATCGTCATCTCCTTCGATCAAGGAGCGCAATCCATCGCCAGTCAAAACGTGCGGCAAATCTGCACCAGGGACATCTGGTAGCCCCCGTCGAGCCCCAGTAGCCACAATCACCTCATCTGGGTTCAATGCTTTGACGACCTCGCTCGTGGCCATTGTCGAGAGCAACACATCAACGCCTAGTCGCTTGATCTCAAATGTCAGCCAATCGAGAAGTGGCCCGTTGGCTGGGGTCGTCAATTGTGAAAACCACAATGTGCCGCCGAGTCGTGAGCCTTTTTCAATGAGCGTGACTTTGGCGCCGCGAGTAGCGGCGACACGGGCCGCCTCCATGCCACCGGGTCCGCCACCAATGACCACGATATGTTTCGCTTTGGACATCGGTGCGAGCACTGCAACGCTTTCATTACACAAAGCAGGATTCACTGCGCACTTTGGATTTCCGTCAAAAAAGTTTTGCTCAACGCAGACATAACAATTAATGCATGGTCGCACCGATCGATACTGACCGCGCTGAAGTTTGTTGACTAAATCTGAGTCTGCTAATAATTGGCGACCCATGGAAACAAAATCGCAGTCCCCAGCGGCAATCATCGCATTGGCCACTTCTGGCAACATCCGACCCACAGCCACAACAGGAATAGTCACATGCTGTTTGATCTTTTTCGCAAAATCGCGGTACTGGGCGACTTCTGTTGGCAATGGACCTTGAGTGAAGTCAGCGAAGGGATTGTGTGCGTTGGCTGACACATGAATCGCATCTGCACCTGCCTCTTCGATGAAAGCAGCAGCTCGCGCCGTCTCCTCTGGCCGCAGACCATCCTCAAGGCCATATTCAAAGCCATTCACCCGCACAAGTACTGGGTAGTTTTTGCCAACTACCGCTTTCACCGCGCGAACTACCTCGCACGTCAAGCGAACACGGTTTTCCAAGGATCCACCCCAGCGGTCCTCGCGTTTGTTGTATCCCCGCGAGAGAAATGATGACAACAAGTAACCGTGAGCGGCGTGAATTTCTATTGCATCAACGCCCCCTAATTGCACCCTTCGGGCTGCTTGAGCAAATTGATCGATGACCCATGCCAGGTCATCTTCGTCGGCAACTTTGTGGGTGGCTTTTTTTCCTTGTGTGGCGGTTGCCAAAGCCATCAACTCTGACATTGGATTATCGCGTAGGGCGCTCATATCCATCTGGCCTTCTAACAACGAAGGCACCAGTTGTGGACGCCCTTGCGCCACATCCACACTTGCAGTCTTTCCATGGTGACATAACTGCATACATAACTTGCCGCCCGCAGCATGTACCGAATCAGCCAAGCGTCGAATGCCAGGAATAAAACGGTCATCCGAAAATGCTGGCTGGTGAAGTGAGGTCGCTCCTACCGGCCAGGCCACCGCACCCGTTCCGGTAATCACCATTGCTGTCCCACCTGCCGCTCGCGCACTGTAGTGGGCAATCTCGCCGTCACTCATTTCACCGTCAACACAGAGATTCATATCCATCGCGGGCATCAGCACCCGATTGGATAACTCAAGCCCAGCAATACGCCCCGGCGATAAAAGGGAATCAAAAGATGGAGTACTCATCGGGGTTATTTCTCAGCCTTCATCGCTCGGAAGTATTGCTGCGTTCGATAGCCCGATCATCGGTCCCCAAATAACTGGCGATCACGGCCGAGTTGCTGCGAATTGACATTGGGTCACCCTCGGCGATCACTTGGCCCGCTTCAAGGCAATAGATTCGATCTGAAATCGCCATAACCATTGGCATGTCATGTTCAATGATCAAAATCGCGGCCCCGAGATCCTTCTGGATCATGCGAATGAGTGGGCCAAAGGCTTCGGTTTCGCGCTGTGCGACTCCTGCTGTTGGTTCGTCAAGAAGCATCAATTTAGAGTCCAAGGCGATCAATGAACCAAGTTCAACAATGCGTCGCGTGCCAGTGGATAATTCGCCCATCAGTGAATCGGCATAACGACCGAGTCCTAGATACGTAATGATTTCCTCGGACTCACGCCGCTTACGACCCTCAGCGCGAGGTGATGGTGGCAGGCCTAATAACGATGGAACAAGTAACGAACGTTGTCGCGATTCAAGAGCCACCATTAATGTTTCGCGAACAGTCAGCGAACTGAAAAGTTTGGCATTCTGGAATGCACGCCCTTGACCAAGGCGGGCACGCTGATGGGCGGACATTGAAGAAACATCTTGACCAAATAGTTCAATCACTCCCGAAGACGGCAGGAAACCGGAGAGAGCGTTGACAATCGTTGTCTTGCCAGCACCATTTGTTCCAATCAGACCCACAACTTCACCAACACCCACTGTGAGCGTGACATCATTAACGATGACTCGTCCACCCAAAATAACGCTCAAGCCATTCGCTCTGAGGGGCACATTCGTTGCATGCGTAGGTTTTGCCGAGGAGCCCAAGGAAGCAACCTCTGCACCTTCTTGACGAACAGGTGGCTTCCATCCATTTCGACGAGCAATACCAGACAATAAGTTGTCACGCACCGAGTGCACGATAGAAATCAAACCACTAGGGAAATACAGCAACACAATGAGCATGCCGAATCCACTGGCGAACAACTCCACTTGCTTCGTGCCGTCGAAAACCATTGGCACAGCGATGATCAGCAAGGTTCCAAGAACGGCACCAGTGATTGAACCAATGCCACCGACAACGGCAACCGCCACGATTCGTAGCGACTCGTCAAAGTCAAACAGTAATCCATCGACTTTAAATTGAGCGTTGCGCGCTACCAAAGGCAGTAGTCCACCAGCGAGAGCGGCTAGTCCACCGGACACTGCGAATGCCAACAATTTGGCACGAGCCGGAGCCACCGTGTAGGCCGCTGCCGCCAACTCGTTGTCACGGGTCGCAATGATTGAGCGCCCGATTCCAGTGCGGCGGATTCGCCACACAACCAAGATCGCCAAAACGGCAATGAACAAGCAGAAGTAATAGATGCCGTCGAAGTCCTTGCCCTGAACGGTCCAAAACAATAAGCGGAAGCCCTTCATACGATCAACATTGAGTTGCGCCGAACCTCCGCCACCCGGAGCGAATCTTTCAGCGACAATGAACCATGAGCGAATCGCTAAACCGAAACCAAGCGTGACAACAGCGAGATATAAACCCTTCACTCGTAAGGCTGGGATGCCCACGATGACTGCGGCCAGCACACCCCAGGCGACACCGATTGGCAAGGCCACGAGATATGGCAATGAATTGGCGTAGTAAATCGTCAGGTACGAACCGAGGGCCACAAAACCAAATTGACCTAATGACAATTGCCCGCCCCAACCCGTCACCACAGTCACGGACAACGCAATGATCAAATACACAGGAACTGCTGCAAACTTCAGTATCTCACTCGGCTTGTCAACCTGACTGGGCACCACGAGAGCAATCGCCGCCAGTAATAGGAAGCCAAATAGCGTCAATGATCGGTACAGCGGATGACGTGTCAACTCCACACGGGCAGAGCGAACTTTTGAAGTGAGTTGCCATGACTCATCACGCATTGATTCCGAACGACCGAGAGTAAACAAAACCGCCACGAGAATCACAAATAACGTAGCGATATTGGCACCTTTGGGAAGGTCGCCTCCCAAAGACCATGTGACAAGCATTCGGTCAACGACACCAGCCAAAAGTCCACCAACGAGAGTCCAGCCGAATGATTTCATCCGCCCGACCATGGCAGCGATGAGCGATAACAACAACAACTTTGGCCCTAATGCATTTTGTACTGAGGCCAGCGATCCGCCTTGAAGCGGAGCGATGAGAAGCGCGCTAAGTGCTGCTAGAAGTCCGCCAAGAGCCCACACTTTCGTGGAAACAGAACGCACACCGATGCCTGCCAATCGAGCCGCAGGAAAGTTGTCTGCGGTAGCTCGTACCTGCATCCCAAAATGGCTGCGATGGAAAAGCCAACCGAGAAAAAGCATCAACACTGGCACCACTAACAACACGGTCAGTTGTGGTCCAGTCAGCGTGAGTCCAGCAATCTCCCAACTCCCGCCGATGAGGACTGGAAAAGTCACGCTTGTTGCTTGTTCGTCGGGAATCGGTAAGCGCAATTGCAACAACTGCACAACTTGAGTCAGACCTAAGGTGGCAACGAATAACAACAGTCGTGGTTGAGTGAATAGTCGGCGTAAAACAAGTTCAGCAGCGACTCCGAGAACCACACCACAGATCAATGCAAGAGGCAATGACAAACCGTAAGAAACGTTGTAACGGATCTGCAGTACAGCCATGACATATCCGCCGAAGGCACCGATTTGTCCTTGAGCGAAGTTGATCACTCCAGTTGCTCGATAGATCAACAACAATCCGAAAGCCACGAGGGCATACACCAAACCTTGAATCAAACCATCAAGCAGAATGTCTCCAGAAAATGTCAGGGCGATCATTGAACTCACGCGCCCTCTCCTGACAAGAAAACGGCACGCAGTAGGTCATCGCGCTCGAGTAAGTCTTTCGCTGGACCTTCAAACATGACCTGTCCGCGTTCCATGAATACCGCCCGATCGGCTATGGCCATTGCCACATTGAGGGACTGTTCAACAATGATCATGGTGATCCCCTGATCTTTCAGTCTCTCCACGATCTTCAAGATGTCTTGCACAACAACGGGTGCGAGTCCGAGCGATAATTCGTCAATGCACAATAACTGCGGCTCAAGCATGACCGCTTTAGCGAGAGCAAGCATTTGTTGTTGTCCACCCGACAGCGAACCTGCGCGTTGATCGCGGCGTTCATCAAGCATCGAGAAAGTTCCGTAAACAAGAGCCAATTTCTCTTGGCGCTGTGCTGAATCAGGTATCTGGCGACTCCACAAGGCCAAGTTTTCTGCCACAGTCATTGAACTAAAGACAGCCTCACCACCGGCAATATGGACCATGCCCATTTGCGCGCGATATTGAGGTTCGACCAAAGTGATCGTCCGACCATTCATCCGTACGACGCCACGGTCGGGCATCACCAAACCAGAAATCGCGCGCAGGATTGTGGACTTACCCGCCCCATTGGTTCCCAGTAGTGCCAGTACTTCGCCGCGGCGAACATCAAAACCAACGTCAAAGAGAACCTGCAGATTTCCATAACTGACATCGATATTGCGAACCTGAAGCATCGGAACATTGTCAGGGTCGCCAGCAATGCGTGCTAACTCAACTTGTTGCTCGCGCAATTCGCTCCTTGTCAGCGCAATATCGCGATTCATATAGCGACTTCCGTAGATAATCAATAATCCGCCGAGAAGAGCTGCTGGGGGCACGATCGCAGTCAATGCAGTGCGCTCTCCGTGAGCATCCGATAGCGCCCCAGCGAAAAGTCCACCGAAGAAACCGCCCATCAAAAAGATGTATACCCCGACCATCGCAAAAGCTTGAGAACGCATTTGGTACGGGATGATTGCAGAAATTGATGGTCCCACCTGGGTAAATGCGGCTCCTTGAAAAGCAAAACCGATGGTTGTTAAAGCGATCATTACTGCGGGACTGTGAAAACGCAATCCAACAGTGACAAAAACTCCATAGAGCACAATGCATGCACCCATCATCCGTAGAGCCGATGAGGGGTTCTTACGAAATAGTTTTTCCCCAATACGGCCAGCTATTGGTATCGCAATGAGAGCCCCCGACCAAGTAATCGCTCCAATCCAACCGCGCTTGCCGGCGTTATAGCCATAACTGTCTTCAAGTAAAAGATTGAATGCTCCAGGAACTGCAATCAAAGCGAAACCAAGAACGCCGATACCCACAACTAGAAAATAAAAAGTCCGAACTTTTTTCAATCGTTGAAAGGCCGCTGACAAAAGTACTGGCGGCTCAGATTGCGCGATAACGGCTGTCTCGCCTAAAAGCGCAATTTGTTCTTGTTGACCGCGACTCGGTTCTTTGAGCGATAGCGACCACAAAATGGTGAGTCCCGCAGGAATAAGAAGCGCCAGAAAAACAACTCTCCAGTCACCGGCGTCATCGCCCGCAGCGACAACGACGGCACCTGCAAATAGTGGACCGAGAACTTGTCCTAAGGGCCGACCTAAAGCCTCAATGGCGAAGACGCGAGTGCGCACGCCGAGGGGATATTGGTCAGCTACCAAGGAAGGAGCAATGGGCACGCGCGCCGAAGCACCCAGACCAGAGCCGGCGCGCGCCAAACCCATCTGAAATGTATTGACCACTACCCCGGTCAAGCCGGCGAAAGCCATCCATAAGGCACCAGCGGCGCTGAGCACCCGCACCCTGCTTCGCCGATCGGCCAACCACGCAAAAGGAAGGGTCGCCAGAACAAGAACCACGCCGCCAAAACTCTGCAACCCTAAAAGCACAGTGTCTGAGACACCGAGTGAGGCCTGGATATCGGGACCAAGCACCTGCATTGCCACTCGATCAAACTCTTCAAAGACCGTAAATAGCAACAACACCGTGGCGATGCTCCAACCCCCACTGCGCAAACCATGACGTAAGGTCATCATCTCCCCTGGAGATGATGCGTCGACATCTGAAGTGTCTTGGGAATCAGAAAGTCGCTGTTCAAGAAGGTTTTCCTGGGCGGTGACGATCGAACTGGCCAACGCCGCGGGCGACACATGAGTGTTCGCTGTTGATTCAGTTTCTTGCACAATCGCCCCGCTTTCCCGCCAAACCTTAGCCGCCGCGCCCGGCATTTCTGATGGTCAATCAGAAGTTTCTGACGGACCGTCAGAAACTCCGTCATTTTCTGCTAGTTTCTTTTTGTCGTCACCAAAAGGTCCGATGTTTAACCGAACTCCAAGGGGGAGCATTATGAAGAAATCCCGTTTTATACTCGCAGTCCTTGCCAGCTCCGCGCTCATAGTGGCGGCATGCGGTGGCAGTGATGGCGGAACAACAGAAACCGAAGCGCCTTCAACAGAAGCGCCGTCAACCGATGCTCCTGTCACTGAGGAGCGGACTGCATCAGATATCGGTGTCACTGCTGACACCATCAAAATCGGTGTCGCAATCTCTGACCTTGAGGCCATTCGTGCCATGGGAATTTCGATTCCCGAAACTTTGACGACAAAGCATTTATTTGATCGTTGGGATGTCTTCGTACAAAAGTGGAACGCTGCTGGCGGAATTAACGGTCGCATGATTGAGCTTTTCCAATTGGTATGGAATCCGCTTGACCCGAGCACCTTTGACACCCTGTGCGCTGCTGCAACAGTTGACAACGAGTTGTTCATGGTCATCAACGGAACAGGTCTCTCGTCCGTTGCTCGCAAATGTCTGTTAGATGCTGGTATGCCGATCATGTACGGCGACGTGATGTCACTCAGCGAACTCGAAACGGGACTAGCTATTTCCCTTGCTGCTCCAGCCGAAGTCATCGGCAGCGCAGGAGTCAATGCTTGGATTGGAAGCCCAGAGGCTGTTGCTGGTTCAACCGTTGGTATTCTCTCCAACAACTCCCCAGCAGTTCAAGCCGCCGGCAAAGCCGCTGAGCAAACATTGATTGATGCTGGCTTCACAGTTGAACTCATTGAAATGAACTCAACTGGTGGCGATTCAGCCGCAATCAATGAAGAAGGCGCCGCTGCCGTAGGTGTTTTCCAAGCTAAGGGTGCGACTCGCGTCTTTGTGGCTTCACCGTTCACGGAAAACACTGGCTTTTGGACAGCCGCAGCCAGCGCTGGTCTTACTTTCTCCTTGCTGGACACAAGTTCATCGGGCTGTTCGGCATTTGGTCTGAGCCGTGCGCCTGCAGCGGCTGTTGGCAGTGAGTGCATCACCACCTACGACCATATGACGGACGGCGAGACAATTCGTCCCGACACTGCATTTGAAGCCGAGTGCCGTACGTTCTTTGACGAAAGTTTTGAAGCGTACTTTGGCAATAAGTCGTACCCTGGCGTACCAGCAGGTCAAATCCTCACGGACACCGCTGGCAAAGTCGTGAGTTCGGATTATGCCCCTCAAGAATGCGCCTTAGCTAATATTTTGAATCTTGGTCTGACGGCTGCTGGAGTTAACCCAACTCGAGCTTCAACGCTGGCAGCGATTCTCAACTTGAGCGAAGTCCCACTCGCTGTTCTTGCTGGAGGATCTGGCGGGTTTGCGCCAGGCAAGGCCTACGCCTCGAATGCCGTGCATACCGTGATCGTCACTGCAGCAACCGTTGACACGCCTGCTGATGCCAACGGTTTATACAACGGCTGTGCTGCTCCAGTGAACTGTGGAGTAGTCATCAGTGATTGGGTGCCAATCAGTTAGTTAAAAGTTTGAATACACATTCAGCGAAAGGGCCGCCCGCGAGGGCGGCCCTTTTACATCTATATTCATTGATCAATTAGCGAGCAGTCACGGTGTAAGTATCGATACCCGACTTCAATACCGTGCCTGGAACTGCGCCATTCGCAACACCGTTCTCGACAATGGTGACTCCGTTCACGAGGACCCGCTTCACTCCCATTGAGCCAGCGCTGAGACGCGATGAATCACCAGGTAAGTCAGTCACTAACTTGGCCTGCTCTGAATCAATTTCATCTGCATCAAAAATAACAATGTCACCATGAGCACCAACTAGTAATTCGCCACGATCCACGAGCCCGAATAATTTGGCTGGCTGTGAGGTCATCATCTGCACGGCATATTCAACCGATACCAATTTGCGACCGCGAATACAATCCGCCAACCAACGCGTCGGGTACGGCGCGCCACACATTCGGTCAAGGTGCGCTCCAGCATCCGATCCACCGATCAAGGCTCGTCCGTCTTGCCAAAGTTCGGCACGCATGCGCCACGACTCAGCATCGTCATCTTGGGGTTGGGGCCACAAAATTGTTTGCAGATCATCGGCGATCACAATGTCCAACAGAGTCCCAAAGGAACTCTTGGATCGTTCTTGGGCTATCTCGCGAACTGTACGACCCTTGAGACCTTCGTTCGCCGCCGAATACGTATCGCCGATGATGTAATCCCCCCAGTCGGCGAGACGCCGAAAGACTCCAGCGGCCTGCGACAAACTGTTTTCCAGAAGGAAGACGCGAGTGTCTGGATCCTTGAGAGTTTCGATGCGTTGCGCCAACGGCACACCCAGTATTTTTTGCCAACCCGGCAATAGCCAGAGTCCACAAAAGTTCAAGAAACTCATATTCATGGGGACTTGAACTGGCATCGTCAGAGCGATGACGCGTCCGCCAAGTTCAATTGAACGGTCATAGGCCGATATTTGCCGTGCCACCCGATCTGGTTCACGTGAATCAACCGTGAGAACATTCCAGTTCATCGGACGATTGGCGACGGCGCTCATTTTGCCGAGCAGTTCAATCTCGTCATCAGCGAATCGATCTAAACAGCCGGGCACGATGCCCTCAAGGGTTGTCCCCTCATGCAAACTCACTTCTTCGCATAATGCCAAAAGTTCATCATGAGTTGCCCAACGGCTAGCCACGGGTTCGCCATCACCATCACTGTGTGAGGTGCTGTTTGTAAATGAAAAGCCGAGAGCGCCAGCCTTGATTGACTTAGCCAATTCGGTGCGCATCGCCACGATAGTTTCAGCCGACGCTTCTTCACCAACGGCGGCTGGACCCATGACATAGCGTCGAATTGCGCAGTGTCCGACAAGAAAACCAGCGTTCACGGAAATATTTCCTTCAAGCCGGCCGAGATATTCGGCGAATGATTCCCATGACCAATCAGTTCCGTTTTCGAGAGCGGCCAAAGGCATACCTTCGACTTTGGACATCATCTTGCGTAAGTAGTCCCCGTCTCCTGGCAACAGCGGGGCAAGCGTAAACCCACAGTTGCCACCAACGATTGTCGTCACTCCGTGAACACTTGATGGACTGGCCGTTGGATCCCACAAAAGTTGGGCATCGTAATGGGTGTGTGGGTCGATGAAACCTGGCGTCACCATCATTCCCGTGGCGTCAATGACTTCCACCCCAGTCTCATCGACCACACCAACGGCGACAATCCGCCCGTCCTTAATTGCAATATCTGCTTGACGACTGGGCGCGCCAGTTCCGTCAATAACAATCCCACCACGAATCACGATGTCGAACATCTTGTGCCTACTTCTTTCAGAGTTTGAGTTACCCCAGAGTCCCATTTAATCTTCTTGGGATGGAATCTGACGATGCGTCAGATTGTAGCCTTAGCATCGCATTCGCACGAGGAGAAAACCACATGTCCCAGCCCACGGCCAGTATTGACAAGACCTACAAACTGCTCATTGGGGGTCAATGGGTAGTCGGAGATGAAGGTACCTGTGCAGTGGTTAACCCAGCCACTGAAGAAATCGTGGGGTATGCCCCGGAAGCCTCAGTTGCTCAAGCCGAGGCCGCTGCCCAGGCGGCTCAAGATGCTTTCCCTGCATGGTGGCGCACCCCTCCCGCCGAGAGGGCGCGACTTTTGCAGGCTTTAGCCGACACCTTGCGCGAGCGACAAGGCGATTTAGTTCCGTTGATCATCAGTGAAACTGGGGCAACGGCAATGGTCGGATCGCGTATGCAAGTACCAGTCGCGATCGAACGCTGCGAGCGTTACGCGCGCAGTGCCACCCGCAGTTGGGATATTGCTCTACCTCCCTCAGTCATGCAGGCGACCCCATTGGCAGCCGGTGGGTTGATCGGTGGAGTTGTCCATCGCCAACCAGTTGGCGTCGTGGCATGTATCTCGCCCTACAACTTTCCTCTCGTGAATATGGTCGGCAAAATTGCTCCAGCCTTAGCAGTGGGTTGCACCGTGGTCATGAAGCCAGCCCCACAGGATCCGCTGGCGATTATTGAACTCGCCGAAATCATGCACGCAGTTGGCTTTCCCCCAGGTGTCGTCAATGTCATCACTTCATCAAAGCCAGCCCCCGCTGCAGCTTTGACAACGAGTCCCAACGTGGACATGGTCTCGTTCACTGGTTCAACTGGTGTCGGAGTACGGATCATGGAGGCGGGAGCTGCAACCATGAAGCGTCAGTTGCTAGAACTCGGCGGCAAAGGCGCCGGTCTCGTTTTGCATGACGCCGATATTGCCAAAGCAGTTGGGGCCATCCAAAGTGTTTGGTCATTTCATAGTGGACAAATTTGCACTGCACCGACGCGGGCAATTGTGCATCGCAGTCGTTATGACGAATTGGTTGCCGCTCTTGCGGCCATTGCCCCCAATTTGAAGGTCGGTGATCCAACTTTGATGGACACTTTAGTTGGCCCTGTTATCTCGGCTGCTCAGCGTGGGCGCATTGAAAGTTATATTCAAGCTGGCTCCGATGAGGGCGCAGAGATCATCGTTGATGGGCGTCGACCCTCGCATATGGAACGCGGCTTTTACGTTGCTCCGACACTGATTGCTGGCTGTCGCGCCGATATGTCGCCGGTACAAGAAGAAATTTTCGGACCAGTTGTTGTGGTTATTCCTTTTGATGACGAAGACGAAGGTATCGCCATCGCCAACGGAACTGAATTCGGTTTATACGACTATGTCTTTTCACAGGACACAGATCGCGCCTACCGCATTGCCCGCCAACTTCGCAGTGGCAATGTCGGCATCAACTCCGCCCAGCGAAATCACGAAGCACCATTCGGTGGTTTCAAGATGAGCGGGGTAGGACGTGACGGCGGCGATTTCGGCATGTTGTGCTATACCGAAATGCAATCACTTATTTGGCCAGGGTGAGTCTCCGACAATAATTTTTATTGACACTTTGAGACAACGTTGGTGGCGAAATCCTCAATATAGGGCTTGAAAGCACTCGCCATTTCTTCAAGACCCGCATGATCGCCAGCCGATGGGTTACCTAAGGCCCACGGCATACACAAAGTTCCAGTCATCCCCATCTCTTCTTCGGCACGTTTGTATAGATCGGCAGTCGGCATTGCGTACAGACCACAAATAATTTCGAAGTCGTCACTCTCGCGCCCATACTCCCGTAAATATCCTTTGAGTTTCTTGATATACATCTCAGCTTCTTCAACCGGATAAGCATTACCGATCCACCCGTCGCCAACTTTGGCGGCACGCTTCAAGGCTGCATCAGTATGACCGCCGATGTAGATCGGTACCCGAGAGGGTGGATGCGGTTCCATTGTCACTGGCGGAATGTCGTAGTACTCACCATGAAACTCAACCCAACCACCCTGCCACATGGCGCGTAACGCTTCGACCATTTCGGTCAGACGCTTCCCGCGATTTGAAAAATCTTGACCCTGCAGATCAAATTCTTCTTTCATCCAGCCTGCGCCAGCGCCAAGCGCAACGCGACCATCGGACAACACTGAGGCCGTGGCTATTTCTTTAGCCAACTGCAAAAGCGGACGGTGACCGGCCACATAAATATTGGTCGTGAAGTTCAATTGCTTGGTCACGCTGGTCATTGCGCCGATCAACACCCATGGATCGGGCCACGAGGTCTGTGGATCCCAGATCGGGCGACCATCAGGATGTGGCGAGTACGGATACTTTGACTTCAGTTCTTTGGGGTACACCAAATGGTCACTCACCATCAGACCGTGATAACCAGCCTCATCAAGTAATTGTGCAATGTGCACGAGTTGCTTGGTCTTCATAAATGCTGTGGCGCACCAGAACTTCATAACTTCCCTCCGTTTCTGACACTCTGTCAGATGGTGAGTAATTCTGACGCAACGAGCGAACAAGTAATCCGTGTTGAGACGCGTTCAACCGCCTCTGGAAAAATTGCCATCATCACCCTCAATCGCCCCCACGCCCGCAACGCTCTCAACTCGGCATTGTCGACCGCTCTACCCGCGGCTCTGAGCGAATCAGATGCCGATCCCGCTGTGCAGGCAATCATCCTGACGGGTTCTGACCCAGCCTTTTGTGCAGGATTCGACTTGCGTGATGTCGGCAGTGGTGAGAAAAAAGGCGAGAATATTCACCCTGGCTATTGGGGTGCACTACCGCCAACGCGAGTCCCTGTCATTGGGGCAATTAATGGAGCAGCGATTACAGGTGGTCTGGAAATTGCTTTGGCTTGCGACTTTTTGATTGCTAGTGAACTTGCTCGCTTCGCCGACACTCACGCCAAAGTTGGGATGTTGCCAGGCTGGGGACTAACTATCAAACTTCCTCAACTGATCGGAGTGGCGCGGGCCCGTCGTATGAGTCTGACTTCAGAAATCATTGATGCTCAGACTGCATACCAGTGGGGCTTAGTCACTGAGGTTGTCCCCCACGCTGAACTGTTATCTCGGGCGATGACTTTGGCCGAGCAGATCAGCGCCAACCATCAAGAGAGTGTGTACGCAATTCGCGCACTCTACGACGAGGTCTCTCAACTTGGTGATACCGATGCCGCTTACGAGATTGAAAACAAACGCGCTCGGGCGTGGGCTAAACAACGTTCGCAGATTCTTCGGGGAAACACATAATGCGCGTCTGTGCCGGCCTTGACCCACGACTTTCTCTGCGCGACATTGCCGCTCACGCGCAACGCATTGAAAGCCTGGGCTACGACGCTTTGCATATTGCCGAAACTGTGCACGATCCTTTTCTTGTCTCCATGGCGGCTCTACAGGCCACACAGACGTTGACCGTTCGCACCTCAGTAGCCCTTGCATTGGTGCGCAGTCCGATGGCAGTTGCCTACTCTGCTTGGGATCTTGCTGCCATGTCAGATGGGCGATTCCAATTGGGACTGGGAACACAAATCCGCCCGCATATTGAACGTCGTTTCGGTGCTCAATTCGACAACCCTGTCCAACGTTTGAGTGATCACATCGGCGCTGTACAAGCATGCTGGCGAGCATTTGACGGCTTAGAAAAACTTGACTATCACAGCGAGCACTACACCCTCAATCTGCTCACTCCCAATTTCACCCCCGATCCATTGCCCGTAGGCGTGACTCGTCCAACAATCTGGATGGGGGGCGTCAACAAAAATATTGTGGAACTCGCTGGACGTATCGCAAGTGGATTTGTCACTCACCCCACTAACAGCCATCCGCGTTATCTGAGCGAACTCTGTTGCCCAGGTTTAGAGGTTGGCGCTCATCAGGTGGGCCGATCTGTTGACGATGTTGAATTGGTCGTAGGAACACAGTGGATCTTGGGTCGTACTCAAGATGACCTTGATGAACGACGCGAACACAACCGTCGACTCTTGGCATTTTTATATTCAACACCTGCCTATGAACGAACTCTTGACCTGTTTGGCTGGACAGATTTAGCGACACAATTGCGCTCACTCATTCGCGACCAACGTTGGGACGATCTATCACAGATCATTAGTGATGAGATGCTTGACACTTTGGTGCCCCAAGCCACCTATGAACATTTAGCAGATGTGGCGATGGAGTGGTTTGGTGAACTGGCTGACGGAATTTTGGTCGCCCCTCCACCCAATGCCGAAAACGACGATTTGTTACGTGGGGCTATTCAAGAATTACGCAATCGTTGAATCACATCACGGGAAACGACTTCTTGACCCGATAATTGACAGGCCGCATCATCGCCTGCGATGAGCCATGTCACAGCAGTCGCTACATCCTGCGGTCCTTCTCCGGTCACAATACGCTCCTCGCGTTGTGCCCGCATGTGCATGACTTCGGTTGTCACATGGCCAGGGTTCACACTGTAGGCACGCAATCCCTGCGCACCATGTTCGACATGCAAAACTCCAGCGATGCGGTGAGCTGCGCCCTTGGCCATAGCGTAAGCAATTCCCCATCCCCCTTGACCCGCAGGTTTTCTTGGTGCCAAAGTCGCAGCACCAGATGTCAGATGAATAAAAACTCCGCGGCCACTTGTGAGCATGCCTGGCAAAAATGCTTTCAACAAAATCAAAGGTGCGACGGCATCGGACTCAATCACTTGTCGCAACAGATCCATCGGCACATCGGCAAAAAGATCATTGACCCCAGGCCCTTGATAAATAGCGTTGGAAATTAAAGTATCAACGTATCCAAATTCTGCGAGAGCAATCTCAGCAGCCGTTGTGATGCTTTGCTCATCAGTCAAATCCAATGCCACGGCGATCGCCCGAACACCCAAAGAGCGACACTGAAGTGCCACCTCACTCACCGAGCCCGACAGTCCTTGACCAGCCAACGGATCATCCACCGTGGTCCCAGAAAATGTTGCACCACCATCCAGCGAGCGGGCCGTCAAAATGAGGTGATGACCTTGCTCGGCAAGGGCCATAGCAACGGCTTTGCCGATTCCACGACTCGCCCCAGTCACCATCACCACACGCTGCTTGGAGATCGCTTGTGCTTCAACCATGTTCTGCACTGTACGGTGGCGCAATGGGTGAATCGTTGATTCGTTTTGATGGTCAAGTAGCAATTGTGACTGGTGCCGGTCGTGGTCTCGGTCGTGAGCATGCTCTTTTGCTCGCTTCACGGGGTGCCCAGGTCGTCGTCAACGATGTCTCAGCCGAGCACGCCGTGAAAACTGCCGAGGACATTATGAATCAAGGTGGCCATGCCGTCGCCGACACCAACTCGGTATCTGACCCAGAAGCCGCTGCGGCCATCGTGATAAGAGCTTTGGAAACGTTTGGCGGATTGCACATCGTGATCAATAATGCTGGCAGGGGTGGCCCGACAGGCACCATCGAGGAAACAAGTGATGCCCAGGTAGCAACGATTATTTCATCGCACCTCATCGGTTCCTACAATGTCACTCGGGCGGCATGGGGGCATTTACGGCAACAAAACTATGGGCGCATTTTGATGACGTCATCCAGCGCCGCAATTGGCTCGCTTGGTATGCCGGCATATTCGATGGCCAAGGCGGGCCTCATCGGTTTGGGACGTTCACTAGCCCTTGAGGGCGCCCCTGTGGGGATCAAGGTCAATATTTTGATGCCCATCGGTTACACCCGTTCGGCAGCTCTGAACCCCAACGAAGACACTCGGCAATGGATGGAGGAAAACTTTGCCCCACAGATGTGCTCCCCCGCAGCAACTTGGCTGGTCCACGAAGATGTTGCTTGCTCAGGAGAGATTTTCACCACTGGGGCGGGTCGAGTTGCCCTGATTTCCACACTTGGAGTACCTGGATGGTCTGGCGGACCCGAGATTTCCTTGGAATCGCTCCGTGATCACTGGCCGAGCGTGATTGAACCAGACGGGTCAAGGCCGATGCTCTACAGCAGGGACGATTTAGGGTTTTATTCGGGGCCAGCAACTTGGCGCGGTTAGGTGCTGAGCACCTAGTTTCTGACAGACTGTCAGAAACCTTTGGCGAGCAAAATCGCCACTTCACACCATAGGGACCCATCCTTTTATGCACATCGGCGACACACCAGAGGAAGCGCTGTACCGCCAAGAGGCCCGCTCTTGGCTAGAAGCCCATGCCGCTCCCCGCGATCCCAGTGGTGGAACCTCAGATCACTCCCATAATCTCGCCGATCACATCCAAGAGTGCAGGAATTGGCAGCGCGTTTTGTATGACCACGGCTGGTCAGGCATCACTTGGCCAGCGCAGTACGGAGGGAAAGGTGCGAGTGCCATTCAGGCTGCCATCTTTGCTGAGGAGCAAGCGCACTTTGATGTGGCAACAGGAGCCTTCGCTATCTCCATTGGCATGGTCGGCCCCACTCTCATTGCCCATGGCACACCTGAGCAACAGCAAAAACATTTGGCACCGATTCTCAAGGGTGAGGAAGTGTGGTGTCAGTTATTCAGTGAGCCTGGAGCAGGAAGCGATCTCGCCTCACTGGGAACACGTGCTGTGCGCGATGGTGATGATTGGATCATTAACGGACAAAAGGTGTGGAACAGTTTTGCCCAATTCGCTGAATACGCGATCTTATTAGCGCGTACAGATGTGGATCTCCCGAAGCATGCCGGCATCACTTACTTCATTCTCGATATGAAATCACCGGGAATTGAAGTCCGTCCGATTACTCAGATCACTGGGGTGCAACACTTCAACGAAACTTTCTTCACAGATGTACGCATTCCCCACGCCAACATTATTGGCGAACTCAATGCTGGTTGGAAGGGCGCTCAAACGACTTTGATGAACGAACGCAATCACATCGGTTCAGGTGGAAATTGGTCTGTTGATCAGTTGATTGATCTAGCCCAGCGGCGAGGTCTGTCTAGTCACCCACATTTTCGCCAAGGTCTTGCTCTCGCGCACTCCCGAGCCGAAACATTGAAGTACATGGGTCTCCGAATGCGTACCGCTATGAGCCAAAAACGTATGCCCGGACCTGAGGCCCTGACTTTGAAATTGGCCTACGCCAACCACTGGCGACTCACAGCAGACCTTGCATCAGAGATTCTCGGCGCGGACATCATGTTGTGGGGCGACGATGCTGCCGAGGACAATCAGTGGGGTCAACACCTACTCAGTCAATTCGCTATCAGAATCGGTGGCGGCACGGATGAAATTCAACGCAATATCATCGCCGAACGCGGTCTTGGTCTGCCACGCGAACCGCAAAATGACAAAGATGTACCGTGGCGTTCATTGAGTAAAGTTGGATGAGGGAGAGTCTGATGAGTACGACCGCCGCTGACATTATTGTTGATATCACTCCCCAGGAAAAAGAATCTTTTTATGCGCGGTTACAGGCGTTTGTAGGACTCGAAATTGGCGAACCTGTCGTCGCTCCCGACGAAGTCAACGCCGCCATGATTCGCCATCTTGTCGAGACTGTCGGCGATGACAATCCGATATACACAAATACGGAACTTGCTGCAACAAGCATTCATGGTGGGATTGTGGCTCCACCAACAATGTTGCAGGCGTGGGTGATGATGGGCTTCAAGGGAACCAAACTCACCGGAGAAAGCCCCTACGAGAAAATGAATCAACTGCTCTTTTCACGTGGATTCACCAGTGTTTTAGGCACTAATAGCGAGCAGACCTATGAACGCTATCTACGCCTTGGTGATCGGCTCACCCTGCGCACAACCATCGACTCAATTAGCAACGAGAAATCTACGGGCCTCGGTACTGGTCATTTCGTTGGCACCCGACAGGATTATTACGACGCCGATAAGCAGTTGGTTGGCTCAATGTTGTTCCGTATTTTCCGCTTCAAACCTGCCGCCAAAGCCCCTGTCAGCAAACCTCGACCAGTGCGACCGCGCCCTGCTACAACTCACGACAACCAGTGGTGGTTTGATGCTCTCAATGAAGGGGTTTTGTACGCCCAAGGTTGCGGTCAATGCCAGCAGGTTCGCTTCCCCACTGGTCCGATGTGCCCGTCTTGCCACAGTCTGAAGTGGACCAAAGTTGACATGCCACTTTCAGGGTCGATCCATAGTTTCGTCGTCGCGCACTACCCACAAGTTCCAAGCTTTGATTACCCATTACCAATTTTGCTCGTTGATCTTGATCCTGTAGATGCCCCTGGCGGCGACAAAATTCGCATGGTGATGAACTCCGCCGACACCGATCTTGAGTCTCTTGTTATCGGAGCGCGAGTACGGATTGACATTCGATCAACGGATCCCGATATGAAACTCCCCTTTGCCATTGTTGAGACCCAGCCGAGTAACGGAGCAAGCGCATGAACTTTGATCTTTCCGAAGAACAACAAGTTATTAAAGATTTAGCCCTGCAAATTTTTGAGGGTCAGGCCACCGTCGAACGAATCAAGGCTGCAGAAAAAGGTGACGGCTTTGACCGTCAGATGTGGGAGCAGTTATCGGCTAGCGGTATCCCTGCGCTGTGTGTTCCTGAAGAACACGGTGGTAGCGGCATGGGTGCCGTCGAACTTTCATTGGCCCTCATGGGTCAGGGCCGCTATGTCGCTCCCGTTCCATTGTGGAGCACGGGAGTTGTGGCATTAGCGATCACCGATTTTGGTTCACCCGAACAACGAGAAAAGTATCTCCCTGCTATTGCCTCAGGCACACTCATCACCACGATCGCTCTCGCTGAATCTGGAGCCAATGATGTGATGCGACCCACAGTCACAGGCACCATCGCTGGCAATCACATTACTTTGCGCGGCTATAAGCCCGCCGTGCCATTCGCTCAGCACGCAGATATCGCATTAGTGCCCATCACGCTGTCCGATAGAAGTGGTGAACAACTTGCCATCGTTATTGTTGATCTCCGTCAACCAGGAGTGACAGTTACTTCCGTAAAAACCACAAATCACGAACCACAGGGAAACATTGACTTTGATCTCACCATCGCCACTGAGAACCTTCTCGGGTACGGAACAGACACTGATGGTCGCGAAGCTCTTCGTTCAGTTTTCGAACATTCACTGACCGCTCTTGCTGCTCTGCAAGTGGGCGTCTGCGAAGGTTCATTGGCCTTTGTTTCCACCCACCTATCTTCACGTTTCCAGTTCGGTAAACCGTTGGCAGCATTTCAGGCCACAACTCAACGGGCCGCAGATGCCTACATCACGACAGAGGCGATGCGTGTCACGGCACTCAATGCCGCATGGCGATTGTCAGAAGGCTTTGATGCTCGACGCGACGTTGCTGTGGCTGCCTATTGGGCCAGTGAAGGCGCTCAACAAGTCGTGACCGCTGGACAACACCTGCATGGTGGCATCGGTGCAGATGTTGATTATCCCGTACATCGTTATTTTCTCTGGGGCATCCAACTCGCCAGTGTTCTCGGATCGGCCAGTGCTCATCTCGCCCGCCTTGGCAACCTGATCGCGCGGACCTGATAATGACGAACCTGCCCGCAACAAAAGAATTTGTCGGCGTGCAGATCGCTGATGAGTTGCCCGAACTACAGATACCGCTGACGCGGACCTTAATTGTCTCTACCGCAATAGCCACTCGCGACTATCAAGTAGTGCATCATGATCCGACAGTGGCTGCTGAACGCGGGTCGCAAGACATCATCATGAATATCTTGACTTCAAACGCTTTTGTTGGGCGCTTTGTCACTGATTGGGCCGGACCCAATTGCTTTATCCGTTCAGTCAAAGTTCGATTGGGGGCCCCCAATTACCCTGGCGACACGATGATCATTGGTGGCAGCGTGACGGAGAAAAATGAGCAAACAAAAACTGTCACTATCGCCGTCAAGGGTTCCAACTCAATGGGTGACCACATGAATGCGACCGTTGAGGTGGTGTTGCCGTGAGTATCAAAAGAACTGGCAATCAATTAGGTGGTAAGGCTGCCATCGTCGGCATTGGTGCCACTGAGTTTTCCAAAGAATCTGGGCGGAGTGAGATGAGTTTGGCCTCAGAGGCAGTTGCTGCAGCGATTGCTGATGCAGGTCTTGCGCCCAGTGACGTTGATGGAATGGTGACGTACTCGTCGGACAATAATCCCGAAGTTGAAATTGCGCGTCACCTTGGTATCGGAAGTTTGCGACACTTCAGTCGCGTGCACTACGGCGGAGGTGCAGCATGTGGAACTGTGGCACTGGCCGCAATGGCGGTAGCCACAGGCGTGGCCGATGTTGTTGTCTGCTATCGCGCCTTCAATGAACGCAGTGGACGTCGCTTTGGAGCAGGCATTCAAGATATCCCCAATGCAGCGACCGCTGAGCGCGCCCAATTTTCTTGGACAACGCCTTTTGGTCAACTCACTCCGGCAAGTTGGGTAGCCATGGTTGCGCGACGTTACATGCATCTCTACGGTGCCACCTCGCAAGACTTTGGACGTGTTGCAGTCGCTGGTCGACGCCATGCTGCGACTAACCCCGCGGCATGGTTTTACAATCAGCCAATCACTCTTGAAGAGCATCAGGCCAGTCGCTGGATCGTTGATCCCTTACACCTTCTTGACTGCTGCCAAGAAAGTGATGGTGGGCAGGCTTTGGTCATCACCAGCGCCGAACGTGCTCGTGATCTACCAAACACTCCAGCCTTAATTGTCGCGACTGCCCAAGGTGCTGGTGAAGAACAGTGGACGATGACATCATTCTTTCGCGATGACATTGCCCAATTGCCAGAAATGAAAGTCGTGGCTGACGAATTGTGGACCTCGTCGGGACTGACCCCTGCTGATATCCAGACCGCCATTCTCTACGACCATTTCACACCCTATGTTTTGATGCAGTTAGAAGAATTTGGATTCTGTGGTCGTGGCGAGGCCAAGGACTTCATCCAAGATGGCGCCCTTGAAATGGGTGGAAAATTACCCATCAACACGCACGGTGGACAATTGGGTGAAGCATATATTCACGGCATGAACGGCATCGCTGAAGCCGTACGTCAGGTACGTGGAACAAGTGTCAATCAAGTAGATAGTGTTAAAAACGTTCTTGTTACTGCGGGAACAGGGGTCCCCACAAGTGGGCTGATTTTAGGAGTCGATCGATGAGCCAAGAAACTAATTCGACCTTAAGTTTTGAGACACTTGATGTGATCTCCAACGATGCCTACCGCGATGGACCACCCCATGAGTTAATGGAACTCATGCGTCGTGAGGCGCCCATTGCTCGTCATCGTGGCATTGAAGAAGGCTATCCAGAATGGTTTTGGGCGATTACCCGCCATGCAGATGTTGTCGAAGTGAGTCGCAAGTTCCAGAATTACTCATCTGCCGCTAAGGGTTCATTGATGAATCAAGAACGCCCCGATCTTGAGGTGGCGCGTTTGATGATCGACCTCGATCCGCCCGAACACACCAGATTGAAAAGTCTGGTGAACCGTGGATTCACCCCTAAAGCGATGCGCATGCTTGAAGAGCATTTCCGTGAAGTCGCAGTTCAACTCATTGATGAAGCGTTACAAGAGTCGTCGCTGGACTTCGTGGACCGCGTTTCCGCGGAACTTCCACTGATCGCCATTGCCGAACTAGTCGGCATCCCTGTCGAGGACCGTCGCAAGGTTTTCCACTGGTCTAACACCATGATCGGAACCACCGACCCCGACTTCGCTGGTTCGCCCGATGACGCCACGACGGCAGCTGCCGAGTTGTACATGTACTCCAACGAATTGGCTGCACAGCGCAAGATCAATCCCAAAGATGACATCATCACCACGCTCATCAGTGAGCATGACGGAGATGTACTTTCTGAGCACGAGTTTGACTTATTTATGTTGCTCCTTGCTGTCGCAGGCAATGAAACAACGCGTAATGGAATTAGCCATGGTGTTTTAGCGATGATTGAAAACCCTGAGCAGTGGACGAAACTCAAAGGTGATACCTCGCACGTCACAACAGCTGTTGAGGAAATTTTGCGTTGGGGAACCCCCGTCAACAACTTCCGCCGCACAGCAACCTGCGACGTGGATTTGCACGGTGTGCAGATCAAAGAAGGCGACTGCGTCACGATGTTGTACCCATCAGCGAATCGCGATGCTGCCGTCTTTGCCGATCCATTCAAGTTTGATATCACTCGCAATCCGAATCCGCATGTCACTTTCGGTGGCGGCGGGCCACACTTCTGTCTCGGTGCAAATCTGGCCCGACTAGAGATGCGCATCCTGTTTGAAGAAATGGCAAAGCGCATCGATGGCATCGAACTCACAGGTGAAGTGCGCAAACTTCGTTCAAGTTTCATTCACGGCATCAAAACACTGCCCGTCAAACTCACCCCCCAATAGTCGTAGGAGAAACCCCATGTCACAACCCGTCATTATTGAAGCCGGTCGTTCAGCTGTCGGAAAACGCAATGGCGTTTTCGCCGACATGCATGCTGTCAACTTACTTGGAGCAGTTCAAAAAGGTGTCTTAGACCGCGCTGGTATTGATCCAATGTCCCTCGGACAGATCGTCGGAGGCTGTGTTACCCAAGCCGGCGAACAAGCCAGCAATGTTTCCCGGACTGCTTGGCTCAATCAGGGTTTGCCATGGCAAGTTGCCGCTACCACCATCGACTGTCAATGTGGATCAAGCCAGCAAGCCAACCACATGATCCACAACATGATCCATGCTGGCGTGATCGACGCTGGAATGGCCTGCGGTGTCGAGCACATGAGCAAGGTGTGGCTGGGCGCAAACGTGCCGCGCTTGGGCGAAGGTAGCGAGATGACATTTGTCAACGGAAGTTCTAAGCCTGCCGACTTTGCACTTGACATGCCCGACCAATTCGGTGCGGCCGAGAGAATTGCAGATCGCCGCGGGATCACTCGTGAAGAAGTTGATTACCTAGGACTGATCTCTCAGCAAAAAGCCATTCGTGCTACCGCCGAAGGTCGCTTTGAGCGCGAGATTATTCCGATTGAAGTCACCGATGCAGAGGGCAATAAAACTTTCATTACCCGTGATGGCGGCTTGCGTGAAACCACAGCAGAAAAGTTAGCCACGCTGATGCCAGTGATGCCTGGGGGTCGCCATACGGCCGGCAATAGCAGTCAGATCTCTGATGGTGCAGCGGCTGTGCTGTGGATGGACAGCGATCGTGCCAAGGGCGAAGGTCTCAAGGCTCGGGCGCGTATCGTCTCGCAGTGCCTCGTCGGTGCTGAACCCTATTTCCACCTAGATGGTCCCGTACAAGCCACGGAAAAGGTCCTACGAGACTCAGGTATGACGATGAACGACATTGACATCGTGGAGATCAATGAAGCCTTCGCCAGCGTGGTTCTGAGTTGGGCTCAGGTTCACGGAGTCTCCCGTGATGACCTGATGAACAAAGTCAATGTCAACGGTGGAGCAATCGCTCTTGGTCACCCAGTTGGTTCAACAGGGAGTCGTCTGATCACTACCGCATTACACGAACTTGAGCGTAGCGACAAAGAATTTGCCTTGATCACCATGTGCTGTGGCGGAGCAGTGTCCACTGCGACCATCATTGCGCGCGTTAGCTGATTTCGTTTTTCTGCAGAACGAAAAATTACTTATCGCGTCGAGCGAACTAAACCAAGACCAGCAGTGGCTACTAGTTCGCGTTGAATTTCATTCACCCCACCACCAAAGGTGTTGATCTGGGCGGCCCGTGCGGCGCGCTCAACTTCACCGTGAATGACAGCGCCCTGCGAGCCCTCACGAAGGTGTGAAACTGGGCCAAGGATTCCTTGCAAAATGCGGTACACCTCTACTGCCTTCTCGGTTCCAAAGACTTTGACGCCCGAAGCCTCAGCTGGTCCAAGCGTATTGTCAGCCACTGATTGCGCAAGCTTCCATGTCATCAAACGAATGGCATCAAGAAGAGCATGACTCTTAGCTAAATCGGTTTGCACCCACGGCACATCAACCATTTTTTCACCAGCTGGTCCACCCGACGGCGTTACTCGACACCAAGTGGTTACGTCATCAAGTAGACGCTCCGTGAGGCCAGACAAGGCAGCCAAACCTACGCGCTCGTGGTTCAACTGCATCGTGATCAACTTCCAACCACCATTGATCTGACCAATCACATTTTCTTTGGGAACTCGCACATCTGCGTAGTAGGTCGCTGTGGTCATCACACCACCCACGGTCACGATCGGCGTCCAAGTAAAACCAGGAGAATTAGTCGGCACGATAATCAGAGTGATGCCCTGATGCTTAGGGGCTTCGGTATCGGTGCGACAAGCCAACCACACATAATCACTTTGGTTAGCGCCCGAGGTGTAGACCTTGTTGCCATTGATGACCCATTCATCACCATCGAGAACTGCTGAGCAACGCAAACTTGCAAGGTCGGTGCCCGACTCGGGTTCGGTGTAGCCAATGGCAAAGTTAATCTCGCCCTTCATAATGCCTGTGAGATATTGATCTTTCTGAGCCTGTGTCCCGTGCGCCATAATCGCTGGTCCCACAGTGTTTACTGTGACAAATGGAAACGGTGCATGAGCTCGTTGAATTTCATCAAACATGATGAATTGATCCGTGGCAGGTCGGCCTTGCCCACCAAACTCTTTTGGCCACCCCAGTCCCAACCAGCCATCGGCTCCAATCTTGCGCACCAATTCACGAAAGAGCGGCTTGCCTTCACCAGATTCACCAAGTTCAGCGCGAACCTCTGGGGTCAATAAAGCAGCGAAATATTCTCGAAGTTCTTTACGCAATGCTTGCTGTTCGGCAGTTTCGGCGAGATACATATTCAAACATTACCCCCGTTCTGACATAGCGTCAGAAACCGTACGGCACAATTTTTCAAATATTTCCGCTAGACAATAGGGGTGCTCATGCTTTTCCCCGAACCTGGTGAGATTTCTCTGGAGATCGCGTATTCCGCCGAGCATCGCGTGCGCCAAGGAGACCGCCCATGGATCGTGATGTCGATGATCAGCACGGTAGATGGGGCAATCTCTCTTGAGGGCAACTCCGCTCTTTTGGGCGGGCCCACAGATAGGGCAGTTTTTCTCCATCTCCATCGTGGCGCCGACAGTGTGCTGGTGGGAGCACACACAGTTCGTCAAGATACCTATTCGCCACTCCCCGCTCATCAGGTCCTCGTGGTGGCCTCAATTTCTGGTGATCTAGGCCGCAACTCCCAAGCCCTCCTGGCGTCTGGCAACACGCGCATTGTTTCGGGCGATGTGCGCGACTTCGTCAAAGACTTGCCGGGCTCGGTCTGTGTTCTTGAAGGTGGACCCGATCTCAACGGGCAAATGTTGGCTGCTGATCTTGTTGATGAAGTGTGCCTCACAATCGCCCCACGTTTTATCGGAGGTCAGGGCGGGCGTATCAGCCAAGGTTCGTGGGCTCTGCGCGATCCGTGGCATCTGGCGCATGTATGTGAAGACGAAGGATTTTTATTTCTGCGTTATTTACGTTCATCCAATAATGGCTGAGACATTTTCGGCAAAGAATTAATAGGTGGACGACTCGCAATATTCAGTTGCATCGGATCAAGCGTCTTGCGATGCAACATAGGTATTGCTTCGGCGAAACTAGGTGGCTGAGCAACGCGCATCAACAATGTGGCGGCAACTTCAGCGGCCTGAATTGCCAATGTTTCCAACTTATGGTGGCGGTGCAAACGTACGCCTAAATCCACCTGCCCAAGACTCCCTGTACCGAACTTGGCGGCCATATCAATCAGCATCCCGATCTCTACGCCCCACCCTGTGGCAAAGGGAATCGCCTCAAGCATTGTGCGTCGACCAGCGAATTCTCCAGCCAATGGTTGCTGAAGATCAGCAATCTCGGGGAAATACATGGACAGCAACGGACGCGCCACCAACTCAGTGGTGCGCCCTCCGCCACCTAAATGCGATGGACGCTCATAATTCGCCTTAACTAAACCAAGTTCGTCGTCAATCAGTAACGGCATCACCAAACGAATAATCCATTCGGTTGTGAAACTTGTGATGTCTCCATCAATCCACACCACGATGTCGCCCGAACTGACCAACAAACTGGCCCACAGAGCGTTGCCTTTGCCGCGCTCTACGCCGTGAAAAAAATGCACATAGTCCACTGGGATAACTGTTGCCCCCGCTTCGGCAGCGATCTCACCAGTGCCATCGCTTGAATCATCATCAAGCACAATCAACTCGTCAATCAAAGTACCGAGCAAAGTCGGTTCAATCATGCGTACTAAATCACCGACAGTGCCGGCCTCATTACGACATGGAATACAGACCGATATTGTGCGATCACCTTTAGCGGCGATTGCGCTCGCAAGAGTCCATCTCGTTGGGTCGAATGTCTTGATAGCACTCATCTTCGCTCCATCGCATA
The DNA here is from genome assembly GCA_009694465.1 of Ilumatobacteraceae bacterium. Taxonomy (GTDB): domain Bacteria; phylum Actinomycetota; class Acidimicrobiia; order Acidimicrobiales; family Ilumatobacteraceae; genus Casp-actino8. The sequence goes on from SHUW01000001.1 coordinate 57,878, forward strand.
ACCTGAAAAGCATGTTCTTGTATGGCGTTGTAAACGCTTCACCTGACTCATTAAACCTTGATTCAATCGCAACTGACGCTATCTCTGCCAAGCGGAGGGGTGAATATCTGCTGAATCATGGATGTAATGGTATTGATCTGGGCGGTCAAGGCTCGACGGACAAAGCCACGGTTATTCCATGGCAGGAGGAATGGGCAAGGCTCAAGGAGATCATCTTAGCCCTGGCCTTATTCAAGGTTCCCGTGAGTATTGATTCATGGAAGCCCGAAGTCACCCGCCTCGCCTTAGAGCACGGAGCCACGGTCATCAACGCCGCCGATGGGATGCAGAGCACGGAAATGTGGCAGGTAGCCGCCGATTTTCAGGCTCCCATTGTCTTGCCCTTTTTATCGGGCCCGAACCCACGCGAGATGGAACTTGTCAAAGCCGATCCCGTGCAAGTGATGTTGGATTTTTTTGAGGCGCAATTGAAGATCGCTGATCGCTACGGCTTACGCAAACTGTGCATCCTCGATCCAGGCACTGGCTTCGCCCCATCAAATTGGCCGTGGGAAGAGCGCTACCTCTATCAAAAACGTGTGTATTCACATCTCGACAAGTTGCGCGTCTTCAATTTGCCTCTCTATATCGCTCTACCCTGGAAAGAAACTGCTCAGCACGATGAACTCTTAGAAATTGTTCTACGGCAGCAACCCGAATTTGGTCGCGGGCATTACCCAGAGAAAATTCGTCGTGTCGAAAGCGAACTCGGACTTAACTAGCGACAGTCGTTCAATGGCCCGCGTCCGTAGACGGCATCGGGAGGCAGATTGATTTCCCAATCAATCGGACAACGCTGAGGGGCCACCTCACTCAGTGGAGCTAGCACGAAACGGCGCTCGCTATAACGCGGATGTGGCACCGTCAGTTCTCCTCCGCTGATGCACACATCATCAAAGAACAATAAATCAAGGTCAAGAGTTCTAGGACCCCAATGGATTTCTCGAACGCGCCCAGCATCAGCTTCGATTCTGTGCAACCAACGCATGAACGCATACGGATCTAACTCAGTCTCAATCACTGCCACCATGTTTAGATAAGCCCCTTGATTGTCTGGCCCGCCGATGGGATCAGTTTCAAAAACCTGTGACTGAGACAAGACACTGTCGCTTAATTGATCAATCGCAAATTTGAGAAATTCAACCCTGTCACCCACATTGGATCCGAGGGCAATCACCGCTTGGTGCATCGTCGCGCCCGCTCAGGTTGTCCGAAGGCGAAGGATACGTACGGCCGACGATTCCACATCTTCGGGTATCGGTGGACGCAATTTGGTCAATGTCAATTCAACACCAAGAACGCCAGGGAACTGCAACACCACGTCAGCCATGCGCTGAGCCAAACGTTCGAGCAAAAGGTCGCTTGTAGTGCGCGCTACCTCGGCAATCTGCATCGAGACTTCTCCGTAATGGACAGTTTGACTGAGGTCATCACTGCGCCCAGCATCTTTGAGATCGACATGAATATCTATATCCACTCGCAGAGGTTGGGCCGCCTGACGCTCATGTTCAAGCACCCCAATCACACTGACTACACGCAGTCCAGTTATCAAAATATGGTCTGTCACAGATGCCACGGTACCGTTGTCATCGGTCAAGTGACACCGTCCTGTTGTCATTCAAGAACGTTTGGCTTGTAGCAACGCCGTCACGGCCTTGCCGTCAGCCTTACCTTGGCTGGCTTTCATGATCGCTCCCACCAAAGCACCCATGGCCTTTTCTTCACCGCCACAATATTTTGCCCAGGATTCGCTTTGAGCGGCGATGACTTGATCAACGATGGCTTCAAGCGCCGAGTTATCCAGCGCCTCAAAGCCCTTCGCAGCAGCAATGGCCGTGGCATCTCCTCCACCGTGGGCCACAAGTTCGCCGAGAACCGTCTTGGCCTGAGTGGACGTCAATTTGCCACCAGTTTCCAAAATAATCATTCCCGCAAGATCGCCCGCAGGCACTGCGGGGTTGAAACCCTGCTCAGCAAAAGCCTCCTTGACATGTACCAAAGCTCGCCCCACATCTCCGCCAGCGAGACCGACAGCGAGCACATAATCATCTTGTCCGCGTTCAACGATGACCATGATTGATTCTGCATCGCTGGCGACTCCTGTGGCTTGAGCCAAACGATTTCGTCGCTCGCGTGGCAACATCGGCAATGCTGCACGCACCGCCTCAATCCACGCCGCGTCTGGATCTAGCGGCACCAGATCAGGCTCAAGGAAGTAGCGATAATCATCGGCATCTTCTTTAGAACGCAAGGTATGGGTACGACCATCGGTCTCATCCCAGTGGCGAGTCTCTTGGCGAATCTTCTCACCTGCTTCAAGTAAAACAATCTGACGACGCGCCTCGTATTCAATAGCGCGGCCAAGTGAACGAACTGAGTTCACGTTCTTGATTTCGCATCTAATACCAAGTGGTGCTCCAGGTTTGCGCACACTGACGTTGGCGTCACAGCGCATTGAGCCTTCTTCCATTTTCGCATCAGAGGCTCCAATGGCTACCAAGATCTGGCGAAGTTCGGTGACATATTGACGGGCCTCATCTGGGGTAGCGATATCCGGGCGACCAACAATTTCAACCAATGGCACACCGGCGCGGTTGAAGTCAATCAACGAATGAGCACTGCCATGAATACGACCGCCAGCGCCCCCGACATGGGTGCTCTTTCCCGTGTCTTCTTCAAGGTGAGCGCGCTCAATACCAATGCTTTTGCCACTCGGCAACTCCAGCCAACCATTGACATTGATGGGTTGGTCGTATTGCGAAATCTGATACGCCTTAGGCATGTCGGGATAGAAATAATTCTTGCGATGGAAGGTGCTTGCTTGCACAGTGCAGTTCAGAGCCAGCCCAATGCGCATCGCCAACTCAACTGCCTGACGATTGAGCACTGGTAAGGCTCCCGGCAGACCAAGAGTGACGGGATCAATGTGAGTATTCGGTTCATCACCAAATCTGTTCGCACTCGCAGAAAACAATTTAGTTGCAGTTGCAAGTTCCACGTGGACTTCTAGTCCACACACCAATTCGTAACCATCCAAAAGATATGAACCATCGTTGGGCGCAACCTTGATTTCGTTCTTACTCATATCGAACTGAGTCATCATCCACCACCAGACGCAATCATGCTGCGCTCTAATGAAGCGGCAACTCTAAACATTGTTTGCTCACCCAAAGTTGGAGCCATTATCTGAACACCGACTGGCAAACCAAAGGCACCAGTACCAAAGGGCACGCTCATTGCTGGATGTCCAGCCAAGTTGGTGGGGATGGTGTACACATCGCAGAGATACATCGCCAGTGGATCATCTGACTTTGCCCCGACTGGAAAAGCCACGATCGGCGAAGTCGGCGTTAACAACACATCAGCCTTGGTGTAAGCACGATCAAAATCTTCGCTGATCAAGCGACGAACCTTGAGGGCCTTGCCGTAATAGGCGTCGTAGTACCCAGCCGACAAAGCATAGGTACCCAGCATGATGCGGCGCTTTACTTCATCTCCAAATCCAGCCGAGCGCGTTGCGCTGTACATCGCATTGGTATCAGGTGCGTTGACACGCATGCCGTAACGCACACCGTCATAACGCGCCAAGTTACTGCTGGCTTCTGCGGGGGCGATCAAATAATATGCCGTTAAGCCATATTTCATTGACGGCATCTGCACGTCCACCATGATTGCTCCAGCAGCCTGAAGAGCGTCAAAGGCCGCTTCAAGACGCTCAGTGACATCGGGGTCGGCACCACCAGGCATATCGGTGATCCGACCGACGCGTAAACCTTCCACGCCTTGAGACAACACGCCCTGTAAAGACAATGGGCCCTGCGGAATTGAAGTTGAGTCCATGGGGTCATGACCACTGATTGCTTCCAGCACCAAAGCCGAGTCGCGCACATCAGTGGAGAATGGACCGACCTGATCAAGACTGCTAGCGAAAGCCACTAACCCATAACGACTCACCGTGCCATATGTGGGCTTGACGCCGACGACCCCACATAATGCGGCAGGCTGACGAATTGAGCCACCAGTATCGCTACCAATACTGATAGGAGAAAAACCAGCAGCGACGGCAGCAGCACTTCCGCCACTTGAACCACCTGACACGCGGGTGATGTCGCGCGGGTTATAGGTGACACCAAAAGCTGAGTTCTCGGTGCTTGACCCCATAGCAAATTCATCAAGGTTGGTTTTACCGATTGTGACCGCTCCCGCAGCAGCTAAACGCTGAACAACTGTTGCGTCATACGGTGGGCGCCAGCCCTCAAGAATCTTCGATGAACAGGTGGTCGCAATGCCTCGTGTGCACATGTTGTCTTTAATCGCTATCGGCACACCTGCGAGCACCCCTGGATCACGACCTGCAGCAACATCGGCGTCAATGCGCGAAGCGGCAGCGCGTGCCTCATCAGTAGTCACCAAGTTGAAGGCATGAATTTCCCCTTCGCGTTCAGCAATACGCTCCAAGTGTGCTTCAAGAACATCAGTGGCCTTCAGAACTCCAGAGCGAACAGCATCGGCGATGGCAGCCGCAGTGCTAGGAATTGTTGTCATCTCAACCGTCCAATCCAACGATTGGCGGAACACGAAAGCGTCCCTCTTCGGCCGCCGGAGCATTAGCCAAAACTTCGTCACGATCTAACCCCTGAACGACCACATCTTGGCGGAACACATTGGAGAGCGGGTAAGGACGCGTCATAGGTTCAACGGCACTCAAATCAAGGGCATCAATATCAGCAAAATGTTCCAACATCCCAGCAAGTTGCGAGGTCATGCGGGCAACCTCAGCGGGAGTGAGATCAAGGCGAGACAGGCGCGCAGCCTTGATCACCGCCTCTGTGGAAATACGTTCGGAAGCTGTTTCGGACACGCCTCAATGCTACGAGCAGGACAGGTAGACGAGCACTGCCGTTTCGGGCCACATCACTGGTGCCTGCAGACCCACGACCTCAAGGTAACGCCCCGTAAAGGTCGCCGGCGCCCCACGCAGAGCCTCTGAAAGCCACTCTGGCTGCCTCACCACGGCCCCAGGGACTATGACGGAGGTCGCAGTGGTCAGCGGCACGATCTGAACTTCGTAGAGAGCGTCCTCAAGCAAGCCGGGTAAACGCCACATAGGTGGCGTCAGCGAAACATCGGAGGACAACTGGCAATATGCCAGGAGAGCTTGGCACCGATCAAGGGAATACACCCCATGAGACAATCCTGTTCCAGCAGTGAGTTCGAAAGTATCAAAGCGCACGGTGTCACCACCATGCAATAGATAGCGATACTTTTTATATACGCCGATGATGTGACGAAGTTGTTCCAATTCGGAATCACGAAGTTGTGTGACATCACTTTCAACACCCAAGTGACCAAATAATGCTGTCGCTCCGCGAAAACTCATTGAATGTCGTCGCCCTGTCGTATGTGAACGCTCCGCCCCGATATGTGATCCCATCACCTCAGGCGGTATCAGCATGGATGCCCCACGTTGAATCAGTTGTCGATCCAAAGCATCGTTGCTATCGCTCGTCCACACTCGTTCGACACGACTCAAAATTGCATGATCAATCCGTCCACCTCCCGAGGCACATGATTCAAATTCAACGCTCGGATGTAATTCACGAAGACGATCCAACAGCGCATATAAGGCCACAGTTTGATCATGAGTTCCAGCTTTGCCATCGGGGTTACTCCCCTGTACGTGCCAACGATTCATATCCCACTTCACATAGTCAATGTCGTGGTCGCGCAACAGCGCATCTAATTGAGTCAGGACATGTTCAAAGGCCCCCGCGTTCCACAGATCAAGTACCAATTGATGACGACCGAGAATCGGCTCATAACCTTCCGTCGCCAAAACCCATTCGGGATGGGCCCGATACAGATCGCTGTCTGGATTGACCATTTCTGGCTCCACCCAAATACCAAACTGCATATCTAGCGCCCGCACATGATCAATCAATGGATTGAGGCCATCAGGATAAACCTCGGATGAAACCCACCAATCTCCCAGACCCTGCCGATCGTTACGACGACCGGCGAACCAACCGTCGTCAAGTACAAAGCGCTCAATTCCTACTGCTGCACCGACGGTCGCTAATTCTTTTAGGCGTTCAATATCGTGATTGAAATAAACTGCTTCCCAAGTGTTGAGATGGACTGGACGCGCAGACAGTTCAAAACGTGGTGAGCGCCGACGCGCTTCATTGTGAAATCCCCACGATGCCGGAGTCATACCCGAATCCGAATAAACCCCTATGACATCAACGGTACTGAATTCATCTCCGGCATAGACACAGATCTCACCAGCATGGAATAGTTCGCCACATTGGATGTAGCGACGACCGTCAGGTAATTTTTCGGCGTAGATCACATGATTAGCGCTCCACGCCGAGTGTATGCCCCACACTTCGCCTTGCCATTCAGTAGCCCCCGATTGCAAAGCCCAGACATAGCTGGGATGCTCATGAGATGAGCGACCGAGACGATTCTCGCTCGTCCACGCTCCGTACGGCCAGCGAAATTTCTGTAACTCAAACTCGCGAGTCCAACGACCACCGAAGACACCGAGGTCCTCAGCATGTGATGCCAGTGGCAGAGAAACCGTGAAAGCGTCAAGCATAAAAGGTGAATCGCCAACGTTGCGCAAAATGCAACGTGTCGTGAGTACGCCATCGTTGGATAAGTGCAGACAAGAAACGATTTCAAGTTCGGCTATGAGATCATGCGCCACGCACTCTAAAAGAGTGCCATGAAGATCATCAATGACTTCATGCGATACATAACTAAATCGCGGTGACCAGTGTCGTCCTCCACGGCGGTGCCCTTGCAACCCAGGCCGCCCTGTGAATGCATCGCCATGCAGTGGCACGACAGAGATCGGAGTTGTGGAGTCCATCGCTCCGAAAGTCACGGGGAACGAACCCCATGTTTGCGGAAGGTCCGCCAGAGTCTGCCCCCAATGCAAAATCGTCGGGATGCCACTTGAGACATCAACGACAACGCTCACCGTTGAACTCTTGAGATGTTGAATCATGTTCACCCCCCGCCCTACTTTGTACTCACAATGAGTCATAGTCAACCTGATCTCCGCAAGAATGAGCAGATGCCAGCAGACAGTACGAGCAAACAGCCCGATATTCGTGTTGATCCCATTCTTGGCACCACCGTTCATATTGTTGGTCATCGCCAAAGCCGACCGAATTTGCCGACGAATAATGCTTCTGGCGAATGCCCATTCTGTGTCGGAGGACAGGAAGCCCCTGAGCCCTATGAGGTCCGCTCTTTCGTCAATCGCTGGCCGGCAATGGCCGATGAACGCTGCGAAGTGGTGTTGTATAGCAGCGATCATCACGCCTCGTTTTCCACCCTGAGTGTGGATGCTGCAGCCAAAGTGATTGAGCTGTGGGCACAAAGAACAAGCGCCCTGTCATCACGCCCAGATGTGCACTATGTCCTGATTTTTGAGAATCGTGGTGCCGAAGTAGGTGCCACAATTTCACATCCCCACGGACAGATCTATGCCTACGACCATGTCCCCGATCGTCCACAGCGTCTATTCGACGCTTCTTGGAAACCCGACACCACGCAATCGCGCAACGTCAACACAACCCCTCTGTGGTCGTGCGTTGTGCCCTATGCCTCGCCATACCCAACGGCAGTGACGATTGCTCCCGTTCAACGTACGGACGACCTCGCGTCTTTGTCATCTGAGCAGAGACGCGGACTTGCCGAAATCTTGATCGACACTTTGTCACGACTTGATCGTCTCTTTGACACTCCTTTGCCGTACATGATGTGGATCAATCAGCGGCCACCTCAAACGACACATGATGATGCATGGATGAATATTGAAATTGTTTCACCGTGGCGACAATCAGGGTTGGCGCGCTTCATAGCCGCTGCCGAAGTTGGCGCCGGCGAATACTTTAGTCCGGTGGTACCTGAAGAACTTGCTGAAAAACTGCGCCGACTCAGTCACTGAAAGGTGCAAACTGTGGCGAGCGCTTTTCCAAGAAAGACTGCACGCCCTCTTGGAAATCAGCACCCATCACCGAAGCGTTCATCATCTGAATTGAGTTCGTGGTTGCGGTATCCACATCAATCTCCCAGTCTCCGTAGACCTGCTTCTTCATCTGCGCCCAACTCGTTGGTGAACAATTTTGCGCAAGATCAGCGGCGTACGCCAGAACATGGCTCATCAACTCCTCGCCAGGTACGACCCCATTCACTAACCCCATCTGCATTGCTTCATCAGCAGTGATGACCCGACCCGACAACAGCAAATCAAGTGCCCGTGGCATGCCGATCAACTTTGGTAGAACCCACGAGGATCCATATTCACAAATAAGACCGCGTCGACTAAATGATGTCGTCAATTTGATTCCACTGGCGGCGAAGCGAAGATCACAAAACGCTGCCAAAACGAATCCAACGCCAGCTGCTGCGCCATTGAGAGCAGCGATGATTGGCTTGGGATAAGAAACGAAATCACTAAAGCGACCGCCACCTGTGGCGGGTCCCGCGCCGCCTGCAGGGTTAGCGCGAATTTGATTGAGCGCGTCCATGTCAGCACCTGGACAAAAACCGCGACCCGCTCCGGTGATCACGACAACGCGCACCTCAGGGTTAAGGCGGCACTCTTCAAGTCGAGCGAAAAAATGCTTCGACATTGCAGCACTCCAAGCATTCATCCGATCAGGATTATTTAAGGTGATCAAGCCGATACCCAGTTCTTGCACTGACAGGAGAACTAACTCAGACTGATTCGACATCCTCTTGACGATACTCGCTCGCTCTCACTGCCTTACGAGCCTTGCTTGCATCAATCGTGAAATAGACCGCTGCACCGACGATCAGAATCAGTGCAGTCCATTGGTTCAAGCGCAATCCTCCGCCCTCCTTGGTCGCATCAATGCGTAGCCCTTCAACCCAAAAACGACCAATGCCGTATCCCATGACATACACCGCCAACAATCGGGCTGGTCGTGCTGCAAGCATTCGGCGACCAACAAAAATTAATATCACCGTCAGCGCCAAGTTCCATAATGACTCGTACAAAAAAGTCGGATGGAACAAAGTCCCGGCTGGATAGCCGGCATCCAAAACTTTGTCTGCATCAACTCTCAAACCCCACGGCAAAGTTGTGGCTTTGCCAAATAACTCTTGATTCCACCAATTTCCCCAGCGCCCTACGGCTTGAGCCAATGGCAACGCGGGTGCGACCGCCCATAAGCTCTGCGCAACGGGAAGATTCTCTCTCTTCAACGCCCAGACTCCAACAACGATGCCCAGCAACATTCCGCCAGGAATACCCAGTCCCCCTTTCCAAATTTTGACGATGTCAAAAGGGTGATCAGAAAAGCGACTCCATTCTGTGGCTACGTGATACAGCCGTGCACCAATCACGCCCGCTGGCACCGCCCACATGGCGACATTATTTACCTGCTCGGGGCCACCGATACCGATCGAAGTCATCCGTTTACCCCATAGGCGGACTCCCAAAATCACCCCTAGAGCAATCATCAAGCCGTAGGCACGCAACTGCAATGGACCGAGGTGAATCGCCGAGCTACCGGGGCTCGGGATATACGAAAGGAGGATCACCCAGTCACCTTGGAAACAAAGGCGAGTGATAATTCATTGATCAAATCCTTGTCATAGTCCTGCGTCGCCACATGGAAACTGCGCTCAAGCAAAATTCTTTCCACAGGTCCACCCCACTGCTTCGCCAATTGGTCGCTGGTGGCTGGATCAACGACGTGATCGTTCTTAGATGTGATCAGCAACATCGGGATCGAGCACGAACCATACTGCGACAGCATCGGTCTGATCCCATCTTCAACCATGGAAACCAAAGGCGCTAAAGGTGTTCCCGCGTACGAACTCTCTGTCACATTCGGATCAGCAATGTCCGAACCAATACCGGGAAAAACCTCAGTGCCTTCGGCGAGTAAACCCTTCACCATTTCCAACATTTCTTCGGCTTGGGGCTGCGAGGCGGGGTTGATGCACACGATGCCAGACACCGTTGGTTGGCGCAATGCAGTCCACAGAGTCAACGCTCCGCCCATAGACAATCCAGCCACAACAACTTTGTCAACCCGCGCAGCAAGTCGCGCATACGCCGCTGCCACTTCTGCGGTCCAGTCACTCCAGCGAGTCGGAATCATGTCTGAAATATCGGTTCCGTGACCCGGAAGACGCGGAAGTTCTACGTCGTATCCTGCCTCAGCAAAACTCTCAGCCACTCCGCGCATTGATGACGGATTTCCAGTGAAACCATGAATGCACAATGCCCCAATTCGAAGGTTTCCACTATGGCTCCAAGATTCTGCACCAACCACAACTGCGGCTTTGTCGACATGTTCGCTCATGATCTATTTCTAGCGCATAACGAACTTCAAACTAGAGTCGCCAATGACTCAGGTATGAACAATGCGCATGAAAGCCTCAACCACCGTCGGATCAAACTGAGTTCCAGCGGCGCGAGCGATGTAGCGCACGGCATCATCAATCGCCCACGCTTTTTTATAGACCCGTTCGCTGGTCAATGCATCAAAGACATCGGCCACGGCGCAAATACGACCAGATAACGGGACTTCAGTTGCCCCGATCTGACGCGGGTACCCAGTTCCATCCCATCGTTCATGGTGGTTCAAGGCAACTTCTTGTGCTAGTTGCACCAATGGCGAATGACTTCCAGACAAAATCCGAGCGCCGACCGTGGTGTGCGTCTTCATCACTTCAAACTCGGCTGGACTCAGAGGACCAGGCTTCAAAAGAATTGAATCTGGTATTGCAACTTTGCCGATGTCATGCAACCGCGCTGCTAATCGTAAGCGCTCACACCATGCGTGATCTTGACCTAAGAGCTCTGCTATTTCTCCACACATGTCTCCCACGCGAGTCGTGTGTTCACCCGTGTCCGTATCGCGAAACTCTCCCAAGATAGCCAAACGCTCAAGAGCCTCCAATTGAAACTGCTCGAGTTCTGTTGTGCGACCCAGAACTAAACCTTCAAGTTCGCTGGTGCGCAATCGCAAAATCTCAGCCTGCTGGCGCGACTCCTCTGCCTCGTGGGCAACCTGCAAAGTTTTAATCCGAATATCGGTGCCCTCATTGAAGATCAGTTGATTGATTTCGAACTTGAGATCCAAGTGCTGAACGGCCTCTTCAAAGCGATGCAGACGTTTGTACACCTCCGCTAGCGAGGAGTGAGCTGCCAAGAGCGTGGGCTTAGCTCCAACAACTTGCGCCAACCCAAGGGCATGGTGCAAATGTATGAGTGCTTGCTCCTCGCACGAAGCCTCGATTTCCACTTGCCCACAGGCCAACTCGACTCTGGCACGCACGGCATCATCAAAGGCGATGCTTGAAGAATCAAGAATTGCCAGAGCCCCATTCAGAAGCTGGCGCGCTTTATCAAAATTTCCGAGACCCCGGTAGGCGCTTGCCAGGGCTGCCAAAACTTCGGGAAGAAAGGCGACCGCATGAACGCGGCACAACTCAAGTGCTTTTTCACCGATTTCAATGGCGATCTCGTACTCGCCACGTTCAGCACGTAATGCTGAAACATTTGACCAAGTGATTGCATCAAAGTCGGGGCGATTTAGTTGGGCATTGGCATTAATGGCCGCCTCATAATTGACGATCGCTCGATTGGTGTCACCTAATTCGTGATAGATCGTGGCAATTGTGTTGAGCATGTTGCCTTCGTCAATTCGGTGTCCAGTACCGCGGTAACAATCAAGCGCTTGCAAGCAACACGAAAGTGCCTCGCTGTGGTTACCAGAGTTGGTGTGCACTAGCCCAATGAGATTCAAAGCCCAAGCCATCACTAATGGCACGTCGTGAGTCATCGCGAAGTCGCGCGCCTCAACAGCGAGAGCGAAAGCATCACCGGGCTGGCCGTCATAGTGCGCCAAAGATGCCAGTCGATAGAGCGACTCTGCTTCACATGGCCGATCATTTTCAGAGCGGGCCACAGCGCGTGCTTGCTGAACAAGGATGCGTGATCTCTCTGGCTCGGTGGTTTCGTGAGCGTGGGCGAGATCTAGCAACAGACGCGCCGAGGCATGTGAGCGACTCCGAACTTCCTCTGCACCTATGCCAACTTGAGAAATCAACTGCTCTCCTGACCGACTTCCAATGTGATGTTTTCGGTTCCGCTTGGCCCGAACTTGAATAAAACCTTAAAAATTCCTATTTATCAGGCAAGATGTAAGAGGAAAGGGCCGCCAAAATCGAAAGCTAGGCAACTCGTGACGCCACCAAAGATCGACAGCAAGGGCCGTAGTCGCCGGGCTCGTCATTTTGATCGCGCTGCTCTCTATGCCTTCGTCCCCGTGATCGCCATTATCCCGGTCTGGTTTATCGCCATGACATTGCTCTGGCTCCCCATTGGCTGGCTGACGAACATCGCTTTGTGGGAGATGTTGTTCGCCTACTTGGCTGCAGGATCAACATTATTTATCCCTAGCGTGCAGCGCCGTATTTTGACTCTCTTGATGGGCGCCCGCAAACCCACGTCGGGTGAGGCCCCAAAATTACAGAGCGCCTTCAACGAAGTGACCCAAGCATGGCATCTACGCGATCGAAACTTTGCTGTTGGGGTCGTGGACGATACCGAACTCAATGCCTTCGCTAGTGGTGGCCACCTAGTGATTGTCACATCTTTCGCTATCACAGAACTCAACCATGACGAATTGTGTGGCGTTCTTGCCCACGAATTATGCCATCATCTCGGTTCGCATACCGTTGCTCTGACCATTGGACAGTGGCTCACTCTGCCAATTTATTTTTTAGCTCGCGTCGGCGCATTCATGCGCAATGTTTCTCACGCGGCCACAGATACTTTTGCGCGCCGCTCAGAACTGGCGCGCTTGCTCGGTCGTTTCATTGCCGCGATCTTCAACGCTATGTCTCTATTTTTTAACGCTGGGTATTCCGCAATCAGATTTCTCGGAAACATGGTGGGTCGCTCGGCTGAGTTCCATGCTGACCAACGGGTAGTCCGAATGGGTTATGGTCGCCAACTCGCGGCTGCTTTAAAAAGGACAATCGTGTCTGGCATGCGTTCAACTTCACACCCCCCAGCCCGCACGCGTATCGCCCGCATTGAAGCCGCCCTACGGCCAGACCGCAAAGGTCATCCTTCAACGACTCGACCTAGGCGGCAACCGTGAGACTCTCGGTGTGCTGGGCGTCCATGGCGTGAAGTGATGCCGAATATGTCACAACTCGGCGAATCTCTCTCGATAGTTCTTGAACAGTCCGTTGCCTGAGCAAGCGTAGAGATAGCGTCGCAACTGATGTCGACGTCACCCAACGCCACCACCGAATCACCATTTCTTGCCGCCGCTGCGGGTCGTCATTACCTGCACACCCCAGTGTGGTTCATGCGCCAAGCCGGGCGCAGTCTCCCCGAATACAAGGCCATTCGTGGAGATGGGAGCATTCTTGAGGCCATCAAGCAGCCCCATTTGGCTGCCGAAATCACCCTGCAACCAGTTCAGCGTTACGGAGTTGATGCCGCTGTCCTCTTCAGCGACATCGTGGTCCCGCCCCACGCTGTGGGATTCGGCATTGATGTCGCCCCTGGGACAGGACCAGTCGCCGAGAATCCCTTTCGTTCACCGCAGGATCTTTTGCGCTTGCGTCCTCTCGAACCGCACAGCGATCTCGCGTATGTCATTGAGACGGTAAAAATACTTGCTCGCGAACTTCCTGCCAGTGTGCCATTGCTGGCGTTCGCTGGAGCCCCATTTACGGTGGCCAGTTATCTCATCGAAGGTCGCCCATCGCGCACCTACCAAAATACAAAACGGATGATTCATCTTGAGCCCGCTCTCTGGCATGAACTTATGGAGCGTTTAACTCAACATGCTGTGGCCTTCATCGATGCACAACTCAGCGCCGGTGCTCAGGCATTCCAACTTTTTGACTCATGGGCGGGTGCACTTTCAAACTCCGACTATCGCGAGTTCGTGCTCCCCCACAGCAAAAATGTTTTTCAACAACTCCGCGAACTACACCCAACCAAACCAGGCATTCACTTTGGCATCGGCTGTGATCACCTTTTGGAATCTATGTACGAGGCTGGACCACAGATCATGGGGCTGGACTGGAGAACATCAATTTCCGCGGCTCGCGCACGCATGGGTTCGTCGCTCATCGTTCAAGGCAATCTTGACCCTGCCCTCATCTTGGCTGGTGCACAACCTGCCTTGGCGGGAGCGGAGCGAGTCATCAAAGATAATGCTGGGCATCCTGGCCATATTTTCAATCTCGGTCATGGTGTCGATCCCGCTACTGACCCGACAATCCTTGAAGATGTCGTTGCTTTTGTCCATGAATCTACGAGAGTTGAACAATCCTGATGACTAACCAGAACACCCGCACGGCAGTTTTATTGATGGCCTACGGCACTCCGAATACGCCTGCTGAAATTGAGCCCTATTACACCGATATTCGGCGGGGTCGGGCACCAACTCCAGAGCAGTTAGCTGATCTCGTCAGCCGCTATGACGCCATCGGCGGTATTTCACCTCTCGCAGCACGCACTCTGGCGCAACGCGATGCCCTGCAAGTTTCCCTTGATGCACTGGCACCAGGTGAATACGAAGTGGTCCTCGGTCTCAAGCACGCCGAACCAAAAATCGAAACAACTGTCAACGATTTAGCAACACGGGGCTTTAGCCAGATCATTGGTCTTGTCTTGGCCCCGCATTATTCGTCGTATTCCATTGGCCAATACATGGACCGCACGCGCGCCGCCGCTGAACCCCACGGCATCACCGTCAGTGGAATTGATAGTTGGGCACGAGAACCAGCATTTATTTCATTTCTTGCTCAGGATGTGCGTCAGCGTCTGGCATCAATGCCAGCCAATACCAAAGTTCTTTTCACCGCTCACTCGCTGCCACAACGCATCATCGATGGCGGTGACCCTTATCCCGACGAACTTCGTGCTACAGCCGAGGCAGTCGCCACCGAGGCGGGACTTGCTTCGTGGTCTTCGTGGTCCATCGCCTGGCAATCTGCCGGTCGCACACCTGAGCCGTGGATTGGACCCGACATCTTGAATGTCATTGACGACCTCGCTGCGAGCGAGGCGGCGAGCGGAGTTTTAGTCTGTGCTTGTGGCTTCGTTGCTGATCATCTCGAGATTCTTTATGACCTTGACATTGAAGCGAGCCAGCATGCCAAGTCCAAAGGTTTGGCTTTCGCACGCACGACATGCGTCAACGATGATGCCGACATCATGAACGCTCTCGCTCAACGTGTGATCGCTCTGAAGTGATAATCCTGTGACTCCTCCCGCTGACGCGCAACATGTCGTGATTATCGGCGCTGGGATCACAGGACTGACTGCGGCTTATCGACTCCTCACAATCACAACCGCCTCTGACTACCGTGGCACACCTGTGGCCATCACGGTGATTGAGTCCGACTCTGAGGTCGGCGGGAAAATTCGCTCTTCTCCTTTCGCTGGGATCACTGAAATTGATGAGGGGGCTGATGCTTACCTGATGCGCGTTCCCCAAGCTGTCGCTCTATCTCGCGAGTTGGGACTCGGATCAGAGATGACGAATCCAACGACCGGCCATGCAGCAGTGATGCGTAAAAAACTGCACCGGATACCCGAAGGGCTGATGCTCGGGGTCCCGACTGGCATCAACTCGTTAGCCAAAAGTGATCTCATTTCTCGGCGTGGAAAAATTCGCGCTGCCATGGAGCCGATTTTGCCCTCAAGTGGATCTCACGACGATTGTCTTGGCACTTTTATCCGGCAGCGATTTGGCAAAGAAGTACAACAGTTCCTTGTTGATCCCTTGGTCGGCAGTATTTACGCAGCAGATACTCAAAACTTCAGTCTGGCAATGGTCCCACAGTTAGCAGACCTAACAGAGGGAAGA
>SHUW01000019.1 GCA_009694465.1 Ilumatobacteraceae bacterium
GTGCTCTATGAATGCCTCGCTGGCAAGGTGCCCTTTGTCGGCAAAAACGATACGGATACCGCTCTCGCCCGCTTGCACCGCGATCCCACCGACTTGTCCACCTTGCGACCTGATGTGGATCCGGTAGTGACCACAATTATTCATAAACTGTTGGCTCGCGAACCGGAAGATCGCTACGCCAATGCCCGAGAAGCTGGCGAAGCGATTCAAAAAGTCATCAATGTCCGCAAATCCCAACCCACAACGGGTGCATCTCGGACCGAACGTGATCGCACGCCGACACCGGGCAAAGTGATTCGCCCGAAAAACCATACGCCGACGGGGACAATCCGCACGCCGACCCCCAGTAACCCGCCTCGCTTGCCAAAAGATGAAAGACCGACGCCTCCACCAAGCCAGAAGAAGTGGAGGCCATCGCCATTGTTGATCGGCGGCGCGGTCGTCTCCTTGCTTCTTGGGTTGCTCATCATTCCTCAGATCCTCAATGGTGGCGACCCGAAAATAGTTGCCCCCGACACAACGTTGGCCAACTTGGTGACAAACACGGACCCAATCAAGATCACCGGCGTTCAGTCGTTTGACCCCGAAGGTGATGATGGTGAGGAAAACCCCACCCTGCTCGCAAACATCACCGACGGTGACTTGAGCACCGCATGGTCCACTGATTGCTACCAATCTTCAACTTTTGGCAGTAAAAGTGGTGTTGGAGTAGTTGTGCAAATCAGCGCTTCAGCAATGGCCCAACTACAAATTGGGGTTCTTGGCAGAGATTGGGAGGCCGAGGTCTACGCCGCAAACACGAACAGTGATGATTTAGCACTGTGGGGTTCGCCGATCTGGGAAGGGACTGACGAAAGTGGTTCCACGATCTCGGCTACATTCGGCACACCAAGCCAATATGTTTTGGTTTATCTCAGAAAAGTTGGCGCCAGTGGCTTTTGCAGCAACAAAAACCCATACCGAGGCGACATCAGTGAAATCAGCATCGTCGACGTACCCTGAAAAAGAGGGCCATGGCACCCCTTGAACAGTTATTGCGAGATAACTACTCGATGATGCGCGCCGTCTGTTGGCGGATTTTAGGCAACGAATCTGACGCAGATGACGCAACCCAAAACGCGATGATGGCAATAGTCAAAAACTTTTCTTCCTTTGATGAGCGTTCAGCGTTTTCAACTTGGGCTTATCGCATCGCCACCAATGCCGCCCTGGACGAATTGCGACGGCGACGGCGACGCCCACTCACCCTGCTCAGACAAGACAACAGGGAAACCCCCGATATTGCTGATCAGCGGTCTGAGGATCAATTTTCATACATTGATGCCCACGATGAACTCTCCTCGGCTTTGGCTCTCATCCCCGAGGAATACCGTGTTGCGCTGGTACTTCGCGATGTAGCCGATTTAGATTACGAAGAAATTAGCCACATCCTTGATGTTCCCATTGGCACCGTACGTTCGCGTATTGCCCGCGGCCGAGGACGGCTAGCGGAGATTCTTGGGAACCAAAACCCCAGTGGCGAACGTCAAACACCCGACAGCGAAAGCCCTTCATGAACGACGACCTCAACACCATTGACCCCAACAGCCCGGAATATCTTGATGGCCTGGCGAGTCTGTGTCTCGACACAGAAATGACCCTTGACCAAGTTCCTGAAGAGTTTCGTTCGGCAGTGCAAAAACGAATGTCACAATTTGCCGAGCAACGCCGACGCTTGCAGTCATCGGTTGTGGTTGTCGATCAGGCAACAATCAAGGCATCCGTGGAGGCAGTTTTCTCAAAACCAAACGGACAGGTTGTTGCCTTGCGTCGGAGGCGTTTTGTTGTCTACATCGGGTCACTGGCCGCGGCCGCGGCCTTCGTGGCCATTGTCGGCGTAGCGATCAATCAAAATTCGCCCTCTGAACAGGCTGACCAGTTTTCGTCAAAAGTCAGTCCTGTCAGCGACAATCCTGCGCCCGAGAGTGCTGCGCCGATGGCCGATGCGACAGCTCCAGAGACCGAAGGTGTCGACACAAAGACTGACGGCTCATCGTTTAAGGTCATCAATAATGAGAGCGAACTGCAAGCATTGCTCGACGAATGGCTTGCGCCAGGCGCACTGCCCCCAACCGTCATGGCCGCCCTATGTGTTGATGATGTCCGACCAGCCGTTGCTGTCGGGTCGCCGATTTCCATATTTGCCGATCAACCAGCGGAAATTCACTTTGATGTGACCCAAGGAATTGCTGTTTATCGCCTCAGTGATTGCACTCTGCTGGCGAAAATCGTGCCTTAACTCAGGTTCGTGGCTAGCCTCAATCCCATGGCTGGCAACCCACTCACCGACCCAAATTGGGCTACGGAATTCACGCAGACGATTGTCGAGGGCATTGACAAGGTTCGCAACCGTACGACCAAGCCGATCGTCATGATCGCCCGCGGTTTGGTATTCGGATTATTGATTGCTTTCCTGGGCGTGATGGCCCTTGTGTTGCTCTTGGTTGGACTTTCGCGGGGACTCATCAATCTTCTTGAGTGGCCTTTTGATCACAATTCGGCAGTATGGATTTCCCACCTCATCCTTGGTTCTTTATTAGTACTCCTCGGCGCCATCTTGATGATCAAGCGCCAACGCAAGGAAGGCGTGTAAGTGTCCACTCATCACCATCTCATCATTATTGGTTCGGGTCCCGCTGGATTGACGGCGGCCATCTATGCCGCACGCGCCAATCTTGCTCCGTTTGTTATTGAAGGCGAGCCGAGTAGCACGAGCGATCAACCTGGTGGGCAACTGATGCTGACAACAGACGTTGAAAACTTTCCTGGATTTCCCGAAGGAATTATGGGTCCCGAATTAATGATGCGCTTTAAAGATCAAGCAGCGCGCTTTGGGGCCACATTTTTGTCGGGCAAGGCAACTTCGATTGAATTCGGTGAACGCCCACTCAAAGTTCATGTTCGCGATGAAGTTTTCACAGCTGATTCAGTGATTATTTCTACTGGCGCACAAAGCTTGATGCTTGGACTAGAAGCTGAAGAACGCCTGATAGGACACGGTGTTTCAACCTGTGCAACATGTGATGGTTTCTTTTTCCGAGGTAAGGAAATCGCTGTCGTCGGCGGCGGAGATTCAGCCATTGAGGAAGCAAACTTTCTCACAAAATTCGCCTCAAAAGTGACGCTCATTCACCGACGGGATTCGTTACGGGCGAGCAAAATTATGCAAGACCGAGCTCTGAATAATCCGAAGATTGAAATGTTGTGGAACACCGCTGTCACTGAAATTGTTGGCAAGGATCAACTTGAATCAATTTCATTGCAGAACACTGTGACCGCAGAGCGCAGCAGTTTGGCTGTGGCTGGATTATTTATCGCCATTGGACATCGCCCGAACACGGATGTTTTTAAAGGTGTGATTGACATGGAAGACAGTGGTTACCTCATCACTCGACCAGACAGCACATATACCAATATTCCCGGAGTCTTTGCCTGCGGAGATGTGAAAGATCACGTCTATCGTCAGGCCATCACTGCTGCTGGATCAGGTTGTATGGCGGCCCTTGATGCCGAACGTTGGCTTGAACAGCAGCACTGAAACAATCGCGGTAGACTTTGTTCTCTCGCAACATCAATGAAAGGACGCGACATGGCCGACGGCATCGTGACACTCACTTCTGGAACCTTTGATGAAACAGTCAACTCATCAATAACCCCTATTGTTGTTGACTTTTGGGCTGAATGGTGCGGGCCATGCAAGATGATCGCTCCCATCCTTGGTGAGATCGCTACTGAAAAAGCTGGGCAAGTCACCATTGCCAAACTCAATGTCGATGAGCATGGCGATATCGCACAGCGTTACGGAGTCATGAGCATTCCTACATTGTTAGTTTTCAAAGACGGCGAAATCGTCAAGCGCCTAGTGGGTGCAAAAGGTAAAGGACAGCTTCTTTCGGAGCTGGAGGAATTTCTCGTCTGATGGCTCTGGCCCCCGGAGATTCGGGTGAGGCTGTTCGTCAACTACAACGGCGCCTCGGTGTTGCGGGCTATTTGCCAGCAAACATCGTGTCTGCTGATATGTACTGCGCACAAACGCAACAGGCCGTGAGTGCTTTTCAAACAGAGATCGGTCTTCCCGCAACTGGTCTATGCGATGAAGATACGTGGACTGCTTTACTTGAAGCGTGGTGGAATCTAGGTGATCGGCCACTTGTGCTGCGAAGCCCAAACTTACGCGGCGATGATGTCACAGAACTGCAACGGATCTTGTCTCGCTTGGGTTTTGATTGTGGACGCATTGACGGGATTTTCGGTCAGAAACTTGATCGTGCATT
The DNA here is from genome assembly GCA_009694465.1 of Ilumatobacteraceae bacterium. Taxonomy (GTDB): domain Bacteria; phylum Actinomycetota; class Acidimicrobiia; order Acidimicrobiales; family Ilumatobacteraceae; genus Casp-actino8. Next base: position 4,314 of record SHUW01000019.1, read on the forward strand.
AAATCACTTCCAGTTAAATGCGGGCCTTGAAGTTAACGGTGTTTGCCATCAAGATACGGTCACCGTTTTGCGCCGTCTGTCGCGCATGACTGGTGATGGTCCTGGTATCGCCTATGTTCGCGACGCCGAGGAGGCGCGTTACGGTCAGCCGTTAGTCGGGCGGCGCGTTGCCGTCGGCCAGTTTGGCGAATTTGATGAATTACGCAAAGCCCTCAACGGCGCATTGCGAGAACACGGAGCAATGCTCATTGATTTGCCTCACAGCGACTCAACGGAGCAAAGCCGAACTGCCAATCTCCTCGGAGCTGATGTGTACGTGGGTTTTGAATCTTCACCCGAACGTGAATCGCGCATTTCTTATTATGCGGTTCCCTCTTTTGAATCTGCAGGTGGTCGTTCGTTAGCGCAGTTAATGGAAAGACACTTACGCGATGTGGTTCCTGGCATTGCCATCGAGGGCATGCGCTTACCGATTTTGCGGGAAACAAAAATGCCAGCAGTTTTAGTGACCCTCGGCCCCGTGGAGATGATGCTTTCGAAAAGTGCTCGGATCGCCGAGGCTATTTTCTTGGCGTTGTTGGCCTGGGCCCCTTAAAACAGGGATATTCGCTAGTTATCCACAGCCTTTTCCCCACCTTGTGCGAAACCTTCTCGCGCGACTAGAGGGTTATCCCCGCACTCAAAGTATCAACTACTTGTTGAGACTTTTTCTAATCTGAGGGCTGTATGCCGACCATCAGATAATACAAGCGCTCAAGATCCTCAAGACCTGCGAATTCGACAGTGATTGCGCCCTTCTTAGCGCTCATCTTGACCGACACCCGGGTGGCAAGATATTCCGAGATTAAGCCTTCAAGTTCCAGCAGTCCAGCAGGAGGAAGTTTGCGAGGCTTGGTTTCGGTACCTGTTCCTGAGGTCCCTGTTCCTGGCTTGACGCCCTCCCCCACATCAATGTCACCGCCGCGATCACGAATGGCTTCTTCCACGGCTCGAACCGACCACCCTTCTTTGACGGCTCGCCGCGCTAACTGTTCTTGGAATGTTCGATCCGGCGTTCCGAGGAGTGCCTTGGCATGTCCGGCTGACAACTTGCCATCGGCTAAAAATGCCTGAATGGTTGCTGGGAGTCCAAGAAGTCGCAAGGAGTTGGAAATTGAACTTCGGCTTTTGCCGACCCGCTTAGCCACTGCATCGTGAGTCAAAGAAAAATCGTCAATCAGTTGCTGATAGGCCGAGGCTTCCTCTAATGGGGCAAGGTCCTGTCGATGGAGGTTTTCTATGAGGGCCTGTTCAACTGATGACATGTCATCAGTTGTCTTGACAATCGCTGGGACGCTTGTCAACCCCGCACGCTTGGCCGCTCGGAGACGACGCTCACCAGCAATAAGTTGGTAGGAGCCATCCGCTAGCAAACGCACCAGGAGTGGTTGGAGAACACCGATTTCACGTATTGAGGCAGACAATTCAGTCAATGATTCCTCATCAAAATGCACGCGCGGCTGATGCGGATTAGGAGATAGGTCCCCTATTGGGATGTCTACTAGACCAGTTTTAGCCTGCGCGCTACCTGTGCTCGGATCCCCGAACCCACTAGGGATGAGAGCATCGAGTCCTTTACCGAGCCCTGGGCGACGTGCCACCAGATACCTCCTTGGCCACTGAGCGATAGGCAATGCAGCCTTTTGACGATGGGTCGTACAGGTTGATGGGCTGATGATGACTTGGTGCCTCAGATAGCCGGACATCACGGGGGACCATGGTGTTACAGACCTTGTCGCCGAAGTGCTCACGCACTTGATCAACAACAGCCTTAGATAACTTGGTCCGAGCGTCGTACATCACGCAAACAATGGTGCTGATCTGGAGTTCTTGATTGAGATTCTTCTTCACCTTGTCAACATTTCGCAAAAGTTGCCCCAACCCCTCAAGGGCGTAATATTCGCATTGAATCGGCACCAAGACTTCGCGGGCCGCCACAAGAGCATTCACTGTCAGGAGGCCGAGCGAAGGCGGACAGTCGATAATGATGTAGTCATATCGATCAAGTTCCTGGTCTATTGCCTTCTTGAGGCGATGTTCGCGGGCCATTTCGTTAACCAGTTCAATCTCTGCTCCAGCTAGATCAAGATTTGCTGGCGCCACGAACAGGTTCTTTACCGATGCTGGCTCAACGCAGTCCTCCATCGCCGCGTCATTGAGAAGGACATCGTAAATTGAAGTTTCTATGCCGCGGGTTTCAATACCCACACCCGAGGAGGCGTTTCCTTGGGGATCAAGGTCAATCAGAAGGGTTCGAAAGCCCAATTCAGCCAAACAGGCCGACAAGTTCACTGATGTTGTGGTTTTACCCACGCCGCCCTTTTGGTTGGCGATTGCAATCACTCGGGGGAGTGGGTGATGATGCGGGGAAACAGAAGATTCGGTCATGACGGGTTTTCCTCAACACTCAAAGGACGATTGGGCAAATCGTACCTGAAGGATGTGGTACCCGCAGGGATAGCCGATGTGTTCCACGTGGAACATCAACCAACTCTCAGCAAGGGATCAGTCGTAGATGTTCCACGTGGAACACTGCGTCTTGATAAGCACTAAGCCTTCACAAGTAAGGCGACACCGAAGCGCACCTCTTGCAGGCTTAATCCGTGCATGGCAACAGTCGGGTCAATCCAGCGAGATCCATCCCCCTCTGGCGGTTCACTGACCGCAAACAACCCACCCGGAAGCAAAAGAGGCCCAGCATGCTGTGCTGTGTAGGTCGGAGAGCCAAACCCACGAGATGTCACGGCTCCCCAGGTTCGACCCGGAAAACGAATGGGGAGATCAGCCACATCGGCCTCAATAACCTCCACCTGAGCCTGAATTCCTAATCGACCCACGAGCCGAACAAGCAGGTCTGTGCGCTTGGATCGACGATCAACCAGGGTCACCTGAATATCGGGGCAGGCCAAGGCAATCACTAAGCCTGGGTCTCCACCCCCAGAACCAAGATCAATCACAGTGCTGACCTTGCCATTGAGAGCCTCAGCAAAGCCCATGGAATGATCAATCACCTGCTCAAGTGGTCTATTGCCCAACATGCCGATGCGCTGGGCATCACCCAGCGCATCCAACAACTTCTTTCGATTTTCTGGACTTAAGGCAGGGGCCGAGGACATCAGCCCCACCTTACGCTCAGTGGACTATTCAGTTGCAGTTGCTGCTGCGGGGGAGATCACAACACGTCGGTTGGGATCTTCGCCTTCAGAATGAGTCGCAATATCTGTGCGTCCAGTCAATGCGTCGTGAACGATCTTGCGATCCGGCGATGGCATCGCTTCCAGGGCACGTGCTGAGCCACTGGCCACGACTTCATCAGCAACTTGGGTAACGAAACGGCTCAACGCTTCTTTGCGCTTGGCCCGATAACCCCCGATATCAATGCGTAAACGAGTGTCATGATCACCCATCCGCCGCTGGCTGACAACGCGAGTGATGTCCTGAACCGCCTGCAAGGTGCTGCCACGTGGGCCGACCAGGAGACCGAGATCGCTGCCGTTTAACTGGACTTCAATATCGTTGCCATCAATATTCACCGCTGTCTCGCCAGTGGCGCCCAAAGAGGCCGCTAAACCAATCAGGAACTTCTCGGCTTCTGCAGCTACCTGTGCTGGGTCGGCTGGGGGACCTTCTGGTCGTTCCCGGCGAGGTCGATCGTTGTTTTCGCTGCTATCGCTCATTTTCTTCTCCTGTTGACGTGGTTGTTTTGCACGAGGGGCACGAGGTGCTCCTTCTGCTGACGGGGTGTCATCCTTGCGCGGACGACGGTCTCGGCGTTCGACTTTGGCGCGGGGGATACGTGGCTTGACTCGAGCACGAACTCGGGCTTCTCCTCGAGTGCGCCCGAATAACCCCGCTTTGGGCTCTTCTAAGATTTCAAATTCGGCTTCTTCGTCTGCAACACCGAGACGATCAAGTGCAACGCTCTTAGCTTCTTCAATGGACTTACCGGTTGTTTCTACCCATTCCATGGGATTCCTGCTTTCTTTTCTGACGTGAGATCGATTAAGTGGGAGTTTGATCAGCCGCGTGGCGGCTTTGGATGACGTGACGTACCCGAAGGTTTCGGACGATTAGGTGGCGTGGCCTTACCTTTAGCCGGAGTTGACCCACCCTTGGGCGGGGTGACGCGCTTGCTAATAATGGGTTTGGGGCCTGCCTTCGGTTGCTCCTTGGCTTTGCTGAGGTCTTTTTTCATTTGACCGAACATCCCGCCACCGCCAACATCATCCTTGGCTAATTCGCGTGCTTTGGCTCCGGCGGCTTGGGCTTGACTACCCAGTGAATCATCACCTTTATAGAAGCGGCGGGTGATATATGACTGTTGGGCAATACGCACAATCGTCTGCGCAAAGTAGTAAACGACCAGCGCAACGGGGAAAAAGAACTGGAAGACGCCGAAAAATACTGGCAAATACTGCATCAGTTTTTGTTGCGAGGCCGACATCGTCGGAGACACCGTACGACTTGCGATCATCCGCTGTTGGACGAAATACAGACCCATCAAAGCCACGACTAGTAGGGCATAGATAACGCCCGTAGCGGCATTTTCTTGAATCGCCTTCACTGGAGTGAGGGATAGGTCGAGCCCAAGAGAACTCATCTTGGTCTTACCTTGCAAACTTGTATATAGTTCACCGGTTTTTGAGATGTAGTCCGGATCAAAGGTGCCATCAGAGGTCTTCTTAGTGAGACCATTCAGCACTCGGAACATGATCAAGAAAATCGGCATCTGCGCCAAAAGTGGCAGGCATGAGGCCAGCGGGTTGACTTTATGCTCCTGGTAGAGCTTCATCATTTCTTCGTTAAGTTTCTGGCGATCATTGCGATGTTGTTGTTGCAGCCGCTTCATTTCTGGCTGAACCTTCTGCATCTCCAACATTGACTTTGTGCTCTTCAGGGTGAGCGGGAAAATCAACATCATGATCACCACAGCGACTAGGGCAATGGCCGCTGTGTAGTCCGATGTGAGGTTGTAAAATTGACTTACGAGCCAGGCTGCTGCTTGGAACATGTCACGACACCTTTCCGGTGGGCTGAATAGGATTTATTTGTGCACAGTGGGCATCGTGTTGATGCCTAGGTTCTGGAACTGGATCAAAGCCGGACTTACCAAATGGGCGGCAGCGAACAAGTCGACGGAGAGTCAACCATGAACCGCTGCGCGCCCCATGAATGTCAATCGCCTCTTTGGCGTATTGCGAACAACTGGGGGTGAAGCGACACGGTGAAGGACGACCTTCACGTGCTAGTTGGTACCAGTTTATGCCTTTTAATAGGTAAGATTTCATAACGGAATCACTTTTAAACACTCCATTTACTAGCAAGACCATCGACCGCAGAACGCAAGTCGGTCAAAGTGATTGACTCCGCTGGCCGGGTTAAGCCGATGAGATACAGACCAGGCCGCATCGCAGGAGTTTCGTGACGCAACACTTCGCGCAACTGTCGACGGACGCGGTTGCGCTTCACTGCTGTTCCAGCAGTGCGACCAATAGCGAAGGCCACATGGGGGCCATCAAGAGCAGAGTCCGACAACATCACGCACCAAACAACTCCACTACGAACTCGGATTCCTTGGCGACGTAATCGCGCAAATCCGGCTCGGCCGTGAAGTCGTTTGATCAAGCCGACAGCTTCTTGCGGCCCTTCAGGCGACGGGCTTTCAAAACTGCTCGCCCGGCGCGGGTGGACATACGAGCGCGGAAGCCATGTTTGGCTGAACGGCGCTTCTGATTAGGTTGGTACGTACGCTTCATGCAAAATCCTCAATTCCTGGTGGCGCCCCATCCGGGCGAGAAACACCTGGTAGTGACTACTATTCAGCCTCCTTGACAACCTTCACTCCACGCGGGTGGAACGTAACTCGTCAAGCGCTTAGGAGCAGGCTACGGCCTAAAGGCCAATGGGGGCAACCCTGACACGCGAATCCCCTCTTTACGGATTATCCACAGCCTGCTAAGGTGTCTCTTCCCTAACAATTACTCTCACGTTCAACCCTCCCTGGTTGACCATTGAGGCAGGTCAGGGTATCTAAAATCACGCCACAGTATTGTCCACAAGTTGTGGATTGATCTGTGGACAACATACCTATTTTTTGAAGGAGTAGCAGGTGGAACATACTGATGACTTGTGGACAGCGGTTTCGCAACTGCTTCGCGCCCAAGTCTCAGATGCCGTCTGGTACTCCACTTTCAATGATGTGCACTCGTTGCCTGACGACCAAAACACCTTGCGTTTGGCTGTTCCAAGTGGAACCGTGCGCGACAAAATCACATCGCGTTATCTTCCTATTGTTCTCGATGCCCTGACTGAACTTGGTGCTGGTTCATTGAAATTGGTCGTCGATGTTGTGGCCCCCGACGAAATAGTTGCGGATTCGTCAACCAACACGGATAACTCCCCGCGGCAAAACACTAAAAATCCTTCAAAGAACGGGTCAAAGAACTCCGAACCAACGATTACAAGTGTCGAAGAAATGGGTATACGGGCTGGATTGAACCCGCGTTACACCTTTGAGACATTCGTTAAAGGGGCATCCAACAGTTTCGCTTTGGCGGCAGCTCAACGGGTTGCTGAAACCCCGGCACGCTCATATAACCCGCTCTTCGTCTATGGGTCCGCTGGGCTTGGTAAAACCCACCTATTACATGCCATCGGCCATTACGTGCTCCAGAACTACAGTCATTACCAGGTGAGATACATCACCACCGAAACTTTCTTGAACGAGTACGTGGACGGAATTCGAAATAACACGATCGCCAATTTCAAGCGTCGCTATCGCGATATTGATGTCTTACTGATTGACGACATTCAGTTCATGGAGGCAAAAGAAGGACTCCAGGAAGAGTTCTTCCACACCTTCAATACCCTTCACGGGGCAAACAAACAAATCGTTATTTCTTCCGACCGAGTCCCTGACGCCATACCAAACTTAGAGGACCGACTCATTGGCCGTTTCCGTTGGGGCTTGATTACGGATGTTCAGCCCCCAGATCTAGAAACGCGGTTAGCGATTTTACGCAATAAAGCCGAACGAGATGGCACCTTCGTGCCAGCCGACGTCCTCGAATACATCGCCTCGCGGGTCAGCACCAACATTCGTGAACTTGAGGGCGCCCTGATTCGAGTGAGTGCTTACTCAAGTTTGAATCGCGTTGACATGACCGTGGCGCAAGCCGAAAGGCTTCTTGAAGACCTCTTGCCGAGTAGTAATTCGAAAAACCGCACCGATGATGAACTGCTTGCCGAAATCGCTCGATTTCTCGGCTTCACCGTTGAGGCATTGCGCGGCAAGAGTCGCCAGCGACCCCTAGTGACAGCGCGACAGGAGGCGATGTACGTCTTTCGCGAACTTACTGACCTCTCTTATCCGGCCATTGCGCGACTCTTCGGCGGCCGTGACCACACCACGGTGATTCATGCTGTTGACAAAATCACTCGCTTGATGGTTGAACGCAACGAAACCTACGACCAGGTCACAAGTCTGGTCAAGACGCTGAAATTGAGTTAAGTCAATGTCTCCGCACGGTGATATCAACAACATGTTCACAACCCTTGTGAATGACGATGATCAACGTGTGGAGAACTCAAAGTTATCCACCGACCCACCCGTCGGTCATACTTTGGGTGTGCATACGTGTGGACAACCATGCGCGGGCAAATACCTTGATCACGCTGGACAAAGAAGTGCTTATCCACAATCCACAACTCTTATTACTAGAACTATCTTAAATCATCATCAGACCGTGTTAACAAGTAGGGAGTCCCGTCGTGAAATTTCGTTGTGAAAAAGAAGTTTTAGCTGAAGCACTGGGTGCTGCGAGTCGAGCATCAACAGGTCGCTCAACAAATCCAACAATGTCGTGCCTGCGACTAGTTCTTGCTGGAGACCAATTGCGCATCACCGGGACCGACGGCGATTTAACAATTGATGCCAGCATTATTGTCGCCGGTGAAAAAGACGGAGTCGTTTTAGTGCCTGCAAAATTAACAAGCGACATTGTTCGGTCCTTGCCTTCTGGTGCTGTTAAATTTGACTTAGGAGAAGACAACGTCGACATCTCCGCCAACCGCGTCAACTTCACAGTCCCGATTGGTGCCGGCGATGATTTCCCGAAGTGGTCGGGCACTGTTGGCCAGGGTGCCTCAATGAGCGCCAGAGATTTTTCAGAAGCCCTTCGTCAAGTCGTGCGTTCAGCAAGTACCGACGACACCCGCGGTGTCTTCACCGGTGTTTTGTTGAGCGGCATTGATGGGCGCTTGCGCCTGGTCGCAACGGACTCTTATCGCATGTCTGTTCGTGATATCAATACCAACGTTCTCCCCGACGGAACTAGCGTTGTGATTCCGGCGCGAGCATTGGGGGAACTGCAAAAGTTATTAAGCATCGCCGAGCAGGTGTCGATCAATATCACCGAAAATGATGCAACCTTTGAAGTCGGATCAGTGCGTTTAGTAACACGTTTGTTGACCGGAGCGTTTGCTGATTACCAACGTCTCATTCCAGCAAACTCACCAAATAAACTAGTCATCTCACGAGACATCATGTTGGAAGCGATTCGCCGAGTCAAGCATGTGGCCCGGGACCCGATTGGCACACCACTTCGTTTGGAAATCAAAGCAAATAGCGTGACGCTACGAATGGTGACTCCAGATAACGGAGAAGCCGTTGAACAAATCGACGCCGTGGTTCATGGCAACGATATTGAAATTCGCTTCAACAACGAACTATTAACTCAAGGACTAGATGCATCTGGTGCTGACGAAATCACTATTCAAACGAGCGAGCCTGGAAAACTGGCCCTGATTCGCGGTGTCGGTCAGGAAGATTTCACGTATTTGTTGATGCCTCTGAAGTCGTGACAGCGAGATGATTGTCGAGCAACTTGAGCTCGTCGATTTTCGTAACTATTTCCACGCCTCATTTTCTTTGACACCAGGTGTGACAGCCATTGTCGGGCGTAACGCGCAAGGAAAAACCAACATTGCAGAAGCCATGGCATTTCTGGCGACGCTTGAGAGTTTTCGTCAGGCCCCCGTGGTGGCTTTGGTGCGCGAGGGGGCAGAACTCGCAACTATTCGCGCCATCGTGCGGCACGAAGACGGTCGGGAGATACAAATTGAGGTGCAGATTCAACGCCAAGGACGCACCGTGGTGCAAGTCAACAAACAACGACTTGCGCGAACTCGCGATCTTTTAGGGATTTTACGAGTCTCGGTATTTTCTCCAGATGATCTTGAATTAGTGAAGGGCGCACCAGGTGAGCGACGACGCTTCATTGACGAAACCATGGTCAGTTTGGCTCTGAAAAATGATGCTCGACGATTAGAACTGGATCGCATCTTGAAGCAGCGCAACACGCTATTGCGACAGGCAAACGGTCGGTTAACTCAGGATATTGAGTTCACCCTTGATGTATGGGACGAGAAACTTGCTGCTGTCGGCGACGAGGTTGGTCACCAACGAGCCATCGTCTTGGCACAACTTCAACCCCATGTCGAAGACGCCTATCAACATCTCGCTGGGGCGCCGTTGGCGGTTGGCATTCATTACGAGCCAGCGTGGCGGCGTACAGGTTTAGCTCATGCCCTCAAAGCGGCGCGTATGGACGATCTCCGCCGGGGTGTGTCGACAGTTGGTCCGCATCGCGATGACATTGACCTATTTTTGGGGACACTTCCTTCCAGAACCCACGCAAGTCAGGGTGAAATGCGGTGTTTGGCGCTTTCATTACGACTTGGGGCCCACCAACTTGTGGCGCAGCAAACCGACATGACTCCCTTACTCGTTCTTGATGATGTTCTTTCAGAACTCGACCCGCAAAGATGCGCGGCCCTGCTCAGTCATCTGCCGCGCGGCCAAGTAGTGATTACGACGGCCAGTGTCCTTCCCGACACAGCCACACCAGAGAGAATTTTGCGGATTGAAGGGGGTCAAGTTGTCAGCGAATAATCCTGAACCCACACCCATTTCAAGCAGTATTGAAAAACTATTGAAGTCGCTCCGTGGCGGGGACCGACTGACCACCGTCACGGTTTTTAGTCGTTGGGAGGAACTGGTTGGAGAGTCAGTTGCGAGTCATGTACGACCCTTAAAATTGGACAACGAAACGCTCATCGTTGAGGTTGATGAACCGATGTGGGCGACCCAGATGAAGTTCCTTGAAGCGGACCTTTTGAAGCGCCTCAATGAGGGTGCCGCAAGGCCCATAAAAACCTTGGAGATACGGGTCAAAAAGCGCCGTTAAGAGCCTCTTTTTCGGAACCCTAAAAGCCTTCTTTTTTGTGGCTAAAAAATAGTGTATTTGTCCTGCATATAAGGCACGCAAGGTCACCAAAAATGCGACTCCCAGCGAGTAGGATTTGAGTGTTGTGTTGAGCCATTGTGTCGCCCCAAATTCCACCCCCGCGCACACAGTTGTGATGGCCTTCTAAACCCACCCAAAAAGGAATTCGTGTCCACCAAAAGCACTACCACCACAGCCGATTATGGCGCCAAAGATATCCAGGTTCTTGAAGGTCTTGACCCTGTTCGCAAACGACCTGGTATGTACATCGGATCGACTGGCCTGACGGGCCTACATCACCTCATTTGGGAAGTCGTTGACAACTCTGTTGACGAAGCCATGGCAGGTCATTGCACCACTATCAGCGTCACACTCTTAGAGGGTGGCGGCTGCCGTGTTGAGGACAATGGTCGCGGCATTCCGGTTGATCCGTATCCCTCTGGTCCCCATAAGGGTAAAAGCGCCGCCGAGGTTGTGCTGACAGTGCTTCACGCCGGAGGAAAATTTGGCGGTGAGGGTTACAAAGTGTCAGGCGGACTTCACGGTGTGGGCGTTTCAGTTGTGAACGCACTGTCAGACCGACTGAAGTTAGAAATCGACCGTGGTGGCAAGCGTTATGAACTTGAATTCCAAAATGGTGGAAAACTCAAAGGCAAGATTGAGATCACTGGTGACACGCCAGCACGTGGTCGAAAAAACGGAACATCGGTGACCTTCTGGCCAGATGAAGGAATTTTCGCTTCAGAAGGCACAGAGTTCGTGGCGCGCACAGTTCTTGAGCGCCTACAAACGATGGCTTTTCTCAATCGCGGCTTAGAAATTGTTTTCAAGGATGAACGAGTCGGTAAAGTGCAAAACGTCACCTTCCAATACAAGGGCGGGATTATTGACTTCGTCAAGCACCTCAATCAATCCAAGGATGCATTGTTCACTAAGGTCGCCTACTACGAAGAAGAAGACGACGGCCAAATGTTGGACATCGCCATTCAGTGGAATACCGGGTACCACGAAGGAATTCACGGGTACGCAAACGGAATCAGCACTGTTGAAGGCGGCATGCACGTTGAGGGTTTCAAAACAGCGTTAACCAGCGTCATCAATAAATACGCAAAAAACCGTGGGTTGCTCAAGGAAAAAGATGACAACTTTCTCGGCGAAGATATTCGTGAAGGAATCACGGCGATCATTTCAGTGAAATTAGGTGAACCCCAATTTGAGGGTCAGACCAAAGCCAAATTAGGCAACGTGTCCATGCGTTCTTTTGTGCAAAAAGTAACGAACGATCGTCTTGCTGAGTGGTTGGATGAAAATCCGACTGAGGCAAACAAGATTGTTAAAAAAGCCCAGTCGGCAGCGCAAGCCCGAGTCGCTGCAAAGAATGCACGTAACGCAGTGCGCCGAAAGACTGCACTTGCTGGCGCTGGCATGCCAGACAAACTAAAAGACTGCAGTAGTGGCAATCCATCAGAGAGTGAAATCTTTATTGTTGAAGGTGACTCTGCCGGCGGTACGGCACTTGATGCGCGTGATCCCCGAACGCAAGCCATCTTGCCGATTCGTGGAAAGATTTTGAATGTTGAGAGGGCACGTCTTGACAAGATGTTGAAAAACACAGAAGTCATTGCCTTAGTCACGGCAATCGGTGGTGGCGTTGGTGACGAATTTGACGCAGCCAAGGCGCGCTATCACAAAATTATTATTTTGGCGGACGCCGATGTTGACGGCAGCCACATTCGGACCTTGCTTTTGACTTTCTTCTTCCGCCAGATGCGCCCATTGGTCGAAGCTGGCTATGTGTACATTGCGCAACCACCGCTGTATTCAACAGAGATCGGCAAAGTAAAGATCTATCTCAAAGACGATGTGGCCAAGGCCCGTTTTCTGGAAGAACATCCGAATCACAAAAAAGATTTCCAGCGTCTCAAAGGTCTCGGAGAAATGGACTGGGAAGAATTGCGTTCGACGACAATGTCGGATGACTCTCGGACACTTCTGCAAGTCCATGTTGACGAAGCGGCGTTAGCCGATGAAGTCATGGGCGTGCTGATGGGCGACGACGTTGAAAGTCGCAAACACTTTATTCAAACGAATGCAAAAGACGTAAGGTTCCTTGATATCTGATGGCTAGTAAAAAAACGCCCCCCACCACGCCCGAGGAAGGTGCAACACCCTCGGAACCCAATATCCCCGTACAGCCAGTTGCTTTGCAAGATGAAATGGAACGATCGTTTCTTGATTATGCAATGTCAGTCATCATGGCGCGTGCTCTTCCCGATGTTCGCGATGGGCTCAAGCCAGTGCACCGCCGCATCATTTGGGACATGGAAGAACAAGGGTTTCGTCCCGATCGTCCTTTCGTAAAATCAGCGCGCGTCAGCGGCGACACGATGGCCAAGTATCACCCTCACGGCGATACCGCAATTTATGACGCTTTGGTTCGTATGGCGCAACCATTTTCTCTGCGACATCCACTCATCGCCTTTCACGGCAACTACGGATCTCCGGACTTTGGTCCGGCTGCGAGTCGTTATACCGAATGTCGTCTGCATCCGTTAGCGATGCACCTATTGGCTGATATCGACGAGAACACCGTCGACATGGTCGATACCTATGATGGATCGCGTGAAGAACCAGTTGTTCTTCCAGCGCGCTTTCCCAACTTGCTCGTAAATGGTTGTCAGGGAATCGCTGTGGGAATGGCCACCAATATCCCACCGCACAACTTGGGTGAAGTGATCGACGCATGTATTCATTTGTTGATGAACCCAGAGGCCACAACTGATGATCTGATGGCCTTTGTCAAGGGCCCGGATTTTCCGACGGGCGGATCAATTTTGGGTCGCTCAGGAATCTTGGATGCCTATCGAACAGGACGTGGCAGTATCAAGATGCGTGCCACCGCAGCGATTGAAGAAACTAAGCGTGGAGGCATGCAGATTGTCGTCACGGAGTTGCCGTATCAGACGAGTTGCTCGGCAATCGCAGGACGCATCCAGGAACTTGTGGATAACGGAGAACTTGATGGCATCGCCGATGTCAACGACGGTTCATCGGGTGGAAAGACCTATCTCACTATTCAGTTAAAGCGCGATGCCAATGCCAATGTGGTGTTGAACAATCTTTTTAAGCAGACACAACTTCAGACAAGTTTTGGTGTGAACATGGTGGCCCTTGTTGATGGGGTGCCACGGCAACTGACTTTGGCCGACGCCTTAAATGGATACATCCGTCACCAGATAGAAGTACTCACGCGACGCACGACATTCCGCCTTGATAAAGCACAACGACGACTGCACCTCCTTGAGGGTCGTATCAAGGCGCTTGATGTCATTGATCAGATCATCAAGTTGATTCGTGAAAGTGAAGATGCCCCAGCCGCTAAAGCTTCACTCATGAATCCGCCTTATGAATTCAGTGAAGTTCAAGCCATTGACATTCTTGACATGCAGTTGCGTCAATTAACACGTCTGTCGCGTATCGATCTTGAGACCGAGATGGGTCAACTCAACGAACGTATTGCCGAACTCGAAGGCATTTTGGCCGATGACGTCAAGTTACGAGCGGTGATTTCCGAAGAGATGTTGGCTATCCGCGCTGAGTTTGCTACTCCACGCGTGTGCCCAATCACTTTTGACTCAGGCGACATGAGTATTGAAGATCTTGTTGATGACACAGCGTTAGTAGTCGTGATGACTGAAGCGCAGTATGTCAAAACTGTTCTAGCTTCAAACTTCAGGAGCCAGGGTCGTGGTGGCAAGGGCGTCACAGGAGCCAAATTGAAAACTGATGACATTGTCAAGCGGGTGATTTTCACCTCTGCTCACGCATATTTATTGTTCTTCTCTAATCGAGGGCGGGTCTATCGACTGCGCGCTCACGAACTGCCTGAACGCGAGCGAGCCACCAAGGGTGTTCCGATCGTTAACCTTTTGCCACTGCAATTAGGTGAAACCATTGAGGCGATTATTGATACCCGCAACTTTGATGCGGAGAGGTTCTTGTTCTTTGCAACTCGCGATGGAGTCGTCAAAAAAACAGCCTTCAATGAATACGACAATGGACGACGAGATGGATTAATCGCTCTCAACTTGCGCGATAACGATGAATTAGTGCGAGTCATTGAAACAAGTGGGTCCGATGAGATTTTCATGGTCAGCAAATCGGGCATGACGATTCGTTTTTCGGAAACCGAAGTGCGACCAATGGGTCGTGCGGCCGCTGGCGTGCGTGGCATGAAGTTGCGGCCAAGCGACAAAGTCGTCAGCGTTGATGTAGCCCGCGATGATGTGGCGATTTTGATGGTCACCGAGGCCGGCTACGGCAAACGAACCCAACTTGACAAGTTCCGAAGTCAGAGTCGAGGCGGTATTGGCGTACGCGGAATTCAAATTGGTGAAAAGAAGGGGGCGGTCGTGTCAGCATTCATGGCTGGTCTTGAAGATGAGATTGTGGCGGTCACTTCTGGTGGCTCCACCATTCGTACGGACGTGCGCAATATTTCGTCCCAGGGTCGTACGGCAACTGGAATTCGCGTGATGAGCGTTGAACCCGGTCAGTCCGTGACTTCGGTTGCTTTGATTCTCGCTACTGACGACGAGTGAAACATCGCAGCGACTGCGATCGGGGCAATGTCAGCATCCTGATGATCGGGGTGGTGGCTGTGTCTTTGTCCTGCGTTCTCTCTTTGGTGGGCCTTGAAGTGCGCTTGCGCCAATCGGTGGGCGCGCAAACTGTGGCAGACGCGGTTGCTTTGGCACTAGTGAACTTCGGCGCAGAGGCTGCGCACGAGGTAGCCGATCGGAATGATGGTGTGATTGAAAAAATGGACATCTCCGAGAGGGGTGCGGTCACAGTCACCGTGCGTGTAGGGGATGCTTTAGCAATCGCCACTGCCAGCGATTTACCCTGAATCACAGGGTTGATGAGCAAGCGACACCAGTGGCGAGGGCGGGTGCTCTACGCTGACGGTGTGGCCGAAACTGATGACCCCTTTTTCATTGTCCCGGCGAATGTCCCCGACGATGCGCCGACCCAACGCATCAGTGTGCCCCCCACAGCACCTACCCAATCCCAGCCGATAGTCAGGCAAACACCCGCCACCGCAGCAGGACTGAGGCGGGCGGTCACTTTTGAGCGATCAAACTTGAAGCGCAAGACGCGGACACTGCGCCACATCGACCCGTGGAGTGTTTTCAGGGTCACTTTGGTGTTCCACTTCGTTTTATACCTGACCTTATTGCTGGCGGGCGTTCTGCTATGGAATGTCGCCAATGCAACGGGCACTGTCGACAATGTCGAACGGTTCATGGAAAGTTTCGGGTGGGATACCTTCCAATTCAATGGCGGTGAACTCTTTCATCAAGCTTGGGTTCTTGGACTCTTTGCTGTCGTTGGGATGACTGGGCTGGCTGTTCTCGGGGTGACGACCTTCAACCTGATTACTGATTTGGTGGGCGGAATTACGATGACTGTTCTTGAAGGACCACAAGAACCCGAAAAAGTGGCGAAAAAACCCTTAATTCTGCGACAAAGAAGAACATCTCGCACGGATCACCCGTAACGGTTGAGCCGGGGCTTTCCCGCCGATAGGGTTCTCAACCGCCGGGGCTATAGCTCAGTCGGTTAGAGCGCATCCCTGATAAGGATGAG
>SHUW01000020.1 GCA_009694465.1 Ilumatobacteraceae bacterium
TGGCGCGATGAATAATCGGGGTAAGTCGCTCAACTGTTTTCGGGGGGCCGACTAGGACGTCAGTGTCAGGAAAAGTTTTTGGGCACTGTTGCCACCAGGACCCGATGGCTCAACCTGGATGTCAATAGTGACGGTGCCTGTGGACCAAGGTTTTGACCGTTCGTCGAAACAATCTTGAAGATCCCATGACGCCTGCAGAGTGCTGGTCGGCGCTGAGTCACTACTTTTAGCCAAAGTATCGGTCTTCATCTCACCGTCGGTGTAGGTCGCTGCATCACATTTGCCGAAGTTGCCGCCCGCGGCCCCACCGCTGGGGGGGTTCGGCATATCTGGGGTGTACTTGAACCCACCGAGGTTGTAAAAGCCAGGTGTCTCACCGTCAATGGCGAAGCGTTGGGGGCGATACATCCGTAATACCAAAGTTTGTGTAGACCCAACGGAAATCGTGGGTATGGAGCTTGCTGCATAGTCGATTTGGGTGAAATCGCTACTAGTAACGCAGTAGGTGGTGTCTGGGGGGTCTGTCGTTGTCTTGACGCAATAGCCCTGCAACATCGGATGGGTTACGAACACAAACCCAGCGGTTGCGGTGAATTCGTATATCTTGCCGCTTTCGGTGGTGACTCGCTGAATGAAAGTATCTTGCCCCGACGGCAGGCTGGCCTGAGTGGTGAAAGTTTGCGCGGAGAATCCAGCCGTTACCACGTCGTTGACTGTGCCTTTGCCGATTTGCCACTGAATGTCCCCAGTGCCACCCGCCGTCACTTCGGCGTAGACAGCAGGGGCGTACGCAACACCTACTCCCTTGATTTCCATCTTCTCCACATCTTCACCACAGACTTGAGTGATCGGTGAGAAGACCATCGACATTGATTCTGCGACTTGAGTGAAAATGTGCTCGTCAGTCGCCTCGTGACTACCAGTACCATAGAAATTCAAGGTGTCAGCGAAGTTCGGCACTGTGGCCTTGTAGTTAGTGAAGATATGAAATGAAGCAGCGGCTTCACAGGTTGCGGGGTCGGTGGCTGAGCCGCTGACATTCGCCTCGGGGGTCGTAGGGTCGGCCGAGTCAACGATTAAATCGCCGTCATCGTTCACATCGAAGGCGTTCGGGATGCCATCGTCATCGGCGTCCCCACCGTCGAGGTCGTCCACATCAACTGCTCCGCCACCACCTGGCGGGTTTGGTGGAGGGGGTGATGGCATCGGTGAACGATTACCAGTAACGAAAAGTGAACTCGCTGAAGCTGTTTTCGCTTTGCCATAGTTTCCTACGCCTTTGGGCTTGCCTTTAAGGGCTTTGGTAGCGCTTGCAGTGGCAGTGTCAATCGTTGTACTCGCCGTATTCTGCTCGGTATAGCCATAACCTTGCTTTGTTGAGTTCGCGCCGTTGTTAACAAGGGCGATTTTTTTTAGGTCAATCGTGGTCGCAGCACCAGACTTAAACTTGGTATACACCGTCTTTGCAGTTGCGCGACTGGGTCCAGACCAGCCTAAGAGAATTGGTCCGAAGTAATCGCCAGTTGTCGATGACACCAACTGCAGAGTCGCTCCCGCCAATGAGCAGATTTTTGGTGTTGATGGAGTCCCCAATGAAACATTGGTTGCACTGTCTTTAGTGACCTTCTGAGAGGCAAGGACTCGACCCGTTTTAGCAACGAGAAGCACAGTTTTATTTCTCGCTCCAGCGATACTCGCTTTGACGGTGTATTTCTTGTTGGCAGTGCAAGTGGCCAAAGGCTTGCTTGCACTCACGGACGTCGAACCGAGGCCGACTCCAGCAGCGAGCAAAATCACAATCGCAAGGATTTTGTGGAATGGACGTATTCTCATATCATGCCCCCAAGCTTCTTGAAAACACCTACCTCTAGCCCAAACTTTACTGCATTTTTCGGGCAAAGGAAATAGGCAACTTTTCTGGGCCAAAAATAGCCACGGTCGAGGGCTTCCAAATGACATCCCCGCTAATCCGCAGGTCGGGGAGCCGTTGAGCTAGAAGCGGTAACGCCTCTTGCTGTTCGGCGCGAGCCAAGGCCGCCCCGAGGCAATAATGAATACCTGCTCCGAAGGTCATTTGTGGTTGACCTGCAGGTTCGCGGGTGATGTCGAAAGTGTTGGGTTCGTTGAAAACTGCGCTATCACGGTTTGCTAGGACTAGCGACGGCACGACCAAAGTCCCCTTGGGGAATAAAATGCCCTTATATTCAATATCCTCACTAGCAAACCGACCAGTGCTGCGGACGGCTCCGAAATAACGCATCGTCTCTTCCACGGCTTTGCCCGCCAACTCGGGGCGCTCGGCAAGAAGTTTCCACTGCTCAGGATGCTCAGCAAAAAGTGCCACCGAACAACCAAGTTGATTGCGCGTGGTATCCGTTCCACCAATGATCACCGCTTGAACCATTGAGACCAACTCGTTCTCATTGAGTTTGTCACCGGCTTCTTCAGCAGCGATCAGGCTGGTAATCAGGTCGTCGGCGGGGCTATCGCGTCGCTCGGCGATCAGTTGGCGAACGTAGGCGTCTAGATCTGCCTGAGCTGCCAAGATGAGGTCGATCTCGTCTGCGTTATTCGCATCAAAGATTCGCAAGACATCTTCGGCAACACGGCTGAAAAACTGCCAGTCTGATTTTGGTGCACCGAGAAGCTCGCAAATAATCGGAATCGGGTAGTGCTCACAGATATCAACGGCCAGATCGCAATGCCCTTGAGCGACGATCGCGTCAATCAGCGAATTCATCACCTCGCGCATAAATGGTCGCAGATGGTCGGCAGCTCGTGGTGAAAAAGATGGAGCCACCAAACGACGCAGTCGAGTGTGAACTTCTCCTTCAGAGGAAAGAATTGAGGGCTGACGATTTTCGCTGAGGCGCGGGTCATCAACGCCAAAAGCAATGGCCGCTAAAGCTGCGGCGCTGTGCCAACGTCGATCACGTAAAATGGCCAAGCAATCTTCATAGTTGAAAATCGGGTAGGCGAAGAGACCTTTAGCAATCCACGAGTCTTGAGCAATGCTCGCCAGTTGATCGCGTTCTGCTTGGTTGCCGACGAAGTCAAAATCAACCTGCGGAATATCGAGTTCATTAATGGAAATTGCCATGGTTTAAACCTAGTACCGTGTCGCTGTGAGCGAAGTAGCCAAAGCAGATGTCGCCGACTTGCCAGCAATCACCGCCAGTTTGGCCCGCGCATTTGCCGATGATCCAGTGTTCATCTATCTCATGGGTGGAACTTTTGATGAACGACGTGCGACCTTGGCATTTGAGATGTTAGGGCGCAACATGTTGGATCACGGTCTGGTCATGATGACACCAGACCGTAAGGCGGCGGCTTTTTGGTCTCCACCCGGGAAGTGGAAAGTTCCGCCACTAACAATTATCAGGACTCTTCCTCTCACGTTGCGCGCTTACAAATTGGGGATTTTTCGCGCTCTTGGGGCACTTGGTCGGATGGAGAAACTTCATCCTCAAGAACCTCACTATTACCTTGAAGTTTTGGGGACTGACCCCGTTCAGCAAGGCCATGGTTACGGTGCCGCTTTGATGAATGAAATATTGAGCAAAGCTGATGAAGAAAGGGTCGGCGCTTATTTGGAATCATCCAAAGACACCAATGTCCCGTATTACCGCCGATTCGGTTTTGAAGTTGTTGGTGAAATCCATCATCCCAACGGACCAACAATGTGGCGGATGTGGCGCGACCCACGCTAAACGATCCCTCATTTCCTCGCTGCTCTTTCGTCGCCTAGAGTGGGGTCATGCAGACCTACCGAAACTTTATTGATGGAGAATATCTAGATGCGTTAGATGGACGCACGATCCCGGTGATCAATCCGTCCACGGGGGAGCAGTATGCGACGGCCCCGCTGTCATCATCTGATGATGTTGATCGGGCTATGAACGCTGCCTCGCGTGCTTTTGAATCATGGCGTGACTCAACTCCCAAAGATCGTTCGCTGGCATTGTTTCGTATCGCTGATGCTATTGAAGCACGCGCCGAAGAGTTCGTGGCTTTGGAATCACAGAATTGCGGTAAGCCAATTGAGATGACACGTTCTGAGGAAATACCTCCGATGGTCGATCATGTCCGTTTCTTCGCTACTGCGGCCCGCCACCTTGAGGGCAAAAGCGCAGGCGAGTATGTCCCCAACATGACGAGTTACATTCGTCGTGAACCGATCGGCGTATGTGCTCAAGTCGCCCCGTGGAATTATCCGATGATGATGGCGGTGTGGAAGTTTGCACCTGCTATCGCCGCTGGAAACACGGTCGTTCTCAAGCCCAGCGATACAACTCCTGTGAGCACGACTTTGCTGGCTGAGATATGTGCTGAGTTCTTGCCAGCAGGTGTGATGAACGTCATTTGTGGTGATCGAGACACAGGTCGTGCCATGGTCTCGCACAACACACCATCTTTGGTGAGTGTGACTGGCTCAGTGCGCGCTGGTATGGAAGTTGCTGAGTCGGCAGCAAAAAGTCTCAAGCGAGTCCATCTGGAATTGGGTGGCAAAGCACCAGTCATTGTCTTTGATGACGCCGATCTAGCCGCCGCCGCCGAAGGTATTGCGATGGCTGGTTACTTCAATGCTGGTCAGGACTGCACAGCGGCCACGCGGGTATTGTGTTCGGCAGGAATCTACAAAGATTTCGTGGCGGCACTCACCGAGCAAGCCAAAGCCACGCGCTGTGGCATGCCAGATGAAGAAGATATTTTGTTTGGACCAGTCAACAACATCAACCAATTGACCCGCGTCGCTGGTTTCTTTGATCGTTTGCCATCTCATGCTGAGGTCAACGCTGGTGGTGTGCGCCAAGGCACCTCGGGTTATTTCTTTACTCCGACAGTGGTCAGTAATTTGCGTCAGACAGATGAGATGGTACAGACCGAAATATTTGGTCCCGTGATTACCGTGCAACAATTCAATGGCGAAGATGAAGCGGTGCAGTGGGCCAATGGCGTCGACTATGGATTGGCTTCAAGTGTCTGGACGAAGGACTTTGGGCGGGCAATGCGAATGACTAAACGGCTGGACTTTGGTTGTGTGTGGATTAACACCCACATTCCAATGGTCGCCGAAATGCCACATGGTGGCTTCAAGCAGTCGGGCTACGGCAAAGACTTGTCGTCATACGCTCTTGAGGATTACACGCGCATCAAGCATGTCATGGCCAACCTTGAGAGTTAGCGTTTTTGAAACTCTTGTGCAGCATGCTGGAGGGCATCGCTCAAGACAGTGGCGATGAAGCGAAGTTCTTCTGGGCCACATATCAGAGTCGGGGACAAGACCACGACCGGGTCGGCGCGGTCATCAAGTCGACAGATCAGTCCAGCTTCAAAAATGCGTGGTGAGAGTTCGTCACGCAGTAGCCAGTTGCACTCTTCGTCGGTGAAACCCTGTTTCGTCGTCTTGTCTTTGACGAGTTCAAGCACTCTGAAGTAGCCGCATCCGCGCACATCACCAACAAATGGCAATTTCTTGAGTTGCGCCATGACCTCGTCGAAGATGGGCTCGTTTTTTAAAACATTGGCAAGGATGTTTTCTCGTTCCATTACTTCAATATTGGCAAGGGCCACGGCACACGACACGGGGTGTCCACCAAATGTAATGCCATGAAGAAACATCGCACTCTCGTCTTCTAGAAAGGGTGCCGCTAGTCGATCGCTGATGATGACTCCACCGAGCGGGGCGTACCCACTCGTGACACCTTTAGCAAAAGTGATCATGTCGGGTTGGTAGTCAAAGCGCTGACAACCGAACCAGTACCCGAGACGACCGAACCCACAAATCACTTCGTCCGAGACCAATAGCACGCCGTACTTATCGCATATTTCACGCACCCGTTTCCAATAACCATCGGGTGGCACGAGAGCACCACCGGTATTTTGCACGGGCTCCATCACAACCATTGCCACAGTTTCTGCTCCCTCGGCGATGATTGCTCGTTCAACTTCTTCAGCGCAGTCAAGTGTGCATTGAGCATTGTGAGAACACAGTCCACAGTGGTACTGATTGGTGTTCGGCACCTTGACGGCCCATGGCAGCAATGGTTCGAAAGGCGCACGAATGGCTGGGATGCCAGTGATACTGAGGGCCCCCAAAGTGGTTCCGTGATAGGCGTAATAGCGACTGATGACCTTGCGTCTGTGTGGTTGTCCGATGGCGGCGTAAAACTGCACGGCTAATTTCCAGGCGGACTCCAAGGCGTCGCCCCCACCAGTGGTAAAAAAGACTCGGTTGAGATCCCCTGGTGCAAGTTCGGCGAGTTTGGCAGAGAGGCGAATACCGGGCTCGTGACCAAAACTCCAGAGCGGAAAATACCCGAGTGTTTCACTCTGCGATGCTGCCGCTCGGGCAAGTTCGTGTCGTCCGTGACCGATATTGACAGTGAACAGTCCCGATAGGCCATCCAGATAGCGCTGACCGTTCTGGTCATAAACATAAGCGCCCTCGCCACGCTGGATGATCGGCAAGCCTTCACGCTGGACGCTGGAAAGATTTGTGAAATGACCCCAGAGATGCCTCTGTGCTAGAGCACTCAGGTCAACATCATGTGATTCGGGCCGATCCACTGCTACTCCTTGTCTTGTGCACTCAGGTTAATGCCCCCTTTAGCGTCCCGTGGGGTAGTTCCTTGGCAGACCTTGATGTCCTATAGTGGGCGAAGTACGCAAAAAGCCGATGATAATGATTGGCGAAGAAATCATTGTGAGAGTGGGGGCATGACAGGTGAGCGGTGATCGTGGCGCAGTTGAACTAGAGGGTGTGACGAAGCGCTTTGGCTCGATGGTTGCTGTGGACTCAATGAACCTGTTAGTGCAACCAGGCGAATTTCTCTCTCTTCTCGGGCCGAGCGGTTGTGGCAAGACGACAACTCTGCGGATGTTGGCTGGTTTTGAGCAACCCGATTCAGGGTTCATCCGCATTAGTGGACAGTACGTGCAAGGCATCCCGCCGTATAAGCGCGATGTGAACACGGTCTTTCAACATTACGCACTGTTCCCGCATATGACCGTCGCCGAAAATGTGGCCTATGGCTTGCGTCAAAAAGGTGTATCAAAGTCCGAGATCGCTAGCAAAGTTGCTGAGGCGTTGGACATGGTGCAGATGAGCAAGTTGGCCGAGCGTAAGCCTCGCCAAATGTCGGGTGGGCAACAGCAACGAGTGGCCGTGGCTCGCGCCCTGGTGAATCGCCCGAGTGTGCTCCTGCTTGATGAACCCCTCGGTGCGCTTGACCGAAAACTACGTGAAGAAATGCAGATCGAATTGAAGTTGCTGCAGAGTCGTCTCGGCATCACCTTTGTTTTCGTCACTCATGACCAAGAAGAGGCCATGAGTATGAGCGACCGCATCGCCATCATGTTGGATGGTCATATTGAGCAATTGGGCGATCCAGAAACCGTTTATGAACATCCGTCCTCAGCTTTCGTGGCTGGATTTATCGGAAGAAATAACTTCTGGCAAGGAGTTGCCACGGAGCATGGTATTCGTGCCGATGATGGCACGATTTTCGTTGCCAGTCGTCCTGAAGAAGACGTCCCCAACGAGCTGCCGGCATTGTCGGCGGTGCGTCCCGAGTGCATCAATCTGTCCGCCGAACAACCCGCTGATATGGCCAATGTGGCATCGGGCGTGGTGGCTGGCGTCTCACACTTTGGCGATGTGTTGCAGTATGTCGTTACCTCGGGTCAGCGCGACCTCTTGGTGCTCACTCCGCGAGCTCATGCCGCAAGATTTGCGATGGGCGACAACGTCTACTGTAGTTGGTCGCCAGATGATGTGTATTTGTTTTCTGCCCGACAAGCTGACATCGTCATGGCAGATTCTGAAAATCTAGAAAGTTAAGTACCGTAAGTTCCAGCAACGTAAACACCAAACAAGGAGAAGGACAATGACTCAAGATCACACCCCGCCGCAGCTAAGAATGTTAGCCCCGGAAAATTTCCGTGAAAAACTTTCCCGCCGTGCAATCTTTAAGATGGGCACCGCCGCCGCAGGTTTAGCAATTGTTGTTGCCGCCTGTGGGGGAGACGATGATGCTTCACCGTCAACTGATGGCGCTCCAGACACAACCGATGGTTCGCCGTTGGCTTCTGGTGACTGGAGCCGAGTCATCAACGCAGCGTCGGGGACGCTAGCGATGTACACCTGGGGCGATTACAACGATCCCGAATTAGTCGGCAAGCAAGCCGAAGGCGCTCTCGGAGTGACTATGAAAGTTGACTACTTCAACAGCAACGAAGACTTAATCACCAAGTTGTCTACGTCGGGTGGGAGCAGCGGCTTCGACATCGTTGCGCCCACTGGCCCATACATCCCACAGATGATTGAAAAGGGACTCATTCAAAAATTTGATAAGACCTTAATTCCGAACATGGTCAATGTTGATCAGGCGTATCTTGCTCAAGGGTGGGACCCCACCAATGATTATTCGGTATGCAAGAACTGGGGAACGACTGGTTTTATTTGGGACAGTTCGGTGATCACACGCGACATGGTGACATGGGCGGACTTTTTCGACGCCTGCATGGACGAGGCTACGGGCATGTGCTCGGTCCTTGATACTGGGCCGAACCTATGGGGGGCTTGGTGCTGGGCCAATGGCAAAGACTGGAATAGCACCGACGCCGCTGACCTTGACGCTTGCGAAGCATTCTTAGTTGATGAACTTGCTCAGCACATCAAGAAGTTTGACAGTTACCCAAGTACCGCCATAGCCGAAGGGGCTTACAGTTTGTCCATGGCATGGAATGGTGATGCCCGCCAGGCGTTCTACAGGATTATTGAGGCAGGCGGCGATCCATCTGTTTGGAAGTGGGCAGTAGGTGGACCCGTTACGGAACTTTGGATGGACAACTACTGCATCGCTGCAGGTGCGCCCAACGTTGAGGCCGCTCATGCTTGGATTAACTGGGAATGCGTCCCAGAAATTTCCATTCAAGATTTGCAGTATCACGGTTATCACACGGGAATGAGAGATATGCCTGATTTGATTTCCGAACTTGCCCCCGATCTTGATCGTGGCGAGATTATTTTCTATAGCGACTCACAAGTCGCAACAATGAGCACTCAAGAAATCACTTCGGCGATTGATCGACAAGTGGAAATGTTGAACAGGATGAAAGCCAAGGCTGGAGCCTGATAACGAGTGACGTCGGCGGTGTACACACGTGATCGTCGGAGATGGCGGGGGCCCAAGTTCGTCCTCGCCATTCCGGCGATCATCTGGTACCTTCTTTTCTTCGTTATCCCGATTGCTTTTGTCGTCATTTATTCCTTTGGCACCAAGGACACCTCGCGTTTGTTGCCAGTTGATTTGGGGAAACTGACGACGGCTAATTACTCCGAGGTTTTTGACGATACATTCTTCAAAACCTTTAAAGCGACCCTACGAATTGCAATTGTGGCGACGTTGCTCTGCTTGGGTATTGGGCTTCCAGTCGCCTATTTCACGGCTTTCAAAGTCAGCGAAAAATGGCGAGTCGTGATTCTGGCTCTGGTGGTGGTTCCGAGCTTTACGTCATTTCTGATCCGCACCGTGGCCTGGCGGATTCCCTTGGCGCCTAATGGCGAGTTCTCGCGCTGGCTTGTTGATTTAGGCCTGATCGGAGATCGCGGTATCCAACTTTTGGAGACACCAACAGCAGTACAAATAGCAATCGTTTATAACTATTTAGGATTTATGATCTTGCCATTATTTGTCGCCCTTGACCGTATTGATGTGCGGATGCGCGAGGCTAGTAAGGATTTGGGAGCGGGGCGCATTGCTACATTCTTTGGCGTCACGCTTCCTTTGGCTGGCCCTGGGATCGCCGCAGGAGTTTTGCTGACATTCATTCCGATGTGTGGCGACTATGTCACTGCGACTGTTTTAGGTGGGGCCAAGGGCAACATGATCGGCTCCATGATCGCTTCACAATTCTCTCAAGCGCAGAACTGGCCTCTTGGTTCTGCAATGGCCGTTTTGATGATTGGCGCGGTTCTACTTGTGTTGGCTGTGGGGGCGTTGCTGGTTTCGGTGGTCCCGTTCATTCTCAAAGCATTGCAGCCAGTCACGCAGAGTATTCGTCGTTCTCTCAATGAGCATTCAATGGCTTCGGCAAAAGGTGATCTGCCATCCACGGCTCGTCGCCCAGATGTGATGCGTTTTGTTTTCGCAGTCTGGACTGTCTTGGTTTTGCTGTTCATGTTCATCCCGATCTTGTTGGTGCTGCGTCATTCGTTTAACAGCGGCTCATCTTTTTCTATTTGGGCCGGGCATACAAGCACCAAATGGTGGGGGGAGTTGTTTGCTAGTGGAGCCACCTGGGCAATGATCATTCGCTTCTTAGTGATCATCGGCGTTGTCTTACTCGTACGGAGAGTTTTACTGTCAAGGGCGAACGTCTCCAAGCGAGTAACCAGTTGGATGGGGCCCCTGGGATTTCTCTTGGCCTTTGTGGTGAATGGATTAGCGAGTGATTGGTTCAGGGATATTTTCGACTTCGCCGGTATTGGTGACTCAATTCGCAACTCCTTCACTGCCGCCCTCGGGGCAACTGTGATCGCAGTCGTTCTCGGCGGGTTGTCCGGTGTGGCGCTTGCGCGTCGACCAGGGGCGTGGACGAAGATTTTTATGGCGACGGTGTTTTTGATTTTGGTGACACCCGAGATTATGGATGCCATTGCTTTGGTGACGTGGTTCCAGCGCGTTGGTGATATCCCAGTGTTGGGCTACCTGTTCAGGAATGGTCTCGGCCCTTTCAACGGTGGTATGCACAAGTTGTGGGTTGGTCAATCGCTGTATGCAAGTGCCGTGGTGACACTGATTGTGCGGGCCCGTTTAGCGGGTCTTGATGAGGCACTTGAAGAAGCTGCCGCCGATCTTGGTGCGCCTCCAGCGCGGGCCTTTCGTCAAATCACATTGCCGTTGATTTCTTCAGCGCTGATTGCTGGGGCCTTATTGTCTTTTACTTTGTGTTTGGATAACGCAGTGATTTCTACTCTCGTCAGCGAGGCTGGCAGTACGACCTTCCCTGTGGCTCTACTCGGCGCAACGAAGAGCACGATTAAACCCTTCTGGGGTGTGGGTGCTGTAATGCTCTTTATGATCACCATGGGCGCATTGGCTTTCGTAGCGGTGGTGTTAAGGCGTTCCGGCGAGTCATCGAGTGACATCGCCGCCACTCTTGCTGGCGGGTGAGACAGTCATGCGGGTGATCGTTGTTGGCGCGGGATTAGCCGGTCTCAGCGCAACCGAATCCTTGGCTGCTAGCGGAGTTGATGTGGTCTTGTTGGAAGCTGGTCACAGGTTCGGCGGGCGCACACGCACTGTGAAGGATGTTTACATCAATGGGCAGTACGCCGATAGTGGTGCCGAATGGGTGGACTCAATTCATTGGCGGATGCACGATTTAATGCAACGCTTCGGAGTCAAGCCATTGGGTCAAGCGATGCCGTGGACAACGATCAGGCGCTGGCTGTATTGGGACGGGAAGTTGTTTACGGCGGAGAACATCGACACTCTTTCACCTGGAGTATTTCAGGCCATTGAAAAATATGAAGCGTTGGCCGACTCGTCCGCTTCTGGCGTGCAGGATCCCAGTCGCCCAGATCTTCATCCCGATGCGGCGCAACTTGATGCCCTATCTTTAGCCGATTTAATCACGCAAAGCGGACTTGATCCGGTGGCGAAACTATTTGCTCGGCGTGAAAGCCAAGGTGAATTCGCTTCAGAACCAGAAAATGTCTCTAGTCTTTTTGTCGCCCAACAGCGAGCCTTTGAACAATCGGAAGCTACCAAACAAGGTATTGAACATCTTTCCCAACGAGTTGCCGGGGGGACAGCACAAATCGCCATAGCTCTTGGTAGTCAATTGCAGGAATCGCCACACGTCACGATCAAGTTTGGAACTCGTTTAGTTGGCGTTGAACAAGATGACAGCGGGGTTGTTGTTGAGGTGGAGGGTGCTCAAGGGCGAGAGACATTGAGTGGTAACGCTTTAATTTTAGCTTGCTCTCTTGTTCCGCTGCGCCGAGTTGATTTTCGAACGGCGATGCCAAGTGATTTCCATGAGGCTTTTCACAATCTCGGCTATGGCCCGATCACAAAAACGGCGGTGCAGTTTGAGCAACGGAGTTGGGAATCTGGCTATGGCACAACCGACTCAATCTCTCAACGACTCTACGACCCGAGCGTTGATCAAACTGGGTCGTCGGGGATCTTGATGTCATATTGCGGAGGTGATGCTGGGCAACGACTAGCCGAGTACTCGGAGGCGGAACGCGTAGAGATGATCGCGGCTGATATGCGTCAGATCCACGGCATCACATCAGCACAGATTGGCGGATTCTCTCGTTCTTGGTCCGCTGAAAAAAATTATGGTGGCGCTTACGCTGTATATCAAACAGGTCAGATCACTAGTTATTGGAATGTTCTGCGACAACCTTGGGGGCGCGTGCACCTAGCTGGTGAACATGTGGCAACATGCAACGGCTATATGGAAGGTGCCGTGGAATCAGGTCGTGATGTCGCCGAGCGCATAGTTCGCTCAGCGTGATCAGTCAGAACCCTCAGCAATACGCATGGTCGTTGCCAGCGATGGGCCAGCTGATGGCGAACCACTAGAGATCGTGACTGTCTGAATGTGTCCTGTGAAGTCGTTGGGTGATGAATAATTGTCGACGATAGGAAGTCCTTCGTGGCGACCAATCCACAAGCCACCAGCTGACGTGGTGACTCCAGGAAACATAAACATCCCGCCGAAATGTCCGCTAGCGATGTGCGTATCATCGACGAACAGTGCGAGTGCTCCCGCTTTCATCGTGACGGTGATCTGATGTTGGCCAGCGCCGATTTTCTCCTCGCCCACTAGATGTGCGCGCTGATGTCCGTACACGACATCAAAATGTGGTGTCCCGTGATCAAGACGCAGCGCCCAACCACCTTGGTGATCGCCGAGTGCGGCGAGGATTCCGTTCTCGATTGCCAGACAGTCAATCGTGGCCGACATGTTGAAACCACCAAACATTGAGGGCATCCGACTCGCAGCTATTGGATGCCGACTCGGTTGATATGTGGCCGAACGAGGTAGCGGGTACTCACCAGGATGCGCTGGGTAATTGGCCCCAGGATTAAACAATGGGAAGACGTTATTAGCAGTGGCCTGTTCAATCCACAACGATTCAAGTTCGCGCACTCGCTCGGGATATTGCGCGGAAAGGTCTGTTGACTCGGAGAAATCGTTCGTGAGATCAAAGAGTTGCCAGACATCTGTTTCGTAGGAATGACTTCCGGTGATGTGCGCACGCTCATTAAATAATGGCGATACGAAGTTGCTGGTCGCTTTCCAGCCTTCGTGATAGATCGAGCGGGATCCGTGCATTTCAAAATATTGAGTGGAGCGATGTTCGCTTTGAGCACCATCGATGAAGGTTGCGCTGATGTCCACGCCGTCCACGCGCTGTTGAGTGATGCCGTCGACAATTGTTGGCATAGAAATTCCAGCAGCCCCTAAGAGCGTTGGCGCGAGATCCACGGCATGCGTGAATTGATTGCGGACTGAACCACTGTCAGTGATGTTTTTCGGCCAACGTACGATCAGAGGGGCGCGCACGCCACCTAACCACGAATAACGCTTCCACAAATGAAATGGGCTGTTGCCGGCCCAAGCCCATCCCCATGGGTAATGGTTGGTGTGGTTTGGTCCACCAATTTCGTCGATCTGTTCGAGGGCTTCTTCGACGGTGGCGTGATCGCCCAACCAAGATGCCGCTTCATTCAGGGTTCCGATTGTTCCGCCCTCACTACTGGCGCCATTGTCTGACATCAAAGTGACGATGGTGTTGTCGTCGAGACCTTGCTCGCTGAGAAAGGACAAAAGGCGACCGATCTGTGCATCGGTGTGTGTGACGAAGCCGGCGTACACCTCCATGTAGCGAGCAAACAACTTGCGCTCATCGACTGACAACGTGGACCATTGTGGAATCCACGATGGTCGCGGCGTGAGTTTGGTGTCGGGAGGGATGATGCCGAGTTCTAGTTGGCGCTCAAAAGTTCTTTGTTGAAGTACTTCCCATCCTTCATCAAACTTTCCGGCATACGGTTCAAACCATTCACGCGTCACATGGTGCGGTGCGTGAGCAGCGCCAGTTGCAAACCACAAAAAGAATGGCTTATCGCTGGCCGCTTGTTGTTGATCGCGGATCATGTTGATTGCTTGGTCTGCGAGGTCTTCGGTGAGATGGTACGCGCCACCTTGTGAGGTGTTTTTTGGGGGAATGATCGGCGTGTTGTCGCGCACTAACTCAGGTGACCAATGGTTGGTTTCGGCGCCTAAGAATCCGTAGTAACGCTCGAAACCGAGACCCAGCGGCCAGCGATCAAAGGGTCCCGCCGATGAATATTCGGCTTGCGGCGTGAGATGCCATTTACCTACTGCCATCGTGTTGTACCCGTTATCGCGCAAGATACGTGGCAAGGCGATTGCCGACTTCGGTAAGCGACCCGAATAGCCAGGAAGAGCAAATGGGGTTTCTTGGGTGGCCCCAATACCCACAGCATGGTGATTTCGACCAGTGAATAATGCGGCACGGGTGGATGAACAAATTGATGTCACATGAAAGCGGTTAAAGCGCACGCCACGTTGTGCCAAGGCGTCAATATTTGGTGTGTCAATCAACGAGCCGTAACATCCCAACTGTCCAAAACCGATATCGTCCAGCAAAATTGTCACCATGTTCGGAGCCCCGACGACGGGTTTTGGATATGGAACTGGCTGTGATTCAATTTTTGGCACTGGGGGCATTTCTTGAGCGTAATCGTTTGATCCACCTAGGGGCGAAAGTAACTGAGTGGTATAGCGTTTACTCTGTTATGCAAAGTGAGTCCGCCCCTCGAATCGCCCTTGCCCCCGACACTGCTCCGAGTTGGATGGTGGATGCGGTTATTGCTGGCGGTGGGGAAGTTGTGCCACCCGCGCACGCCGAGGGATTGATCTGGGCGGCACCACGAAAGCCAGAGGCGCTCAAAGAAGTTCTGCATAATGCAAGTCAGATCAAATGGGTGCAGTTGCCATTCGCAGGCATTGAAAACTTCATGCATTTGATTGATGGGGAGCGCTTGTGGACGTGCGCCAAAGGTGTGTACGCCGAGCCCGTTGCTGAAATGGCGCTGTCACTGATGTTGGCTGGTATGCGCGGTTTGAATTCATACGCTCGTCGTGCGTCATGGTCGGGTCCGATCGGCAAGAACTTACATAATGCCAACGTGACGATTTTTGGTGGTGGTGGGATTGCGGAGTCTCTCGTGCGAATGTTGACTCCGTTTGACTGCCGTATCACCGTTGTGCGTAATCGGGTCATGGACATGGTCGGAGTTGACGAGGTTCTGAGCAGCGAACGCAGTACTGATGCGCTGGCGGGGGCCGATGTGGTGGTGTTGGCTTTGGCTTTGACCCCGGAGACAGAGGGAATGATTGGTCGCGATGAACTGCAATCTATGAAACGCGATGCGTGGTTAATCAATGTTGGGCGTGGCAAGCACATCGTCACTGATGACTTAGTGTGGGCCTTAGAGAACAAGATCATCGGTGGCGTAGGTCTTGATGTCACTGACCCTGAGCCATTGAGCGATGGTCACCCTTTATGGACAATGGAAAATTGCATCATCACTCCGCATGTTGGTAATACGCCAGCAATGGCAGTTCCGCTTTTGGGTGAGCGCATCACGACCAATGTTCGTCATTGGGCGCAAGGACTTGACCTTCTTGGGCCGGTCTACAGCGATCTCGGTTACTAGGAAAGAAAGCGTCAGTTGATTCCGCGATGTCAAATAATCATTATCAATCTTTAGGCGTGACCCTGACTTCGTCGCCGGAAGAAATTCGCTTTGCATATCGCAACCTGGCGCGGCTTCATCATCCCGACAAGCATGAAGGTCGGACTTCGGCACAGATGCTGGCAATCAATGAAGCGTGGCGGGTGCTGTCAGATCCTGTCTTGCGCTATCAATACGATGCGAGTTTGCGACTTCGTTTGGACGATGAGCGAGATGCTGCCACCGCGCAAACTCAAGAACGTCTTCGTTCAATCGTCGATGATGTCCGCGGTCAAAGAGTCACCCCGGCCAAGTTTCCATGGCGCTTCGTCCTTGGCATCGTCGTCACTGCCACGGTGGCAATTTTGGTGCTTGGTGCCTTTAGTAATCCTGGTGAGGTTACGCCGATTGACAATGTCATCAGAGTTGGTTCGTGCGTGAATGTTGATGATGTGCGCCTAGAAGCATGGGAAGTTGAGTGCGCTGGCGTGCATGACGGCGTGGTTGAGCAGATGGTGCCTTTTGATAGTGATTGCCCCTACGGGAGCGTGGCCTATCGTGACCGTCAGGGCATGGGTTTAGCCTGCGTTGTTCCAGTCTGAGGTCAATTCAGGAGGTGGCGCTCCGGCAAGCGAGTGCTACAGTAAATTTTCGCTGGGGCGATTAGCTCAGTCGGCTAGAGCGCCACGTTCACACCGTGGAGGTCGTGGGTTCAAGCCCCGCATCGCCCACCCAGTAAGACCCGGTCGCAAAGTGCGGTCGGGTCTTTTGTATTCCCACGGTTCGGGTGTGTCACAGAGTACTTTGTGGGGGTGCGGCGTTTATGCGAGAAGCCTGGTTGTGGTCAACCCGTGGCTGTTATCTATGGACTTGCCCCAAGTGGGACCGAACCGATGATGTGGATCGATTCATGGTCTCCAGAACGCATTCGTGATGTGACACCCCCTGGAGCACGCGGGGTGCTGTGTGTTCGACACGGCGAGATGGTTTCAGCGCCGCGTGGGTGGGTTCTTGAAGACCGACGTGAGGCAATCCCAAGATTGTTTAAGCAGCGCCAACGTGGCAACTTGGTCGCCGTGCCCGACTCCACTGCTGACAATGTGGCGCGACCCAAGCGTGACAGCACGGGTGCACTCAAGAGATCTCGTACCCGCGAGATTCCTCGCCCACAGTTGTTCGTTGATCTCCCAGGAAAAGACGAAACTGTTGTCGTTGAAACGGTGGCTGTCGTCGTTGAAAAAACTCCTGTCGTCCCCGTCGTAGCGCCAATTCCTGTCGTCGTTGAAGCGGTTCCCGTAGTCGTGGAGCCAACAGCTGTGGAGCCAGATGACTCCACTGAAATTTTGATACGTCAAGACGATTCGCATCGTGGGACATCAACATTTGATCCCGATGAAGATTTTGCTGAGGTGCGTGAACCGACGGGCTCGATGTTGCGCGATGCTTTTCGCCCGCGGTATGACGACCGACGTGATCCCACCAGCGAATTATTTCGTTCAACGCAATCATCAGAAGATTAGAAGTTTGTCATCATGGATGTTCGCGTTGATATTGACATTCCTTGTGAGCCTTCAGCGATCTATCCATTTGTCTGTGATTTAGTGGAGTATCCGCAATGGATGGGCTTAGTGCATTCTGCGGTACTCGATCCGACGACCACGGGACCCACGGCATGGATTGTCGAACTTCGCGGCAAGATTGGGCCCTTCGCCCGTTCAAAGAGGTTGCGGATGCAACAAGTTGTCACTGACTCACCACATCATGTCCGCTTTGAGCGCAACGAGGATGATGGACAACAGCATGGTCAGTGGGTGCTTGAGGTCAAGATCGCCGATCTCAGCACTGAGTTGGTTCCAAACTCATCGCTCAAGATGACTTTGCACTACGGCGGAAGATTGTTCAGCAGCGTTGTTGAGAGAGCGCTTCAGGATGAGATTGAAATGAGTAAAAAGCGATTACTTGATCTCGTTATGTCTGCGTAGCCCACGCAGAGAATCGCTGATCGGCTCGACGCACGAGTTCAAGTTTCATCTCAAAACATTCCGAGAGGTTGGGAGCGTTGAAACTTTCTTCCATTGAGCCTGCAGTCATCACAGATCCATTTTTGAGATAGAGAACATGGGTCATGCCGCTCGGTATTTCATCAACGTGATGAGTCACTAGGACAAGCGGCGGGGACGACGTATCACAGGCGAGATTCTGTAGGACCATCACAAGTTGCTCGCGCCCTGCGAGATCAAGGCGCGCACTTGGCTCATCTAACAAAACGATGCCTGGCTCATTCATCAGCGAACGTGCCAAGAGAACACGCTGCTGTTCGCCCGATGACAAGGTTCCGAAATGGCGATCCCATAACCCACCAACATTCATTTGGTCGAGACACTTTTGAGCCTGCTCACGATCACTCTCGTTATAGTCATGCCACCAAGTTTCAAGGGCGGCATTTTTAGCCGTCATGACCACATCTCGAGCACTGAGGGCGGGACGTAGTTCGCTGGCAAATGAGGCCGAGACATACCCGATCCGTTGGCGCAGGGTGCGCACATCGGTGCTACCTAGGGTTTCGCCGAGAACCGAGACGACCCCAACTGTCGGGTGCTCGTACAGGGCAGCGATCCGCACTAAGGATGTTTTGCCACTTCCGTTGGCCCCGACAATCAGCCAGCGTTGATCTGACTCGACGTGCAGGTTGACCTGATCCAAGATGTTTCGCCCATTGCGGTTAAAAGTGATGTTGTCGAGGGCAAGAGCGCAGACCATGGCTCTTCAGACTAGAACAAACACAGCAAAAAGTGCCCAAGATCGGCTTCTGCTTTGCGTCAGGGGTCGTGCCAGGCGCGAGAGTAGAGGGGTGACTTCGCCGCAAGATATCAGCACAGATTTGTCTGCTGCCTTAGCCACCGAACTCGGGGTCGCCAGCGTGACGGATCTAGCGCGTTTGAGCGGTGGTGCCTCGCGTGAAACCTGGGGCTTTGTCGCTGATGGAAGACGGCTCATTCTGCAGCGCCAAAGGTTCGGCGATATCCGCGATATGGGTGTTGAGGCACGAGTTGTGCAAGCGGCCTATAACGCAGGTGTGCCGGTACCGGAACTGATTGCCAACGGTTCGGGGGATATTGGCTCTGGCTTTATGATTTTGTCGCATCTTGAAGGTGAAACAATCGCTCGCAAGATTTTGCGCGATGAGCAATTCAGTCAAGCCCGCCAATCGTTAGTCACTCAATCAGCCGCCGCACTTGCTTCACTGCATTCGATTGATGGCACGAAGATTGACGGCTTACCAAGTCTGGATCAAGTTCAGCAGTATCGCGAAACATTAGATAATCTGAATGTTCAACTTGGTCAATCGCATCCGACATTTGAGTTGGTCTTCAGATGGCTTGAGCGCAATCGGCCAACATCTACACGAACAACTTTGGTTCATGGAGATTTTCGTCTCGGCAACTTGATGATTGACGCCAACGGTCTCTGCGGAGTTCTTGACTGGGAACTGGCGCATATTGGTGACCCGATGGAAGATCTTGGCTGGCTATGCGTGCGCGCTTGGCGTTTTGGTTCGCGTCTGCCTGTCGCCGGAGTCGGTGACTATGAGACTTTAATCAGCGCCTATCAAGATGCCAGTGGGGTCAGCGTGGATCGTGAGGTCGTGCGCTGGTGGGAAGTCCTCGGAACTTTGAAGTGGGGGATCATGTGCATGGTTCAAACCAGTTCGCATCTTTTGGGGATGACACGAAGTCACGAGTTGGCTGCGATTGGTCGACGCGTTTGTGAAAATGAGTATGACCTATTCTTAGCTCTTAACGAAAAGTGGTGACTGCAGATGACAAACGAGATAAATATGCCCCATGATCTTCCCTCAGCGGCTCAACTCGTTGAATCAGTTCGCGAGTGGTTGGAAAAAGATGTCCTGACATCGACGACTGGCCGGGTGCAGTTTCATTCGCGCGTGGCGATCAATGTTTTGGCGATAGTTGAACGTGAATTGAGCCTTGGAGTGCAGCAGGCTGTAGATCACCGTGAACGCCTGGCATTGCTAGGTTTCACCAATGATGCTGAATTGGCGTCGGCGATTCGCTCAGGTGATATGGATGAGCGGTTTCAAGAAGTAGTTGACCTTGTGCGTGCCAGCGTTCTTGACAAGTTGGCGGTGGCTAACCCCGCCTACGTTGCTGCGCCTACTTCGAACGAGTGATTT
>SHUW01000021.1 GCA_009694465.1 Ilumatobacteraceae bacterium
AGTATCGGCGGTGAACGCAATTTTCGCTTGCGTCATCGTGAATCCAAAGAACTAGTGCAGATCACCCTCGGCTCTGGTTCACTGCTGGTGATGAGTGGCCTATCACAACAATGTTGGATGCATGATGTGCCCAAGACGAAGCGACATGTTGAGCCACGAATTAATTTGACCTTCAGGTTGATTCATAGTATTTAGAGTTACGAATATTTAGAGTTTCGGACCAGCGATACGCAGATCACCGCGGCGCCGTGTCATGCCCCGAGCATCAAGTTCGCCGGCCAGTGGAACGGCATGTTTGCGGGTGACGCCGAGCGCCTCACGAAACTGTGACATCGTAAAACCTTCGGCACTAACGGAGAGCAACTGTCGCGCTGTTTGTTGTGCTGTCTCTAATGCGGTGATGTGAAACCATTCTCCTTCGCGTTCGAACAACAAACCAGCCTTGGCGAGGCGGCGAAGTTCTGGTGGAGAAATATCAGTGGGCGGGTTCGGGGCGCAGGCTTCGCGGGCTAATCGTTCAATGATTGGATGTTCAAGTAACGCATCATGAACTCCCGCAACGCGTACACGTCCATCGGTGATGGAGAGAGTCGTCAGAGTCGATATGACAGCCCTGTGTTGTTCCGTGAATGACGCTAGGTCAACACCATTCGGGTCTTTTGTCGCCATGACAGATTCGATGTGAGCGATAGTTTTGTCAAGTTCCTGTGGTGAGACGACCCAGTTATTGAACATTGGTTCAACGTTGATTCCCGTCAGCAGTCGCAGGTCGGCACTTGTGACCCATCCGCGTTCATTGATGACCCGTTGGATATCGCGATTCGGGGTGGCGCGAGAGGCGGGGAGTTTGGGATTGATATCAAGAATTTCTCCACCTCCCACGGTTTCTGAGCGCCCACTTTCGCGCAAAACGTAGCGATCACCGGGAAGTAACGGAATAGGGCGTGATAAATGAATGCGAATGAGTCCCTGCTCTCCTGGAGCGATTGACTCGGGACCGAGGACGCGCACTCGTGCGGGAATCTCATCTGAGCCGATGTGTACCGTGAAAGCACCGCGGCGCGAGACGACATGTTTGAGCGACTTCAAAACACTCAGCGAAGCATCAACTCTTGGGCTGCAGAACCATTGACCTTCTTGAATGACGACATCCCCACGCGCTAATTGCCCGTGTTCAACTCCTACCAAATTGAGTGCAACTCGATGGCCGGGTTGCGCTTGGTTGATTGCCTGCCCGAGAGTTTGGATGGCGCGAATTCTCGCTTCGAGCATGAGTGGGGTGATGAGAATTGGGTCGCCAACTTTCAAGCAACCATCAGTCAAAGTTCCAGTGACGACCGTGCCACTGCCTTTGGCAGCGAACACACGGTCGATAAAAAGCCGTGGGCGATCATGATCGACAGATTCATCGCAACGCTCAGCGAGTTCTTCTAGGGCATGGACAAGTTGCGGGATTCCATCGCCTGTTGGAGCGCTGATTCCGATAACGGGGGCATTGTCAAGAAAAGTTCCAGAGACATGGTCGGCGATATCGAGGCGGGCTAATTCGAGATCATCAGAGTCGCAGAGATCTATTTTCGTCAGGGCGATGAGACCTTGCGTCACTCCGACCATATGCAGAATGCGGAGATGCTCTTCGGTCTGTGGTTTCCAACCTTCACGAGCGTCAACAACCAAGAGACATCCATGAATCCCTCGCACGCCCGCCAACATGTTGGAAATAAAACGTACATGACCAGGAACATCAATAAATGAAACGGTTTGGCCATTCGGTAGTTGCAGATGTGCGAAACCAAGATCAATCGTCAGACCGCGCTCTTGTTCTTCAACCCAACGATCGGGGTTGATGCCCGTCAGGGTGCGGATCAGAGTTGATTTGCCGTGGTCGACGTGGCCAGCAGTAGCGATGATACGCATCTCAAAGAATTTTCTTGAAAGCCTCAGCCACTAATGCATCATCACTTGGATCAATAGTCCGCAAGTCAATGATCGTGGTGTTGTCTTTGACTCGTGCAATGATCGCTGGATTGCAATTTCGCAACATCGTCAGATGATCGCCGTCAAGAGTGATGCCGATGGACTTTATGGAGATGCCGGGGGCACTGCCGGCACCTGGAAGCGAATCACAGTTGATGATGTGACCTCGCCCCGACGATTGGATAATCGCTTCGGCACGTTTACTCAGTACTTCAACGCTGAGGGTGGCCATACGCCAAAAGGGGATCTCGCTCTGCGCTGTGCGTGCGAGATAGGCCATCATGGTGTTATGTAATGAAGCCAACACCAATCCGCCTGGTCGCAGAGCACGAGCCAAAGGATGTTCACTACAGGTCTTAATGAGGTCGCTGCGCCCAACGATGAAACCTGATTGAGGGCCACCCAACAATTTGTCCCCACTAAATGTCACGAGGTCAGCCCCCGACGCCAAGGTTTGTTTCGCTGCGGGCTCACCGTTCAACCAAGCCGGTGGACCATCGCTCAGCCACGGACAGGCAGCATCTAACAAACCAGAACCAATATCAGACACGACAGGTACACCCAAGGTCGCTAGTTGATCGACGGGAGTCTCTTCAACAAACCCCTCGACGCGGTAATTGGAAGGATGCACTTTAAGAATCAGGGCAACGTCGTTACCCTTGCGCTCAATGGCTTTGCGATAATCGCCGAGACGAGTGCGATTAGTGGTTCCGACATCAACAAGACGTGCACCTGATTGCTCCATCACTTCGGGCACTCGAAAGCCACCACCAATTTCTACGCTCTCACCGCGACTAACAACAACATCACGATCATGCGCCAATGCAGCTAAGACAAGCATCACGGCAGCCGCATTGTTGTTGACCACAAGGGCGGCTTGAGCGCCACAGGCGCGCGCAATGAGTTGACCGATTCCGCTTTGCCGACTTCCACGTTGTCCAGTGGAAAGATCAAACTCCAAATTTTGTGCTCGTGCAGTTTGCGTGTGTGCAACAGGAGAGCGACCGAGATTCGTGTGGGCGATGACACCAGTGCCGTTGATGACTGGTACCAATAGGCACTGGGCGATTCCACGGGCAATATCCTGCGCACGTTCTGGATTTCCCTCGGCTATTGCCTGACGGGCGGCGTCAACTAAGAGCGGATGGGGTAGACCGACATGTTCAATTGATCGGGCCAGCGAATCGACGCTAGGTGGATGCTTACTCATCGTCTGTGACGCTACCTTTCGCAAGCCTCGGTGGACTGAGCGGGCGAGAAATCGTTGGCTAAGATTGCAGTGTGATTTTGTTCTTACTCTTCATCGTCGGCCCATTATGCGAGTTGTACACGATTGTCAAAATGAGCGCCGCTATCGGCTTTTTCAACACTCTGGGCGTGATGATCGTTATCGGAGCCATCGGTAGTTGGCTCGTCAAGCGCGAGGGTATGCGGGTCTGGCAAAAGTTCAATACCGCAGTTGGTCAAGGAAAAGTTCCGACAAAGGAAATCATTGACGGAGTTTTGATTTTGGGGGCTGGGGCTTTGTTGCTGACTCCTGGCTTTTTGTCAGACATCTTTGGTCTGCTGATGCTATTTCCGCCCACACGGGTGATCTTTCGTGGGTTCCTTTTGCGCCGGGCTGGCAAGAAGGGTCGATTTGCGTCTCAGATTTTCCATGAATCAAGCAACGGCCCTCAGGGTTCGGGAGATTTCATTGATGGTGATGCCACGGAAATCCAAGGTGAACTGGACTAATCGCCACCTTCATCTTGCTGCGCTTCTTTGAGAAGAATTTTACGGGCCTTAGTGATCACGCGCTCGCGTCGGTTGCGCGCAGTACGCGGCGCAATATTGAGTACGGGTGCGATTTCAACTGAATTGAAATTCAAACTGATAGCCCGCAACATGTGAATCTCGCGTGGGAGTAAACCTGCGGAGGCGAGTTCATGAAGCAATATTTCAATACCTGCACTCTCACTCACTGGATCGCTTTCCATATCGCCTTGGCGAAAGAGTCCAAACTCGAGGCCCAACATGGCGCTTGGGGAGCGATGGTCCTCTGAGCGGTGCATCTTGAGGCGGGAATCGCGTACGAAGGCTTGATACTCAATGTCCATCAACAGATTGGCGGCCACGCGATGTGGGCGCCGCTCAATCGGGAAGCAGCGAATCGTCACCCAGGCGGCAGAAACAATGCTGTCAAAGGCCCCCACAAGACCAGTGGGAATAGTTGGTGAGCGCCGCACTGCTGTAGCTATCAAGCCAGGAAGAATTCGTTGGAAAACGATTCTCGTGGCTAAGTCATCGGTCTGAGCAACAACGACAAGACGCGACAAGTAATCATCAAAATGTTGATCATCTCCAGTTCTGTCAAAACCACAGCGTGTCAAAATTTCGTTGAGATGTGTCACCTCTTGGCCTTCAAGATTCCATGCATTCGCCCGACGAATATTGTGTGTTTGACGAGCCATACGTTGCCATTCAGTGGCCAGTCGCGTGGCCATGGCCAAACGACCACTGCCTGCGCTATGTGTGTGTGCTGTGTAGTGATGAGTCATGGTGGCTAGAGGACAATGTCTCCTTCACCGCTGACCTCACTTGCTGCTGTTGTGCAACCCGCGGTGAGAGTTGCGGTGAGAGCCACGAGTCAGATGGCTGGCATGGAATCTCATGAACTGGTCGTGATGAGCGGTCCCGACAGTGGGGCGGTTCATGGCTTGCATCTCGGTCGTCAATCGCTGGGTCGATCCCAAGCCGCTGGGATATGCATCGACGATCCAATGATCGAGACTCACCACGCAATTATCAGTTGGGACCCACCTGAACTTCAGGTCAGTCGTCTTGGCGGAGATGTGCAGGCCTGGGATAAAAGTTTGCGTGTCGGAAACTCGTTCTGCGACATTCGCTTGACAGTTCCTATCGTTGAGGGACCGCCGCGTATTTTTCATCGCCCGCCACCCGTCGCTGAAGCAGAGGTTCATCCGCCTCATCTTGGGCTTGCGCCAACCGCCCCATCTCCCGTGAGGACGCCACCTCTGAGCGCGGTGATGACGGGCTTGGTGATTGGTGTTTTGTTAGCTGTTCTCACCAAACAAATGTTGTTTGGATTATTCGCTGTCGTGACTGCCGTCGTTGCGGGGTTGACCTGGGTCCTCAGCCTTGCTACCCACCACCGTGCCATGAAGCGTTGGCAAAAAGATACAGATGATCTTCAGCAACGCTTCAACGAAGAGTGTCGCGAGTTTTTGTACTTGGGAGTGCTCCGTCAGCAATGTCGACATCGGCTTTTGGGGGACTTGCTGGGTGTCGCGCAAACTGGATCCGCACAATTGTGGGGATATAAAAAAATTGATGAGGTGTGTATTGGCCGCGGTTCACGCACAATGCGCGTGACAACAGATTCGGCCCCAGTCGAGATCCACGATGTACCGATCACCACATCCCTGCGGTCTGGCGAGATTGTCGGGATATTCGGTGCTGCAGCGCAGCGTCTAGCAGTGGCGATCATCATCCGACTAGCCGTTGAGGTGGGTCCATCGGACTGGGAACTCATTGCTGTTGAACCGCTGAGCGACGAGTGGTTGATGATCTCCTCTTTGGCGCATGTGCGAAAGACGCCATTGGATAAACAGGATGTAGATCACGTGAGCGCGGCCAGCAAACATCGGATTTTGTTAGTCACTAACGCCGCGGTCA
Source organism: Ilumatobacteraceae bacterium (assembly GCA_009694465.1). GTDB lineage: Bacteria > Actinomycetota > Acidimicrobiia > Acidimicrobiales > Ilumatobacteraceae > Casp-actino8. Next base: position 5,656 of record SHUW01000021.1, read on the forward strand.
TCGCCAGTCGTACGTGCATCGCACGCAGAATCTTGGCCTTAGGCGAGACATCAATTTTAGTCGTTGCTCACAAACGTGCTGGTTTGCCGAACATATGCACGCAAATCATTGATGCCGATATGCCCAATCTTGATGGTATGACGGCTCGAGGAGTGGCCAATGTCTTGCATGCTCTGGGAAGTTGGATTGACCCTGACTGTGATGGGAGCATGCTGCCTGAAAAAATAGATTTCGAAACTTTGCTATGCGATGGTCAGGTGACAGCAACCGCGATTATTCGGCGTTGGAGGGATTGCGAAGCGCGCTCGATGATTGCTGTGATCGGCGCATCATCTGATGGAACAATTGCCATTGATTTTGATAGTGACGGGCCACACGCAGTAGTGGTGGGCACAACGGGATCGGGGAAGAGCGAGTTCTTACGGACATTGATTCTTGCCCTGGCGGTTAGATCTTCACCATCTGAGTTGAATTTTGTTCTCATTGACTACAAAGGTGGAGCCGCCTTTGACGCTTGCACACATTTACCGCATGTTGTGGGGGTGATCACCGATCTTGACACTGGTTTGGCTGAGCGAGTGTTAACAAGTCTGGAGGCTGAACTTCGTTACCGCGAGCGAGAGTTGAGGGACTTTGATAAGACGCTGCCGCGCTTGTTCGTAGTTGTTGACGAATTAGCAGCGCTCGCAGTTGATGTGCCCGAGTTCATTGGATCCTTAGTGTCCATTGCGCAACGTGGTCGCAGCCTCGGCGTTCATTTGATCGTGGCCACCCAGCGACCGGGAGCGGTGTTATCGGCTGACGTCTTGGCAAACGCAAATATTCGCGTGGCCCTGCGCGTACAGTCAATTCACGATTCGCAGGAGATTGTTGGGTCGGGTGTAGCGGCGGGTTTTACGCGGGATGTTCCGGGTAGAGCGGCGATGCGCCTCGGTCCCAACGATTTATATATTTTTCAGACAGCGATGATTGCTGGGAATATCGCCGACATTGTGGAAGTCATTGCCGAGGCGAGCGAATTAACTAAGAGTGAGAAACCACGCCGTCCATGGCTTGACCCACTTCCAAAAATTCTGATCCGAGCGAATATTTGTGAGAATACTGATGAACCGAAATTCTCTGGGTTGCACATTGGAATGCTTGATGATCCGAGTTATCAACGCCAATTCAATTTGATTGTTGAACCCAGTCAGCATGTATTAGTCACGGGAGGTTCGCGGAGTGGTAAATCATCGCTCCTGCGACTGATACGCGAGATCATTGAGACATCGGCAATGGTGTACACAATCGCTGGTACGGGTAACTCAGATCACTCAAAAAATGAGATTGACCTAGCTGATCGTGAATTAGTTCAACGACTACTTGATCACTGCCTCAGAAGGATTGTTGATGGTGAGAGCCACCAGTCGTCATCTACTCAAATAGTTCTATTGATTGACGACATTGATGTCTGGAGAAATCACTTTCTGGAAGACCGTCTCGGCTTGTCATTGTGGGCGATGATGCAACGAGTGATCATTGAAGGTCCCGCTCATGGCATCACTTGTGTTCTGACCATGGCGAGTGGGCAGTCCTTGCCAGCGATTTTGAGTTCGCGAATTCGTCAAAAGTGGCAACTCGACGATCACCCTGGTGGGGTCATCGGCGAATACGAGGGCCGTTTGCTTCGTGGTCAGTTGTTTTTCCACACAGAAGTTGAGGCCTCTGACCAAACGTCGCGATCGCAGACATCGAGCGTTGTGAGACACCTTGGTTCTCGCATTGCAACTGCCGAACTTCGCCAGCGCGGGGCATGGGGGGTTTTCGCCAAGGACTTTGAAGAGGTGTGTCTGCGACCATCGGCTGATCTGGCGATGTGCGTGGTTGGTCATGTGGGTAGTGGGCGTACGACGGTTCTGGAATCAATCATGCATGCCTGGCAGGCACAACATGCAGATGGTCGGGTATTGAGTGTGAGCGATTTTTCTGAGATGACAGTTGAGCAGGTGTGCGTGATGTCCGTAGCTGTGTTGTTTGTGGTTGATGATGTTGAATCGTTGAGTTCTCTGAGCGATGAATGGATGCAACAATTTTTTGCGCATCAGCAGCCGAACAAAAATATGTCTCTGCTGATTGCTGTTCCCCCAGTATTTTTACGATCTCGGGGTGATCATTGGGTGCAGCAAGTACGACGTTCTCGAACGGGCTTTCTGCTGGGTGAATGTGCTGAACACGATGCGGATTTATTTGGTGTCTACTCCACGAGTCCCAGCGTCTATCAACAAGGGATCGGGCGCGGTCTGTTGGTGCAAGACGGGGTCAGTCAAGGAATTGTGCAAGCAGCCTCTTCAGCGATGCCGCCATTGTCTATCGTTTGAAGATGCGCATCATTCTTCCCTCTGGCACACCAGCAGAAATCCAACATGTCGAAGGATCCTCGCGTGGCCTTGTGGTGTTTCCTGATATTTTTGGGTTGCGTCCTTTATTCGATGATTTAGTTCGTCAACTGGCTCAAGACTGGGGGATGACGACAATCGCCGTGGAACCTTTCCCTGGTCATGTTTTTGGAACGGACGCCAATGAACGTTTCGCGCAGGTCTCTAGTCTGAGCGATGTTGACAAGATGCGCGACCTGATGGAAGCCGCAGATGCAACGCAATGTTCCTCTGTTGCAATGATTGGGTTTTGTATGGGTGGGATGTATTGCCACAAGGCAGTACAGACCCATCGCTTTAGCAAAATCGTCAGTTTCTACGGGATGATTCGCTTACCTGAAGCTTGGCGCAGCGCATGCCAAAGCGAGCCTTTGGAGTGTCTCGTTGCAGGGGATGCGTCATCCGTCTTGGCCATTATTGGTGACAAAGATACGTGGACACCTCCTGAAGATGTACAGGCTTTGGTTGCGTCTGGGGTACGTGTTCAGCGATACGCCGATGGTGAACACGGATTCGCTCATGATGTTGCACGTCCCGCACATCGTGTTACTGATGCGGCAGATGCTTTCTTATCAGCAGGCAAGTGGCTCCGCAGTTAAAAACTCAGCGGGCGCGAAGTTCGAGGCGATCGCGTAACAAAATTTTGTAGCGACGCTCATGTTGTTCAATCCAGCCGAGACGAATGAAACTGCTGATGGCTTTGTTGACTCTCTCGCGAGAAGCCCCGACCATGCCGGCAAGTTCTTCTTGTGTGACTGGCAAAACGAATTCGTCGGCGCCGGCAGCTAATTCAAGTAGACGCTTTGCAGTGCGTCCCGTGACGTCCAGAAATACTGAGTCTGCAAGAGCTCCGTCCATCACCCGCAGGCGTTCGGCCAACATTCGCACGACGCCGCGCAGAACTTTAGGATTGTTATCAAGAAGTTCGCCCACTGGGTCATAAGGAATCTCAAGAACCTCGCTGGGTTCAATCGCCCGAGCCATGGCCGAACGAGGACCGCCGTCGAGTAATCCCATCTCACCGAATAAGTCGCCAGATTCCATCAGAGCGATCATGCTCTCGCGCTTGTCAAGTTCACTGGCGATGGCGATAGCCACGCGACCGCTGATGACGATGTACATCGACTCTGCTTCTTCGCCTGCCTCAAACAGGTGATCGCCACGCGAAAGGATGCGCTTTCGACCTGCGGCAGCGATCATCGCCACCTGCTCGGAAGGTGCATCGCCAAAAAAGTCTGTGCGGAGGAGGACGTCTTCGTATGTCATCAGAAGCATACGGTACTACCCTCAAGGCTGATGTCTGATGTTCAGCGTTCACTCACAGTTAATTCTCGGCTTGGTTCGGTCTGGACCGTCGTTGTCGCAGGCGGTTCAGGGCGCCGGTTTGGATCGATGAAGCAGTTTGAATCGCTGGGTGACAAGCGTGTCTTGGATCATTGCGTGGATATGGCTTTGGTCTGTAGCGCAGGTGTGGTGCTGGTCGTCCCGAGTTCAGATCTTCAAGATGAGGTGGACAAGCATGCAGTCGGTGGTGCGAGATCTGAACATCGCGTCGCAGTCTGCGCGGGTGGCCCGACGCGGACCGCAAGTGTGCGCCGTGGACTTGCACTCGTACCAGGTGACGCGGGGATTATTTTGGTTCATGATGCGGCGCGACCCTTCGCCAGTGAAAACCTCTTTCGGGCAGTGATTAAAACCATTGAGGCGGGTGCTGACGGGTCGATACCTGGCTTGCCAGTTGTGGATACGGTCAAGGTGATTGAAGTAACCCATTCGCCTTTTGTCGGATTAGCAGTTCCGCATGTTGTCACTACCCCCGATCGGGCGACCCTTGTGGCCGTGCAGACGCCGCAGGCTTTTAGTGCTGCGATTCTGCGCAGGGCATATCTCAATGAGATTGATGGCACCGATGATTCCTCGCTGGTGGAGGCCGTTGGCGGTACCGTCATAGTCGTGCCCGGCGAAGCGAACAATCGAAAGATCACCCATCGCCAAGATTTGTTGTGGGCGCGTGAGTTTCTTATGACAGGTCAGGCATAGATCATGAGTATTTCTGCTGTTCGCGTGGGTCAGGGTTTTGATATTCATCGTTTTAGCGATGATCCGTCGCGGGCGTTGATTTTGGGCGGTGTGCATTTTGTGGGGGAGCGTGGTCTTGAAGGCCATAGCGATGCTGATGTGATTGCCCACGCCTGTGCCGATGCTTTATTGGGAGCTGCTGGTCTTGGTGATATCGGCCAACACTTCGCCGATACTGATCCTGCGTGGAAAGGCGTCGATTCGCTCATAATCCTCGATCAAGTAAGTGTCATGGTGCGCTCTCAAGGATGGCTGATTGGAAATATTGATTGCAGCGTGGTGTGCGAGCAACCAAAGTTGGCCCCGCGACGCGATGAGATGCAGGACAAGTTGTCAAAAACTGCCGGCACTACTGTGTCAGTCAAGGGGCGACGCGCCGAAGGTCTTGGCGCACTCGGCCGACAAGAAGGAATTGCTTGTTGGGCAGTCGCGGTACTTTTTCAAGTCGATCACAGGAGTGAAGTCTGATGGCCATTCGTAAGAGTCCAGCACCGCGCAAAAGCGCGAGCCCGCGTCCGGCAGCAAGTGGCAAAGGAAAAACGGCGGCAAAACCTGTGACACGGGCGCGACCCTCGTCAAAGGCTGTTACGGCTGGCAAAGGCAAAGTCGTGACACCTCGTGCGGTCCCAGTGAAAGGGCGCAACCCCGGTCCATCCAGTCGCGGACCCCGAGTGGCTGATCCCCGTGGGGCGGCGCGCACAGGTGCTGTGCCGGCGGGTCCAATAAAGCCTGGTCGTGGATCGGGTCGCGGTACTGGTCGTGCGACTGGTGATAAGGATGACGATCTCGGCGGTACCCAAGTTGAAGGTCGTCAGGCTGTGCGCGAATTATTGATTGCTGGTCGTCGCCGTTGTTTTGAAGTGTGGATCGCTGGCGACATGGACGCCAACGAAGTCATTGATGACATCAAGCAGTTAGCGCGCGCTAATCGCGTGCCAGTCGTTGAAGTCAGTCGTAAAAAACTGGAATACACCGCCCGCAGCGAAGCGCCCCAAGGCGTTTTAGCCCATGCTGAAGCACTTCCATCGGTGCCCATTGAAGCGATGTTGCGCCGTCGTCCTGGGAAGTCTCCATTCTTGGTGGCTGTTGATGGCGTGACGGATCCAGGAAACTTAGGAGCTTTGTTGCGTTGCTGCGACGGGGCTGGCGTTGACGGAGTGATCTTGCCGCGCCATCGCAGTGTGCACATCACGCCGACGGTGGCTAAGGCCGCAGTCGGAGCAATTGAATATGTACCTCTGTCAGTCGTGGGAGGGTTGCCAACAGCCCTCACTCGTATGCGGGAACTGGGTATTTGGGTCGTGGGTCTTGACGACGCTGCTGATAAGTCGCTGTTTGATCTCGGGGACTTGGCCTCAGAGGGCATCTGCTTGGTTGTCGGTGCCGAAGGTGCTGGTCTCTCGCGCTTAGTGCGTGAGCGCTGTGACCTGATCGTCAGCATCCCGATGAAAGGTCGGCTGAGTTCTCTGAATGTTTCGGTGGCAGCCTCACTGGCGACCTATGAAGTCGCCCGTCATCGTCGCTAACCTGTCAAGGTCTCACAAGTGAGGCACGCCGGGTTAGCTCAGTGGTAGAGCAACCGCCTTGTAAGCGGTTGGTCGTGGGTTCAATCCCCACACCCGGCTCCAGACATCGTTACATCAGGAGTTCGCGAACGCGGGCGACAAGAATCTCGAATGCGGCATCGTTGTGTCCACCTTCGGGAAAGATGACATCAGCGAAGCGTTTGCTGGGTTCAATGAATTGCTCGTGACTCGGTCGGACTGTCAATAGATACTGATTGATCACACTGTCGTACGTGCGGCCACGATCTAAGACATCGCGACGCAAGCGACGCGTCAGCCGAATATCGGCGGGGGTGTCAACATAGATCTTGAGATCAAAGAGAGCTCGTAAGCGGGGTTCAATGAGCGCCAAAATCCCTTCAAAGACAACAATTCGCGAGGGTGTGATCTTTTCAACTTCAGTCGACCGGTTGTGATCGGCATAATCGTAAATTGGAACATTGACCGACTCTCCAGCAATTAAAAGTTGTAATTGGTTGGTCATCAGGTCCCAATCAAAAGCATCGGGGTGGTCGTAATTGGCAGCAGCCCTGACATCAAAAGGTTGATCGGTGCGCTCGATGTAATAAGCGTCTTGGCGTATGAGGGCAAGTTTTTCCGAGCCGATGACTTCAACAAGTCTTTCTGCCACCGTCGTTTTGCCCGAGCAGGTTCCGCCCGCAACGCCTATGACAAAAGGTTTTGAGACGTTTTCCCTGCTCATACTGGGTCAGAATAGTCCCCTTGGACTCCCATAGCACTCTCTTGGGCCTCAGCCTGTTTTTGATGGTGCTTGTATTGGGGCACCTCCAACGGGCAGGCTTAGACAATGTCGTTAACAGAACGTGAACAAGCCATCCTCGATTTTGAGCGTTCTTGGTGGACCCAAGACGGGGTCAAGGACCTCATGTTGCGGGAACGGTTTCTCTGTTCCGCAGACGATTATTACAACGAATTGAACAGACTGCTAGATACTGACGAAGCATTGGCGTACGATCCTCTTGTTGTTCGTCGTCTGCAGAGGGCGCGCGAGCGTCGTCGTCGTATGCGTCTAGATGGCGCTGCGGAATCTGGAGGATTACAAGCATGAACATTCAAGACGGATCATCTCAAGATCGAAGTTCCTCAAATGCGGGTAATGGTGTCAGCGTTTCCACCACCGTCAGTGTCGTCGTGGCGGCAATCGCTGTGCTCCTTGGGTTTTTGATCCTGCGTGATATCAACAGTGATACATCGGACTCAGCGGGTAATCCAGCAGCAACGACGTTGGCACCGGGAGATTCATCTGCACCAACATTGCCAGTTGCGACGACACTTCCTACACGTACTGGTTTTAAAATCTTGGTGGCTAACGCTTCGGGAATTACAGGTTCGGCTGGACAAATGTCAACCGCTCTGCAGTCAGAAAATTTCATTGTCACCCAACCGATTAACGCCGACGCAACTATTGGTAAACAAAGTGTGACGATTGTTTATTATGTCGCTGGCTATGAAGGTGGTGCCACTGCGGTGGCCGACATTTTGGGTGGCGTACAGATTCAACCAGTGGCGACACCTGCACCCGTTGAAGGTGGATCGTTGGGAGAAGCGCAAGTTTTGGTTTTGCTTGGAACTGATCTCGCTGGCAAGTTGTTGCCAGGAGCGTTGCCAGGTTCAACAACCGAGACAACAACAACAACTATTGCTGGCTGATTAGTTCAACGCATAGTTTCGTAGTAGTTCCAAAGTTGCGTGCTCAATGCACCACAACGGTTCATTCATGGCTTTTTCACGACCGTAGATTTCGCTGATTGCGAGCAATGGATTCGGGCGTATTAACGCATCGTCCGTGACCAGTTCAAAATCTATTGAGCCCACGATGGCGGCAACGGGTTTGTTGAAGTGATGAGCGGTATCAATGACTCCGCCGACTACCTTGCCGTCATAACTGGTGTGATCAATTTGGCCCTCACCCGTAATCACGAGATCTGCCTGTGCCACTCGATCATGCAGATTTGCTTCATCGGCGACCATCTCAAATCCTGGAATTAATTTTCCACCGAGAGCGACCAATCCTCCCGCCAGTCCACCTGCTGCTCCTGCTCCTTCGATCTTTGAGACATCAACACCGTAATTTTCACGGTACATCTGTACCAATCGCTCAAGCCTTCCTGTGAGCAGACGTACTTGGCTCGCTGTGGCTCCTTTTTGCGGACCGAAAACAACTGCTGCGTCAACAAATTGAGTTGTCACATCACAGGCGATCAAAAAGTCAACTGCTTTCAATCGTGCCGGCGAGCGAATGGAGCGAATCGCTCCCAGTCCGCCGTCGGTTGTGGCCGAACCGCCAAGACACACGATGATGCGACGAGCACCGAGGTCAAGTGCTTTGTCGATGAGTTCTCCCGTTCCAGTTGTGGACGCTGCTACCGCATCATTATGTTGAGCATCGCCAACGATGGAGAGTCCAGAAGCTCGCGCCATTTCGATGACAGCAGTGTCTCCCTGAAATCTCCACTGAGCTTTGACAGGTTTGCCAAGTGGTCCCGTGACAACGGATTCACGGTTGGGACCACCGAGGACATCCAAGGTTCCCTCACCACCATCAGCGAGGGCCACTTCATCGCATTCAATTCCAAGTTCCCAGCAGGCGTGGCCGATGGAACGCGCCACATCTTTGGCACTTGCGGTTCCTTTAAATTTGTCCACAGCAGCCAGAACTCGCACAGAAGCAGTCTGTCGCCTCTGTGACAGGGTTGCGGAATTATCAGTTGGGATATTCCTGACTTAATCGGTAGGGTTTGAGATATGTCCGTCACTGTGCGCATCCCGACAACCCTTCGACCACTTTCGGGCGGTGTCTCGACTGTGTCCGTTGAGGGCGCAACCCTCGGCGAGGTGTTGACCAATCTTGAGGCTGTTCACCCCGGATTCAAAGAGCGTTTGTTCGATGACAACGGTGGCTTGCGCCGCTTTGTGAATCTTTTTGTGGCAGATGATGATGTGCGTTACTTGCAGGGTCTGGAGACTCCGGTGCCCGCAGGCGAAACCGTGAGCATCATTCCTGCTGTCGCTGGCGGCTGAAACGTCGTCTAGGCCGGGAGAAGTTCTAAGAACTCGCGGCGAAGTTTTGGTCCAATGGAAACTTCTGCTGGACGATTTTCGCGGTCTTGCCAGATCGCCAGAACTCGATTCATGACATCGGTATCTTTCATCATCGCGTCAGGTGCAGTGAGAAGATTGAAGTTGCGGATGAAGGCCCGAAAAACAACTGGGTCGTAACGCAATGCTGGCAACAGTCCTTCGCGCAATACCGAACGCATAAATGTTTTTGCATCATCAGCCTCACCGTCGGGATCTTCACCGTTTAACAAAGATGTTGAGACGCGTCTCGCTTCGGCATCTTGTTCAACAGTTGATCGATACCACGGGATGATTTCTCGTTGCAGCATTGCGTCATACTCAACTGCCAAGTCAAAGAGATTGTCGCTGTGTGCGACGATGGCTTGAGTCATCAGATGTGCACCCCAGTAACCAGTGGAGCAGCCTCGTCCGTAGAGCGGGTTGGTGCAGATCACGGCATCTCCCACAGGCAACATTCCCAACACCAGTGGCATGCCGTCGACGACATAATGGCGTTGACGATTCAACAAGCCGGCCATGGTGTACACCTCATCAGATAACGCCGTGGCACGACCATCGAGATACGGGGCAGTGGCCACAAGTTTGCGAGCCGCTTCATCAAAGACTGAAGGATCAGACAATTTCGTGCGCAACTCGTTGTCAGCGGTGGGTGTCGCAAGTGTGATGGAAAAAGTGTTGTTATCTCCGACGAACACTCCGTATTTGATATAGCCGAGATCTCCACCGATCGGACCACTGCGTGGGGGATACACGGCGCCTGGCAGCAAGCGATAAAAACGCGAGGCATAAACGATGCCGGTTTCTTCAACTTCTTCTTGAACGGGTCCCGCTCCGATGTCGTTCAGCCAATCGGGTAGAGACGAACGGCGACCACCGGCCACGACCACAAGATCGCCAGCGAGAGTGGTCCCGTTTTCCAAAGTGACGCCAGTGATTTGTTTGCGGCCCGAGGCGTCATCGATCTTGTGGGTGAAGCCATTAACCCCGATACCAGTCTTGAAAATGACGCGACCCTCATCAAGTACGACACGGCGCAGCACCCACTCAAAGGTCGTGCGTCGGCATGTGAGCATGCTCAATTCGGCATCCTCGGCTTCAGGCACAAAGCCGACCATCGTCGAGGGGAGATCCTCACCAAACTTGATTTCGGTTGCTCCCGCCTCAAACAATTTCTCGAGAACATCTGGTTCGTTCTGTCGGAGTAGAGAAACGAGACGGGCTAAAAAGGCGTGGCTATGGCGAACCTGTGGCGCCCCGCGCCTATCCCAATCGAAGGCATCGTCAGCATTCTCGGGCATCGGAGTGTCGTCTCGCTCCAAAACCGTGACTTGATGGCCTGCTCGGCTCAATTTGAGGGCTGTGGACAAACCAGCAACCCCACCTCCGACAACGACAACATCCATACCGCAGGATAAACCAAGGAAGCGCTTTACGCCTTACCAGCAAGGGATTACCTGAGCGGAAGAGCAATTTAAGGGGTCAAAGTCGGGTGTTCGGTTGTCGCATTAGCACTCGCCCCCGTAGAGTGCTAGCACTTGTTCGGAGTCAGTGTGAGCGAGTCCAGATTTAATATCCGTAACCCAAACGCCCCTCAAGGAGATCCACATGGCGAAGTTGATTGCATTCGATGAGCAGGCCCGCAGAGGTCTAGAAGCTGGTATGAACAAGCTTGCTGACGCAGTGCGCGTCACGCTTGGACCAAAAGGTCGCAACGTTGTTTTGGAAAAGAAGTGGGGCGCCCCCACGATCACCAATGACGGCGTATCTATCGCCAAAGAGATTGATCTTGAGGATCCTTACGAGAAGATCGGCGCTGAACTAGTCAAAGAAGTCGCCAAGAAGACTGATGACGTAGCCGGTGACGGGACGACGACAGCCACGGTGTTGGCTTGGGCAATGGTGCGCGAAGGTTTGCGCAACGTGGCTGCTGGTGCGAACCCAATGAGCCTCAAGAAGGGCATCGAAGCCGCCGTTGTGGCTGCTTTGGCTTCCATCAAAGAACTCTCTAAAGAAGTTGACAACAAAGAGCAGATCGCTCAGGTTGCTTCAATTTCGGCTGCTGATACTGAAATCGGCACGATGATTTCAGACGCCATTGACAAGGTTGGCAAAGACGGAGTGATCACCGTCGAAGAAAGTCAGACCTTCGGTATGGAGATGGATCTCGTTGAAGGTATGCGCTTCGACAAGGGCTACATCTCGCCCTACTTCGTGACCGACACTGAGCGGATGGAAGTTGTTCTTGAAGACCCTTACATCTTGTTGGTGTCTTCGAAGATCTCCACCGTACGCGACATGTTGCCAATCTTGGAAAAAGTCATGCAGTCAGGTCGTCCTTTGGTGATCATCGCCGAGGATGTTGACGGTGAAGCGTTGGCCACTTTGGTGGTTAACAAGATTCGTGGCACCTTCAAGTCAGTCGCTGTCAAGGCTCCCGGTTTTGGTGAGCGCCGCAAGGCCATGCTGCAAGACATTGCCATCCTCACCGGTGGTCAGGTCATCAGCGAAGAAGTTGGCTTGAAGTTGGAAACCGCAACCCTTGATCTTTTGGGTAAAGCCAAAAAGATGATCATCACCAAAGACGAGACCACATTGGTTGAAGGTGCTGGCGATGATGGCGACATTAAGGGTCGCATCAATCAGATCAAGGCTGAAATCGAAAACACTGATTCTGATTATGACCGTGAAAAACTGCAAGAGCGTCTTGCCAAGTTGTCCGGTGGCGTTGCTGTCCTCAAGGTTGGTGCAGCCACTGAAGTCGAGTTGAAAGAGAAGAAGCACCGCATTGAAGACGCAGTCAGCACTACTAAGGCTGCGATTGAAGAAGGCGTCGTACCTGGCGGCGGAGTTGCTTTACTTCGTTCACAGGCTGCCGTGCTTGCATGTGCTGCGTCACTTTCGGGTGATGAAGCCACTGGCGCCCGACTGGTTGCCAAGGCTCTTGAAGCTCCTCTCAAGCAGATCGCTGAGAACGCTGGTATGGAGGGTGGAGTAGTCGTTGAGCGAGTTCGCAACCTGACTGGTTCAAACGGCCTCAATGCTGCGACTGGCGAATATGTTGACCTCGTCGCAATCGGCGTCATTGACGCTGCCAAGGTAACTCGCTCAGCACTGCAGAACGCAGCATCCATTGCTGCGTTGTTCCTCACGACTGAATGTGTTATTGCTGACAAGCCTGAGAAGGATGACCACGCCGCTCACGGCGGTGGCATGGAAGATTACTAATCCATCCCAAAAAGTGAACCAAGTGAATCAAGAAGTTGCTCAGGGCCCCAAGGAAACTTGGGGCTCTGTCGCGCTCGTGACATGTACCGAAGCACTTGGTTTCGATTACGACATGCGACTACTGCTTGAGGCTGTCACCGCTCAAGGGCTTTTGGTTGACGAAGTATCTTGGGATGATGACACGATTGATTGGTCGTCATTTGATCTTGTTGTGATTCGTAGTACCTGGGATTATCACCGGCGCTATGAGGAGTTCATGAAATGGGTGAGTGATGTTTCTTCAGTGACTACATTGCGTAACGCCCAAGAAGTGATTCGTTGGAATACAGATAAGCACTACTTGAGCGAGATTGAAAAATCTGGCTTGCCCGTCGTGCCGACGGCTTTTGCCACCTCAACCACTGACAATTGGTTAGTCGAGTTGGAGAGGTTGATACTTCTTGGTGATGTCGTCGTCAAGCCGACGATCAGCGCGGGGAGCAATGATACTGAACGCCATTCTTCAATTGAATCTGCCTCAATTCATATCTCTAGTTTGCTGAATGCTGGGCGAGCAGTGATGTTGCAGCCTTACCTCATTGATATTGAGAGTCAAGACGAAACAGGTTTAGTGTTTCTTGATGGCGTCTATTCGCATGCATTTGCCAAGGGAGCGTTGCTGGCCTCAGAAAAAAATATGTCTGGTGGCCTCTATGCCGAAGAGCGTATTGCCTCGCGTGAAGCCACAAGTGAGCAACTACTCATCGGGGAAAGAACAATTAATTGGTTGACCCAGCGTTTCGGAAAATTGTTGTATGCCCGTGTTGATCTAGTTCCAGGTTCTGCTGGGCCGACGATTATGGAAATCGAACTCACCGAGCCGTCGCTGTATTTGGCGTTACATCCAGTAGCCGCCGAACATCTAGCAAAGAACATATCCCGCGAGATGTCCACGAATCATCGTTTGTAAAGAAAAGTCCCCGAGGCATCGGAGATCAGCCGCCTTGCGTGCGCTGATCAGTTGCCACGAACCGTAGTCTTTGCCCTGTGGCTCGCAAACGCACTGACCAAATACTTGTCGTCAAGATTGGTAAAGATGCACAGCGTCGCGCTCCTGATGACTTAGTCGTTGAAGAACCGATGTCCATTCAGCTGGATGGCCATTTAGTGGCGACGACGATGCGCACACCTGGTCATGATTATGAATTAGCCGTTGGATTTTGTCACGCCGATGGCCTTTTGGCTGGAGCACCAATTCTCACCGTGCGTTACTGCGCTAATGGGTCGGCCGTTGAGAGTGAGTTCAACATCGTGACAGTGGAGACTGGTGGTTTGGCACCCATACCAACACCGCGACTGGGAACGACATCATCAAGTTGTGGTCTGTGTGGTTCACAATCGCTCGATGAATTGACTGATCGCTTGTCTCCCTTGTTGGGCGACTCCTTAGTTGTTTTTGAATCCGAACTGATTTTGCAAATTCCTCAGCGTGTGCAATCTTCACAGCAATTATTTGCATTGACTGGGGCTGTGCATGCCGCCGCGGCTTTTGACAGCGAGGGAAATGTTCTTGTCGTTCGTGAGGATGTTGGGCGCCATAACGCGGTGGACAAGGTGGTCGGCAAACTTTTGCTTGATGGTCAGATACCCGCTCACTCTCTTGGGCTTTTTGTTTCTGGTCGCGCCAGTTTTGAGATGGTTCAGAAAGCATGGGCCGCCGGCTTTGGAACCTTGGTCTCGGTGAGTGCGCCAACGTCGCTCGCCGTGCAGACCGCTCGTCGTGCCGGCATCTCGTTATATGGCTTTGTGCGAGATGGCTCAGCTGTCCGCTATAGCCCCGCCTGACATCGCAGGTAG
>SHUW01000022.1 GCA_009694465.1 Ilumatobacteraceae bacterium
CTCTGATCGTGCCACAAAAATAGGTATCCCTGACAATTCACTCGGGTTACTGCGATACTGACGGCGTGATTACGCTGACGTCACCTAATCACCAGATCATCGCCAAGGTATTCCCCGAGTTCGGATCGCGACTCGGCTCTCTTGTCATCAACGAACAGCACATCTTGCTCACAGGAAGCAACGCTGACGATCCTCTCTCGTGGGGTTGCTACCCAATGGTTCCTTTTGCTGGTCGCCTACGCCACGGAAAACTTCACTTCAACAACGCGACCCACCAACTCCGTCTCAACCGTCAACCCCATTCCATTCACGGTACGGTCTTTGACCAAACCTGGGATATCAGCCAGCAAACATCTTCGTCAATAACGTTAGAAACTGATTTTGGAATTCATTGGCCCTTCCAAGGCAGCGTGCTCCATCACATAGAAGTGACAGATCATCGCATTCATTTTGAATTGACCGTCACAGCGCATGAAACCATGCCAATACAAGTGGGGTGGCATCCGTGGTTCATCAAACCTCAGAGTTCATCTCTGCGATTTGAATCGATGCTACTGCGCGACGATCAAGGCATCACCACTACTCAAGAGGTAGAGCCACCTCAGTCACCTCTTGATGATTGCTTCATCAAGCCCCAAGATGATGTGACGCTAACCGTCAACGAACAACGGCTGACATTGACAAGCGACTGCTCGCATTGGGTGATATTTGACAAACCAGAAAATGCGACATGTATTGAACCACAATCCGGTCCACCTAATGCGAGCAATGACTCGCCATTTGTTCTCAGCGCTGGAGAGACTTTCCACCGTTGGTTTGACATTGAGGTCGTAGACGGCACATAGCGTTGGCGGTCAGCAAATTCTCAATGATGAATAGCGGCCGATAAAAGTCTCGCCGCGAGGTGAAGCATTTTTTATGGATGCCACCACTGACACTGACTTAATTGCGGCGTATCTCGCTGGTGACCACAATGCTTTCACGAAGATCTACAAGCGACACTCTCCACCCCTCCGTAGAGCTGCACGCCTGAAGCTCTACGATAAGCACGCCTGCGACGACATCTTGCAAGATGTGTTCTTTATCGCCGCAAAAAAACTACATAGCCTTCATGAACCCGAACGACTTCCCCAATGGCTACAACAAATCCTTGTCCGAGAGGTGTACCGATATAACGCCAAAGGTCTGCGCTCGGTTGCCACTGATTTTCAATCAGATTCACCCAGCGACCAACCAGGTGTTCGTGATCCACACTCCGAAGGTGCGTTGGTGGCATACGAAGAACTCAAGGGCCTTCTTAAATCTGCCGCTGAAGGTCTAGGAGAACGCGACCGGATGATATTGAGCCTGCTCGTCGACCACGGTCTAGAAGGAAATGACCTAGCAAGTGACCTAGAAGTTTTGCCCAAAGACCTCCATTCTCTAGTCCATCGGATGCGCGACCAACTCGAGAAGTGCTTTGACGCGTACTGCGTGGCTCAGGTGGGGCGTAGGTCCTGCCCCGAATTGGCCGAGATCCTGTTTCGCTGGTCGGGTCACTTGGATATCCCGATCCGTAAGCGGATTGTGTACCACATAGAAGTCTGCCCAATCTGTCAAACAGTCAGAACTCAGCAGCGTATTGCTATTGCTGACCTGCGGGCTCGACCTAGCGCCCCTCCTCGGCGATAACCCGACCCCACTTCTGTCTTTACCAGGGTCTGATCAACTTCTAAAAGCGCAGGTCACAGCCTCACAGGGAGTCACTAAGTGACCCGACGGTAGCATTGCAACCCATGCCGAGTGCCCATGACCCCCAAGGGCCGATCAAGGTCGCCTACCTCACGTATCGAGGCAAACCCCATGTCGGTGGTCAAGGTGTTTACACGCGCCATCTCACCAAGGCTCTCGTTGATCTCGGGCACTCAGTTGAGGTTTTCGGTGGACAGCCGTACCCGGTCCTAGACCCGCGTGTGGCACTGACCAAGTTGCCAAGCTTGGACTTGATCAATGACCATTACCCGTTCCGTTTTCCTGCAATTTGGGAACTCAAAACCCGTGAAGACTTTTATGAACTTGGTTTGTTCCTCACCGGCACATTCGCCGAACCAGCGGCATTTAGCGCTCGCGTGAAGCGCCATCTGAGCAAACGCACAGGTGAATTTGATCTGGTCCACGATAATCAGTGCTTGGGCTATGGCATTCTTGGTTTAGAAAAACTCATTCCCACGATCGTGACTCTGCATCACCCGATTACTCGTGATCGCGCCCTCGAGATGGACCATTCACCAAATTGGTATAAAAAGTTTGGTGTCTCACGTTTTTACTCCTTCGTCAAAATGCAAGGTCGCGTGGCAAGTCGCATGCCGCGCATCGTGGTCGTCAGCGAAAACAGCATCAAGGATATTCACGCCGACATGGGCGTTTCTTATGACCGCATGCGCCTTGTGCCAGTTGGAGTGGACCCTGATCTCTTTAAACCCCTGCCCACGGTGCAACGCATCCCGGGCAGACTGATCACCACCGCCTCTGCCGATGTGGCACTCAAAGGATTGTCATACCTTCTCGAAGCGGTAGCGAAGTTGCGTACCGAGCGTGATGTCACATTGACCATCATTGGTAAACCCAAGCCTGGAAAAAGCATGGATCTCATTGACAAACTCGGTCTCGCTCCACATATTCAATTCATCTCTGATGTCACTGATGAACGCATCGTGGAACTCTACGCTCAAGCCGAACTTGCTGTCGTTCCCTCGCTCTATGAGGGTTTCAGCCTTCCTGCGATTGAAGCGATGTGCACCGGCATCTGCCTTGTTGCAACTGATGGTGGAGCGCTCCCTGAAGTAACTGGTATTGACGGCGACACAGTTTTGGGTTGCAAGGCTGGCGATGCTGATGGATTGGCAGCCACTATTCGCCGTGGGCTTGATGACCCCGAACTTCGCGCTCGCGTCGGACTCAACGGACGTCATCGCGTTGTTGAACGTTGGACATGGCGCAAATGCGCTGAACAAACTGTTGAGCAATATCGCCAAGTTTTAGCGATGCCTGCCAACCAAGAGAAACTTCTCAGAAATGGCCGCGTCAAATAACGATGTTGACGATCCGCTTCAATCGTCTCGGACTAACCCCTGGCGACCTCGTTCTTGATGCCGGCGCTGGCTTTGGTCGCCATGCTTTTGAGATCGCCCGATTGGGTGGTCGCATCGTTGCTCTTGACTACGCCGATGACGAGGTCCGTATGACTCGTGCAACCTTCGGAGCGATGATTGAGGCTGACGAAATTCCTGGCGATCGCTACATCGGTGCACTGCGTGGTGACGCCACCAATCTTCCCTTCGCCGATCACACCTTTGACCGTGTTGTCACTTCTGAGGTACTCGAACACATCCAACAAGATGTCAGCGCCATCGCCGAATTAGCACGCGTTCTGCGACCGGGTGGAACTTTGGCCTGCACGGTGCCATCGTGGTGGCCGGAAAAAATCAACTGGATGCTCAGCGACGAGTACCACGCCCCCAAATCTGTGGGTGGTCATGTACGCATTTATTCGCAAACTGAACTTGAAGCAAAACTTCGCTCGGCAGGGCTGATCGTCACCAGTTCACACCACGCCCACGCCCTTCACTCCCCATATTGGTGGCTCAAGTGCGCAGTTGGTCCGCGTCGCGAGGACAGCAAAATGGTTAATCGTTATAAGCAGTTTCTTGAGTGGGACATCACCAAACAACCTCGTTCAATCAAAGTGGCCGAAAGGACTCTCTCCCCACTGATGGGTAAAAGTCTGATCATCTACGCCAAGAAGATGCCGGTGCCCGCATGAGCCTGATTCCCCACATTGAAGGCGTTCTCAGCGCCGATGAAGTTGTTCAAACAGCAGAATCCATTGCCGCCTTGCAACTTGACAACGGCATGATCCCCTGGTTCAAAGATGGGCATTGTGATCCATGGAACCATGTTGAAACGGCGATCGCACTAGATATCGCAGGTCTCCATAACAATGCAGAGCGGGCTTACGAATGGCTCGTTGATATTCAACATGCCGATGGCTGGTGGTTCAACTATTACCTTCCGGGTGGCATTGTCGAAGAACCAAAACTTGATACCAACGTCTGTGCGTACATCGCCGCGGGTGTTTGGCATCACTGGCTGTGCACATGGGACCGTGGATTCGTTGATCATTTGTGGCCAACGGTTGAACGCGCCATTGAATGGGTCTTGTCAATGCGACGTCATGACGGCACAATTTTGTGGGCTAAAGAAGAGCACGCCACGCCGTGGGACTACGCGCTTCTCACTGGCTCATCAAGTATCTGGCACGCTCTCACATGCGCTATCAATTTGGCTGAATTAATCAATGAGCCACGACCACATTGGGTTCTCGCCGCCGACAAATTGCGAGGTGTCATTTCAAATCGGCCCGATGCTTTTGAACCCAAAACTCGTTGGGCGATGGACTGGTACTACCCAGTGCTCACGAACGCCCTTGAAGGAGAGCAAGCTAAATCACGTCTCGCTGACCTGTGGGACACTTTCGCCATGGACGGTCGTGGAATTCGCTGCGTGAGTGATGAGCCTTGGGTGACCGCCGCTGAAACTGCAGAATGTTCGCTGGCCCATACAGCCATCGGCGATCTCAGCACTGCCACCGATTTGTTGTACTGGACTCGGGCTCATCGCACAAACGATGGCTCCTACACGACTGGAATTGTTTACCCATCTGGCGAACACTTCCCTGCTGGGGAGCGCACGGCCTATACCGGTGCGGCGATCATCATGGCCGCTGATGCCATCGCCGCAGGTTCGCCAGCGTCAAAGATCTTTGTTCCATTATTTGTTACTGATTGAAGCGTCAAGATCGTATCTCTTTCGGCAAGACTGTTGATGTGACTAGTTCCAGCATTGCGACACACTCAAACAGCGAACTTTGCCAGCGCGCCCAAGATGCATTGCGGTCAATCGGGTCTTCGGCGACTATCGCTCCCGCTGGTCAGACATCAATAAGTGTTCGGTCTCCCATCAACGGAGAAATACTGGGTTCGGTTTCTAACGAACTGACTGAGGCCACGGTCGATCAAACGGTGACTATCGCCAGCGAAATTTTCCAGTCATGGCGATGCGTCCCTGCACCTGTGCGCGGTGAAGTCATTCGTCATCTCGGCATTGAGTTGCGCCAACATAAAGATGCTCTCGCCGATCTTGTTCAAATCGAAGTCGGAAAAATTCGCTCTGAAGCTCTGGGCGAAGTGCAAGAGATGATTGACATCTGTGACTTCGCTGTTGGTCTTTCCCGCCAACTTCACGGACTCACGATCGCTTCTGAACGACCCCAACATCGCCTCACCGAAACCTGGCAACCCCTTGGTCCAGTTGGTGTCATCAGCGCCTTCAACTTCCCCGTTGCGGTGTGGGCTTGGAATGCCGCCTTAGCAATTGTTTGTGGCGACCCTGTTATTTGGAAGCCCTCTGATCTCACACCTCTGACGGCTCTGGCAACGACGGCACTTGTACGTCGAGCTGCTGTCGCCGCTGGGGCACCTATTGATATTTGTCAAGTTGTCTTCGGAGATGCCAACATTGGCGCAGCGTTAGCCGCTGATCATCGTGTTGCATTACTCAGCGCAACTGGATCGACACGTATGGGACGCGCCGTCGCACCCGTCGTAGCGGCACGCTTCGGTAGATCGATTCTCGAACTGGGTGGCAATAACGCTGCGATCATTGCCCCGTCCGCAGATCTCGATTTGGCGGTGCGAGGCATCACTTTTTCTGCTGCTGGCACTGCAGGCCAACGATGCACCACCTTGCGTCGATTGCTCGTACATGAATCACGAATTGATGAAGTCTGTGAACGAGTTTCCAAGGCCTACAACAATTTGCGTGTGGGAAATCCTCTCAGTGCGGACACTCTGGTGGGCCCGCTGATTAATGGTGCTGCACTTGACGCCATGCAAAGTGCGATTGCTCAAGCCACTCAACAAGGCGGTGAAATCATCGCTGGTTCACAGAGACATGCCACACCTGATGCCCCGCAAGCCGCCTATGTTCGACCTGCACTCATTCGTATGACTCAACAGACAGCCATCGTGGCCACCGAAACATTCGCTCCAATCTTGTATGTCATGAGTTACTCAACTTTTGATCAGGCCATTTCAATACATAACGATGTTCCCCAAGGACTCGCTTCAAGTATCTTCACCACCGATATGCGCGAGGCCGAGAGGTTCACAAGTGCGAATGGCAGCGATTGCGGAATAGCCAATGTCAATATTGGCCCATCAGGAGCGGAAATCGGTGGGGCTTTCGGTGGTGAGAAGGAAACCGGCGGCGGACGCGAGAGCGGAAGTGACGCATGGCGGGCCTACATGCGTCGACAAACGCAAACCATCAACTATTCCGACCAACTCCCCCTTGCTCAAGGTGTCATTTTTGAGTGAACGTATTCACATAGGACCTGCGCATTTGATGTGGATTTACTTCCTAGCCCCGTCAGAAGCCATCCTGCTTTCACGGGTAGTCTAAAGCCATGTTCAATTCGGCAGAGCACCATCCAGCCTTTGAAGAATATTGCGAGTGCATTTTTGAACTTCATGAAGATGACCTTGACGTTATTCAAGCGCGTATCGGTGAGCGACTCCAAGTCAGTCGTGCCTCGGTCTCACAGATGATTGAGAAAATGAGTAAAGCGGGCCTAGTAAAAACGGATGCCTCACACATCACCTTGACTAGTGAAGGACAAGAACTGGCCCAGCAAGTTGTCCGCCGACATCGTTTAGCCGAGCGTTTCCTCACTGATATTTTGGGATTGAGTTGGGCAAATGCTCATCAAGAAGCAGGCAAATGGGAACATGTCATGAGCAACGAAGTTGAAGTGGCTATCAACCGCGTTCTAGGTGGACCTACAACTTGCCCCCATGGAAACCCGATTCCGGGATCCAGTTATATTGATCCCCACGCCGTGCCGCTATCGCAATTGCAATCTGGATCCGATTTCACGGTCTCACGAATTCCTGAAGAACTTGAATTCGCGCCTGGTTTATTAGATTTCCTACAGGAATCATTCATGCTCCCCGGTCGTCGAGGTCACATTACATCGCTGCAAAATGACGGGTCTATTTCCGTAGAAATAGAAGGACGCGTCATCGGAGTCAGCGCATTTGCCTCTGCGCGTATCCTCGTAACATCCTGATCAGGCAGTGATGAAACGTTCTTCAATGATCTACTTCACGGTGAGTATCGCCTTATTCACCTCATGTAGCGCAACAACTTTTGATAGCACGATCACGCTACCGATGGCACCCGAGCAGATCGTGCCAGCACCGCTTCCTACTGGCACTCTCAACGACTTAATGCCGCAACTGGTGACTGTGATGACCACTCTGTCTTCCTATATCGGTCCCAACAAAAGCGGCAAAACTCAATCAGGTAAAACAGAGCAGCTCGACCTCATCAATGCACTGTGGTCGGCGATTGAAACCGATCTGATCATCGCAGATCCCAGCACTGCCGAGTCACTTGGCCGAATGGTCGATCTCTCGACGCTCGCCGTCACCGCTAATCGCCCTGCAGATGCCGATAAGGCAGCAAAATTTGCTGGACAAGTCGTCACTTATTTTCTCAACAAATAGCGCTTGAGTCCTACAACATCGCATCTGGCAGTGCGCGAGCGTGAACAACAGTCAAGCGCTGCGTTGCGCGAGTCAATGCCACATACAAAGAGCGCATGCCCTGAATTTCAGCCTCAACGATGTCTGCCGGTTCGACGACAACGACCCCGTCAAGTTCAAGACCTTTGACCACGCTGACTGGAACAATAGTGACGCTCTGATCAAGGGCAGTAGTAGAAGCCCGCCCATGAATCAAAGCGGCCTCGCTAAATCTGCGTGACACTTCATCGGCCATACGGTCTGGAACCACAACTGCCACATTGCCCCCATTGACTAGTGCAACCATTTCGCGGGTGCGAGAAATGATTTCTTCAATGAGCAGCGAAGGCTCGGAGACTGAGGAAATTGTCGGACCGGCGACGCCCTCGCGCACCGCGCGTGGAGCACGAAGACCAGGGTTGGCCGCTTCCATGACACGATTTGCTAACTCCATGATCTGTCCTGGAATGCGATAGCCGACCGACAGACCAATAATCCGACTTGGCTTCATGTCAGGCAAATGGTCAAGAACGTCTTCCCACGTTTTTGGAGCATGTGCCCCAGTGGCTTGAGCCAGATCTCCGACCACGGTCATTGATCCCGACAGCGAACGGCGCGTCACCATCGCCAACTGCATGGGCGTGAGATCTTGCACTTCATCAATCACGATGTGCCCATAGGTCGGTATCTCATCAAGTTCGTCAATCTGACCATTCTTGCCAGGAATAGGTCCGAGATGAACTCGTGCTTCATCCAGCAAAGCCGCGTCCGCCGAAGTCCAGCGAACCTCAGACAATTCATCTGACCTTTGGCGATACAAGAGTTCGATGTCTTCGGGTTCAAGATATTTCTGACCTGCAATTTTCAACAACGCCCGTGAGCCGAAAAGATCATGCAACAACTGCGCTGGCGTGAGCACGGGCCACATTCGTTCAAGGGCTAAACGAATATCGGGATCGCGCCGTAAAGACTCACGAACTTGCGAAGCGGTGGCATCGCCTTCGCGCCATGTGGCAGCAAGAGCTCCCCATATTTCATTTTCAATCGATTTGCGACCAGAGTTATGACGACGAAAGCGACGACGCGCATTTTTTATGATGCGTTCCGTCTCTTGTGCTCTCAGATGTACATATCCACTACGAAATGGCAACACTAAGTCTTCACGCAGAGGACGCTGACGATCATGCACAGCCCTTTCAATGACTTCAGACATTCTCTCGTCGCCTTTGATGCGCGCTGTTTCATGGGAATCGGGCTCTCCATGAGACATCGTCACCCAGGTCACATCTCTGACGAGGTCCTGCAAAATGACCTGTTCAATACCTGCCTCGCCAAGCGACGGCAGAACGCGTTCGATGTAACGCAAAAATACGCGGTTCGGGCCAATCACCAAAACCCCTTGATCCTCAAGAGGAAAACGATTCGTATACAACAAGTAAGCAGCCCGGTGCAGCGCCACGACAGTTTTACCGGTGCCCGGTCCACCTTGAACAACGAGTACTCCACTTTGCGGAGAACGAATAATTTCATCCTGCTCAGCCTGAATCGTGGCCACAATATCTCCGAGTTGCCCTGAGCGCCCTCTTTCAATTGAGGCCAACAAAGTGCTGTATCCCCGCAGTCCGGTTTCGGCTTGCGTCACCGAACCCGAACCATCAAGGCCATCATCATGTCCGATGCCAAGATGTCCTTCGCCGAAGAGTTCGTCTTCGATCCCCAGTAATTTGTTGGACTCCACAATGAAATGCCGACGACGCGCCAAGTTCATTGACTGTCGACCAGTAGCACGGTAAAAAGGTTCCGCTATCGGCGCCCGCCAGTCAACGACGACGGGTTGATGTTGTTCATCGGAGACAGCGAGGCGACCAATATGAAAACTTTCAAGCTCTTCATTTTCAAAACGATCAATGCGACCAAACACTAAGGCAGCATCTCCTAGGTCAAGTTCAGTCAGTCGTTTTACCAGGGCATCATCAATGGCGTTGCGTTCAAAACGATTTTGGAAAGTACCACCAAGACCAGATTCGGTGAGATTCCTCATTTTCAAGGCATCCTCCCGACTCCGCGCCAGACACATGTAGGCGTGATCGATGTAGGCCTGCTCATCGTTGAAGTCTGGGTGTTGTGCGTTCATAGAATGCTTCGTCGCCTCATCTTGAAATACTGAACCCATAATTTCGGGCTTTCGGTACTCTACCTGCGGCGACTAAATGCCTCCTCACTTCTCACAACGGAAAAGATGAACAGTGTGACAAAACCCGACCTCGGCCCCAAAGGAAGCACCCCAGCCATACTTTTGTTGGAAAAAGAGGGCATTTCCTTTCAGGTCGCCTCATTTAGTCATGAAGTCGCCGTGGGAGACCACGGCTACGGCAAGGCCGCCGCCATGGCTTTAGGCGTGGCAGAAGAACGCGTCTTCAAGACTTTGTTGGTCGCTTTGCATGGGGGTCACAGCACCCACGGCGTCGGCATCGTTCCCGTGTCCGGTTTGTTATCGCTCAAAGCGATGGCCAGCGCTCTCGATGCCAAGAAGGCTGAGATGCTCGATCCCGTCACTGCAGAGAGAATGACTGGTTACGTCGTAGGAGGTATCAGCCCATTCGCGCAACGCAAAAAATTGCCAACAGTCATTGACCAGACGGCTTTGCTGTATGACAGCATCTTCGTTTCAGCCGGGAAACGTGGACTCGATATCGAGATCAACTGCCACGATCTCGTGCGAGTACTCTCGGCGACTGTCGCTGATATCTCTCAATCGTCCCCGTGAGGTTGCATCGGTTTACCCGCGCTTGAGCACCGCTCATACATGGGGGACTGAAATTGTTGCAGGCCGCCATTCGGCGACTGGCAACACATGCAATCAGAAACTGATCAGTAGATGATCAGTCAACGGCGCGGACATCGCGGGCTTCATCGCCCTTGCGTCCGGGACCGACGTCGAATTCTACCTTCTGACCCTCTTGGAGGGTTTTGAAGCCAGAAGACTGGATCTGTGAGAAGTGCACGAACACATCAGGACCGTCTTCACGGGAGATGAATCCATAACCTTTTTCTGCATTAAAAAACTTCACTGTGCCTAGAGCCACGGTGGTACTCATTTCTCTCTTCAATCGGACACTGTGCCCGAAGACTTACTACCCTACGCCCTCAGAAGCGGGTTTGGACAAAGTTCTTTCAGAACGATGATCTTCTGGGCTCCCATCATGTGCCCCCAGGGGTGATTTGGCGATACTCTCGCCACATGCGATCCAACCCAGAACCGTCTTTGCTGCCCAGCGAATACGCCTTCAGCCACCACATTCGGGTTCGATTTTCTGAAACAGATGCCATGGGAATCGTGCATCACAGCAGGTATCTGCCCTATCTCGAGGAAACTCGGGTGGAATACCTGCGTTCCATAGGTCAGTCATATGCCGATTCACGAGAGAGTCTGGGTGATTCGGCGGTGCTTGAGGCGAACGTCAAATATCGCCAGTCGCTCAAATTTGACGATCTTCTCACCGTTCATTTAATTTTGGCGGCCACCACAGGGGCCACCTTTACCATCAACTATTTGATCACCGCTAACGACAACATCATCTCCACGGCCCAGACCCAGCACGCCTACATCAATGCCCAAGGACGTCCCCAACGCCTACCCGCTTGGATCAAAGAACTTGCCGTCCAGTAACTTTTTGCACCGCCTTACGGCAACAACGGAACAATTGACAAAATCGCGTGTGCGTGAGTCAGTGCTTCACCTTGGGCGAGTGTTGGTCCTATCTCAACAATGAACGCCGTGTCATCAGTGAAAGTTTTACGTTGCCACGTCGCAGCAACTCCGGTGTACGTGCCGCCAGGAACACCTTTCAGCGGCAAGCCGGTAAGTCGTGCATACTCGCGACGTAAAGGTCCATCAGATCCGGTTGATGGAGCGATGCTGAATTCGTCTTGGTGAAACCACACTGTCATGTCGGGTCGTAAGTACGTCACGAAATCAACCATTGCTTGAGTTTCGGGTTCGCTCGCGGCTGACGGACCGCTGTACTCCCAGTTTCCTGGTTCAGCGATCATTCCCCACTTATAAGGAAAATTGCGATTGAGATCGACTTGATTGGCATTGTGGCGCTGATGAGGCGCAACACCATCCGGATTGATTGTCGGCAATAACCACAGATCAACATTTGCCGGAATTTCCGATGGCAACATTGCCCGCAATTCTTTAATGACCTCAAGACCGGCTTGTTCATCACCATGAATGACGCCGACGACGAGGACGACGACTCGATTCGGATCATCAACAGCCAATCGTGCTCCAGGAATATCAACTCGATGAACGACATCAATAGCTCGACCTTGAACAGATGTCCCAATGCTCGTTGTGAGTTCGGTGGGCGGAAGTGTTGTGGTCGTCGTTGTGGTCGAAGTCGTGCTTGTCGTTGTCGACACTTCAACAGCGACCGTCATCGGTGCACTCTGCGAACTTGAAGCCGAACATCCACCAAGAACGGCCACCCCGCATACGCCTAATAGGAGGCTGGTCTGGAACTTTTGGATACTCTTCACTGAAGTGAGGTTACGCTCTCAGGTATGAGCAAGACCATCACCCAAAATGCCACTCCTCCAACGCCGATCATTGATAGTCCGACGGACTGGGTTCGCAAACACATCAACACTTATGTTGCAACCGACGGCGCTGATGGTCACAACTACAAAGGTGTGTTGTCAATGTTGCTGACGACTCAAGGCCGTAAAACAGGTGCTTGGAATCGCAGTGCTTTGTTCTACGGTTCGGACGGTGATGACGTCCTTTTGATCGCTTCCAATGGTGGAGCGCCAAAACATCCGTTGTGGTACGAAAACCTTGTGCAAAACGCGCAAGTGTGGGTTCAAGTCGGGTCCGACAAATATTGGGCCACCGCTATTGTGACGGATCCTCAGGATCCCTTGTCCCAACACTCACGGTTGTGGGCTTTGATGTGCGAAGTTTGGCCGGCCTACAACGAATACCAAGTGACCGCCGATGCTGTTGGTCGAGTCATTCCTCTCGTCATACTGCGACGCAACTAAAGCACAACCTCAATCAGGCGGCAGCAGACTCGTTCATAACCAGTTTTAATCGCTCGGCCACACATCGGCGGTTGACAATAGTTGTTGACGAAAATCAGGATGACTGATGGCTGCTAACGCATGTGCCCGTTCGGCGATGGACAGCCCAGCGATTTCCGCAGCACCGTATTCGGTAATCACGACATCCACCTGATGACGCGGGGTTGTCACAACACTTCCCTCTGGCATACGTCCCAATATGCGCGAGATCACTACTCCATTAACAATTGAGGTAGACGGCACACACAGCAAACTCCGCCCATGAGTAGAGAGACCCGGACCCGATACAAAGTCTTCATGACCGCCAATACCCGAGAACTGCTTGCCATTAATGGAGTCGGCAATGACTTGACCGGAAAGATCAATAGCCATGGCTCCGTTAATGGAGACCATATTGCGATTGCGAGATATCACTTCGGGCGAGTTGACAATACCTACAGGCATAAAACGGACGTCATGATTTTCGTGCAACCATGTGTAGAGGTCAGGTTCGCCAGCAGCGAATGTGGTCACCGAAAAACCATCAAACTCCGTCCCCTTGCGATTTGTCACTTTGCCCGCGAGGTGCAGTCGCATCAGACCCGTCGTAAACATCTCGCTATGTACCCCATAGTCACCCCCACTTCCAGCAGCTAATTTCGTGGCCACCTGAGTCGGGATCCCCCCAATACCAGTTTGCAATGTGCATCCGTCATGAATGTAGGTGACGGCTATATCAGCGATTTGGCTTTCTGCTTCGCTCGCTGGAACATCGGCGAGATTCAGAGCCACACGATCCGACAGAAGCAAGAAATCAATATCTTCAATATCAATTGAATGTTCATAAGTTCCTGCCCCAAAAGTGCGTGGGAAGTTTGGGCTGCACTCAACAATCAACACTCGATCGGGATCACTGATCACACTGCTAATTTCCTTTGTGAACGCACCAGCATGCAATGACAACGAGACTCGTCCATCCACGGGCATTGACGCCGCTAGTGCCAATACTCTCGGCTTGAGATGGGCCAAAGTAGGTTCAAAGCGACGAAAGTCTGCGGGCACAAAATCCACATCTGCCCCAGTATCACGAAGGAATCTTTCTGCGGGTCCGAAAAATCCGCTTTTCAGATGCACCCCTGGGCGCGCAAAAATGGCATATAGGTCTGGCAGCAACGCGCTGAATACTTTGAGATCAGTGAAACGTTCTGGTTCAGTGTCGTTGCCTAGGAAATGTAGAAAAGCACCTGGCGCTCCCGGCCCGAGAGGAACAGCCAAAGTATCAATCGGGCGCATCGCTGCGACTGCTGACTCCATTGACGACCAGTTCATGATGAGACGCTAGCCAACGCAGCGACATCGACAACCGCGGTGCCCGACACAACAATCTCATCTCCACGCTTGAGCCATACCCCGCAGACCAATATTGAATCTTGAACGTCAGTCACCTCACCACCAGCGACAACGAGATCACCGTCAAATACAGGTCGACCGAAGGACACAGTGAGTCGTCGAATTGACGTCGGACCTGCGAAGGCGTGCAACATATTGACGATGTAGCTGAGGTTGAGTGGCCCCTGATTAATGACCCGCCCATCAAGACCCATCTCACGCGTGGCTTCACGATCCCAATGCACGCGATACGGATCGCGCAAAATAGCAGCCATTGTTTTCATGCGCGCTGGGTCAACACTTGGGACTACAAACTCAGGTAATTGATCGCCAACATTGATGATACGACTCATGCACTCACTACTTTTTTTCGGCGAAATCGCCAAGTGTTCGTTATCCGCGCAACTAATGCTGAACCATCAAACATCTCAATAGAAAAACTCATGGAGTCATAGGGCTGATCGCGTTCGTCCACAAGATTTTCCCAGCGCACAATCCCACCCTCCATGCGGTACTCAACGCCCACGCGCAAAGGATGCATGTACTCCCAGTCGTAACTGTCAAGGCCCACCGACCCAGGCCCTTCGGCACCACAAATTTCGAACAACTCAGCGATGCTCGTGCCTGCGCCAAGAATCGGGACATGGAACAAGGACACCGGATGGGCAAGATTCTCGGGCAGCGTTTGCGCCGTTGTGCAATCGGTCAGTAGCCAGTTTTCCCAGTCAGCAATCGTGTATCTGCCACCAGGGAAGCGATATCCGAGGGGCGATGTTGAATTGCTCACGACATATCAATACCACGACTTTCGGCCTCGGCAGCCAACGAGAGCCAGGAGTCCTCCGCAGCATCGACTTTTGTTTGCGCTATTGCTAGTTGACTACCAATTTTTGCTAGCAAGTCATGGCTGGCCGATGAACTTGATGCCTCGGTGACAAGCTCGGCACTACGCATATCCCGCTCGGCGATGGCCTGCGCGAGGGCTTTTTCTGCCTGCCGAACTAAGCGCTTTAAAGTGCTTGGGCTTTTCATTGAACCCGATTTCGCTGGCAAAGGGATCACCGGTGTAGCGCCTGCGTTTTCAACTTTGCCGTTGCTCACACTCTTGGTCCCCTGCGAAGGCTTTGACCCGCGTTCGATTCGCTGTTTAAGCCATCCCGCAACCCCACCGCGCACAAGCGATGCTCCACCTTGACCATCAAGAGCCAAGACTTCTTCAACCGTGCGGTCCAAAAAGGCTCGATCGTGACTCACCACGAGAACAATGCCTGGCCAGTCATCAAGGAAATCCTCCATCGCTCGCAAGGTGTCGAGATCAAGATCGTTTGTCGGTTCGTCCAACAATAAAACATTGGGCTGTTCAATCAGAGTTAACAACAATTGCAAACGTCGGCGCTCACCTCCCGACAAAGTTGAGATTTCAGCGAATTGGGAATCACCATCAAACCAAAAACGCTTCATCAAATTAATGTCTTCAAGAGACGGAGAGCCCTTATCCCCCGCTACCGCATCGCGCACTCTCTGAGTGACATCTAGTTCTCGACCCAATTGGTCGTAGTACCCAATCTTGACTGTGCGCCCGATATCAATCGTTCCTTCGGTGGGCGTGAGGCGTTGCGAAATGAGATCTAGCAAAGTGCTCTTACCCGCGCCATTTGGCCCAACGATCCCCAAACGGTCGCCCGGCTCAAGCATGTGCTCAAAGGGTGCCAAGACTCGCTGACCATTAGGCCAACTAAAACCCACACCGTGTAATTCAATTCCTTTTGAACCAAGTCTTTTCGATCCAAGGTCTCTGCCTAAACCCAATTCGCCTTGACGCGCTGGGGCTTCGGCTTTGGTATTCACCAGAGCAGTCGCTGAGGCCACGCGAGATTTTGCCTTGGTAGTACGCGCGGGTGCTCCACGGCGCAACCACGCCAATTCAGTCTTCGCCAAGTTCTTGCGTACCTGTTCGGCAGTGGCCGCTTGTTCCTCTCGTTCACTACGCCCTGAAAGATACGCCGCATACCCCGATCCAGCGTGCCAGCCAACTGGGACATGGAGATACGCCTTGCCACGATCAATCTCAAGAACCTTGGTTGTCACTCGATCTAATACATGGCGATCGTGAGTGACAAGTAGCAATCCCCCGTTGTAATGAGCAAGCCATTCTTCGAGATAAGCAATGGCATCTAAATCAAGATGGTTGGTTGGCTCATCAAGAATGAGGGCTTCCCACTCGCCAATCAAGAGCGCCGCTAAGGCCACCCGCTTCTTCTGCCCACCAGATAGTTCATCGGTTTGGCTCTCAATCAGACCGCTCATACCAAGGCGATCCAACATCGCTTCACCCTGCCACGTACTGCCGACAGCCTCGCGAACAGTTCCTGCAGGCAGAACTGGGGTCTGCCCAAGGATGCCGACCCGCGCATTACGCCCACGACGAACCACGCCTGCTTCAGGTTCAAGATCCCCACTGATCATGCGCAGCAGAGTGCTCTTTCCACATCCATTGAGACCCACGACACCGATACGGTCCCCATCGCTGACGGTCAGTGAGACATCAGCGAACAAAGGTCGATTGGGACGCGATGCCTTGAGTCCCTGAGCGTCGATCACAATCACGACTTCTCAGGCTACGAGCACAACTAGATCACAGTGTCATGTCCATCATTTTGCGGATGTGTTCAGGCGTGCGAAATGTCTCGTTTTGACGCTGAATACGCGCCAGAGCGAAATGGTCGGCTGAAATCTTTGTCACATCGTCCATCGTCAGGGCCCCCACATGTTGGTAATTGCCAGCGTCAATCTCGCGGCGAACATGGGCCACTGAGCCATTCGAGTCACCCATTTTTCCCGTCCCCTGGTACCCATATCCCTCAACCAAATTTACCGTAATTTGCGACTGAAATCCGAGACGCCAGAGCAACTTGTCACTCGCCTTGGCTAATACTTCAGGGCTCACCGTCAGCAAAAAATTCTCTTGCTGACGGATAAAACTCTTCACACATGAATTGGTAATCACGTAGCGAAACTTGTCCGAATGATTCACCGCTCCCCCATGTAACAAACGTCCATCAAACATCAAGATCGTGCCAGCCTTAGCCTCAAGATTTATTGGGCGGGGCATTGCACCGTATAACGCATACGGTCCACCACTGCCATTGGGTTTATGTGAACCAGGAATCAATAATGTTCCACCATTGATTTCATTAACGTCTTCCAACACATACATCGTGTTCACTAACACTGGTGCCTCACGCGGGTTATACGGCGCAATGAATGTTTGATCTTGATGCATGGCCTGTGGATGACAATTCGGATATGAAATATTCGATAAGAAACTAAAGTGATTCCATCCCGAACCAAGCGTTTCATCCAATAAACACTCAATGATTGGCCCTGCTTGAACTCCTTGCGGGTCGTGCTCAAGACACTTCACAAAGTCTGCACCTTTGTTCACAAGTGACCACACGTGTTGTTGAGACTGCACTAGATAAGCAATTCCTAAAGCACGTTCTGCCGCTGCTTGTTCTTCGATACGCGCCCGCATCCGCTGACACTGCTCTTGCGACATGCCATCTTCAATCAAGCAGTAGCCCCACTCAAAAAGATTTTGCCGCATTACCGTGATGTCTTTTGTCGGCTGAGGAAGATCAATATCTTTCCAGTAGTCGTGCTTGCGGGCAACCGTTGTGTCGTAATAACAACCCTGACCCCACCGCAGTTCTTCGTCGGCCTTGGGAGGAGTTAGCCACTGATTGTTCAGATAAATCGATACATACGGCTCGCCCGATTTGAGAAAATCTTCATAAGGTCGAAAAGCGTCAGCGCTGGCTTGGGCGACCGCTTCCCTCGTGAACTGATGCGGAATCGTCATCGTTGCCCCCTGACTTATTTCCAAAGTTGTGCCCTGACTGAACCCTAGTGAAAGTACCCATATTCGCTCTTAGGGAGAGAAACCGGTGCGTAGCGCAATTTGACGACTGCAGAAAAAAATTCAAAAAAACCAACGGAAATCCCCCATTTGCAGCATTTCATGAAATATGTTTGGATTCATGAAGAAACGAGAGCTAATCCAAGCAGTATCAGACCACACCGGTGCCGACAAGAAAACGGCAACAAACCTCGTAGAGGGAACGATCAACGTCATCTTGGCCACAGTGGCCAAGGGCGAAATCGTGAACATCTCGGGCTTTGCCAAATTCGCCAAGATCAAGCGTCCCGCACGCATGGGTCGCAACCCAGCAACGGGTGCGACTATCAAGATCAAGGCGAAGACTGTCGCCAAAATCACAGCCCTTAAAGGCTTTAAGGACATCGCCCTTGGCGTATCTCCTGCCCCAAAGTTGAACAAGGCTGGTGCAGTTGCAGCCGCCGCTGCTAAGGCCGCTCCAGCCAAGAAAGCAGTCGCTAAGAAGGCTGCTCCTAAGAAAGCAGTCGCTAAGAAAGCAGTCGCTAAGAAGGCTGCTCCTAAGAAAGCAGTCGCTAAGAAGGCTGCTCCTAAGAAAGCAGCTCCAAAAAAGAAGGCCGCTCCTAAGAGGAAGTAATCTCTTCTCAGTCCTTATTCAAGTACTCGAAGCCCCGTTGCGCAAGCAGCGGGGCTTCTTTGTTTCCCAAGATCCCTCGTTGCCAAGTCCAGCCAGGGTCAATCAAGCCCACTATGTAATAGGGTTGCCCGCATGAAGGCAGCGGTTTTTTACCAAGTGGGTGGCCCAGAGGTTTTGCGCTACGAAGAGTTCCCTGAACCCGCATTGCGTTCCGGTGGACTGCTGATTGACGTCAAAGCAATCGCCATTCAAGGTGGCGACACACTCCATCGCCAAGGCGGAGTACTGGCAACAACTCCACACATCGTGGGCTATCAGGCCGCTGGAATCATCCGACAAGTCGGTGAGGGTGTGAGTTCATTCGTCGCTGGACAAGCAGTTGTAGCCACGATGGGCTTCGGATCACATGCCGAAGTTATTAGTGTGCCCGCTTCATCGGCATGGGCCATCCCCGAAGGTTTGGATATTGAACTCGCCGCAGGCGTACCGATTGAATTCGGAACCGCCGATGATTGCTTATTCGAGTTTGGTCATCTCGTCGCGGGTGAAACGGTCTTGATTCAAGCGGGTGCCAGCGGAGTGGGTATTGCCGCTATTCAGTTAGCTAAGGCTGCTGGAGCAATTGTCATTGCCACCTCATCAAGTGATGACCGTCTACAACGCCTGAAAGATTACGGACTTGATCACGGCATTAATTACACAAAAAATGACGCCGCAAAAGAGGTCATGGCATATACCGATGGGCGAGGCGCGAACCTAGTGGTTGATTCAGTTGGAGGTAGCACCCTTGAGGGCAGCATCGCTGCTCTTGCTTACCGAGGCCGAATCAGTTGGGTCGGACGAGCTGGACGAGAAGTGACTCCCCCCGAAGTGTGGCCGATCATGCAGAAGAATGCTTCGATTACTGGCGTGTTTCTCGGCATTGAAATGGCTTTCAACCCGCAACGAACTCATCCACTCATCGGATCACTTCTACAACGAATCGCTGACCAAAAACTTTCCGTCGTCCTCGACAACAAGTTTCCCCTTTCGCAAGCAGCTGAGGCGCACCGCTATATCGAGAGTCGACAGGCCTTCGGCCGAGTACTACTCATTCCGTAAACCATCAATACGGCAAGGTATAAGTATTTTCAAATTCGTCTTGCACTACTGTTGCCGGGTGGTCGGTGGTATCTACGACCA
>SHUW01000023.1 GCA_009694465.1 Ilumatobacteraceae bacterium
AGCCATCGGTGTTCCTGGTGATCGCGATGTTGACATGAAGCGCCTAGAAGCCCAAGTGGGTCCCGCTGAACCTGAAGCATTTACTGAAACAGATTTCGCCGCCTACCCAGCATTGGTCAAGGGGTACATCGGACCAGATTCTCTTGGTAGTAGTTCGCCATCAAAGATTCGTTACCTAGTTGATCCGCGCATTCACAATGGTTCACCTTGGGTAACGGGGGCAAACAAAATCGGTCAACATGTGGTGGGTCTTATTGCAGGTCGCGACTTCACTGCGGACGGCACCATTGAAGCCGCCGATGTACGACCTGGCGATATGTGTCCCCAATGCGCCGCTAAAAACGGCTCAGGAACTTTGGAAATGGCTCGCGGAATTGAGATAGGTCACATTTTCCAATTGGGACGCAAATATGCCGAAGCATTGAACCTCACCGTACTTGACCAAAATGGCAAGCAGGTCGTTGTCACTATGGGAAGTTACGGCATTGGTGTATCTCGCGCTGTTGCGGCCATCGCCGAAGCGACTCTTGATGACATTGGTTTATGTTGGCCGCGCGAAGTGGCCCCAGCCGATATTCATATCGTGATTGCTAGCAAAGGTGGAGACAACATCACTGATGAAGCAGAACGGATTGCCAGCGAACTTGAAACTGCTGGAGTGCGAGTGCTCATTGATGATCGCACCACGGTTTCACCGGGCGTGAAGTTCAAAGATGCCGAATTGATCGGCATCCCGACAATCGTGGTCATTGGTAAAGGTCTCGCCGATGGCATTGTCGAAGTACGTGACCGTTCCACTGGCGAACGTAGCGATGTGCCAATCGGTGATGTTGTGAGAACTCTGCGTCAGTTGTGTGGACGGTCAGGTATCTAAATATGAAGCTGGTGCGCGGTGTTCTACAGCACTACTCATGGGGTGACAAGCAAGCAATCCCCCACCTTCTCAACCTTGAGCCTGATGGTCGCCCGTGGGCAGAATTATGGTTCGGTACCCATCTCGGTGGATCATCAAAAATGCTCGACGTTGATGACCACGCTTCAGTGCCTCACTCGCGCGGCTCCGTTGATGAAACTGGCGGGCAATCAACTCCGTTGATATCAACATCGGGTGAGTTGCCATTTTTGCTCAAAGTTTTAGCGGCCGCCGAACCACTTTCACTACAGGCGCATCCATCACTCGAGCAGGCCAAGAATGGCTATGCCCGAGAAAATCGATTGGGCGTTCCGGTGAGCAACTCGCGACGTATTTACCGTGATCCGTTTTCCAAACCAGAACTTCTCTGTGCTCTTGGCCCATTTGAAGCATTCTGTGGATTTCGCGAGCCAACAATATCTGTCGACTTGTTGCACTCAATCGGAGGCGGAGCATCAATCTTGGCGCGTTTACTAGCCGACCACGACCTCGATCATCTCCTGCACTACATATTCAGCGGGACAGAAGAAATTCGCATACTTCTCACTGACGTTGTCGAAGCATGTGCACAACATGATTCGCCACATGCAGTGTGGGTCACGCGTTTGAATACTCGCTACCCCAATGACCCAGCGGTCGTGGCAAGTTTGCTCCTCAACCATGTCATCTTGAGTGCCGGCGAAGCGTTGTACCTTGATCCAGGAAACTTGCATGCTTACCTCAGTGGAACGGGCGTTGAGGTCATGGGGTCAAGCGACAATGTGGTTCGTTGTGGACTCACAAATAAACACGTTGATATCAATGAGTTGTTGGCGACCGTGATTGCCCGCCCTCTCCCCGACCCAGTTTTGCGACCTACCCCTGTGAGACGCACCGACACTGGCCATCTGTGGTGCTACGAAACGCCACATGCCCCATTTCAACTTTCAATCCACCAAATCAACGGTACTGAAACCCTGCGCTCGCAAACTCGTGAGTTGATCTTGTGCGGGGTTGGTCGCACCGACCGATTGCACCGGGGTGAAGTTTGCTATCTCGGTCCCGATGAAGAAATCACTCTCACAGGCAAAGCAACTTTGTTTCGCGTCGACGAGTCCTCAAGCCAGTAGTCGCTCTCAACTCTTTTTGCGGATCTCTACAATTCGTTCGTTTGAGCGATTCACGTCATCGCCTTGGGCATCAAGCAACATCGATCGATCCTTAGCGGCTTCGCGTTCGGCTTTCTTTGTATCAACACGCGCGATGGCGGCCTCTGCCCCGTGCTCATGGATGAACTCCGCCCATTCCACGAGAGCTTCAACCATTTCACTCTCTGGCACAACGGCAACATTTCGACCTTTGACAAAGAGGTGTCCGCGCTTATTCCCAGCAGCAATTCCTAGATCGGCTTCGCGAGCTTCTCCAGGCCCGTTGACAACACAACCCATCACAGCCACTTGCAGAGGAATCTTTCGTTCACCGAAAGCCAACATTGCACGATTGGCCACATCAATCACATCAATCTCCGCTCGACCACAACTAGGACACGCAATGAGATCAACGTTTTTGCGTTCGCGCAGGCCGAGAGCCTCAAGCAACTGGCGTCCAGCACGTGCCTCTTCAACGGGATCTGCAGTCAAGCTGTAGCGAATCGTGTCACCAATACCTTCCAGCAACAATGCAGCGATACCCGCAGTCGCTTTCAGTAAACCATTCGGCAATGGTCCTGCCTCAGTGACACCGAGATGCAATGGGTGATCAGTCACTTCACTGAGTTGGCGATATGCCTCAACCATGAGCGGAACATTCGATGCCTTGACGCTGATCTTGATTTGATCAAAACCCACTTCATCGAAATAAGCGATCTCTCTCAGAGCTGATTCAACCATCGCCTCCGCCGTTACTTTGCCTCCGTACTTGTCATACAGTTCTGGGTCAAGCGATCCACCGTTGACACCAATACGAATGGAGATGCCGCGATCGCGGGCCTCAGATGCCACAGCCTTGATGTGTTCAGGACGACGAATATTCCCTGGGTTAAGTCGCAGACCATGGACACCGGCCTCCATCGCCGCCAAGGCCATCTTGTACTGATGATGAATGTCAGCAATGATTGGCACAGGAGAACGTGGGATGATTTGCGCGAGACCTTCTGCAGCCTCAATCTCATTGCATGTGCAACGGACGATGTCACAACCCGCAGCAGCCAGAGCGTAAATCTGTTGCAGAGTGCCTTCAACATCAGCAGTCTTAGTGATCGTCATTGACTGCACCGTGATCGGCGCTCCGCCGCCAACAGGAACTTTACCGACCATGATTTGACGACTTGGGCGACGTTGCGTCAGAGACCAGGGAGGGGTTGATGATTCAGAGGACATTGATTGCATTCTGCCAGCGATTAGAAGGGCCGTGTGATATCGAGGTACAAACCAGTGAAAGTCAGAAATAGCAACAAGGTGAGTACGAGCACCGTGAGCGGCCACATTTTCTCCACATCGGCGTGATGACGGTGACCTTTTCGACTGCGAATTCGTTCGTACGTGGCAATAGCGGCGTGACCACCATCAAAGGGGAGGAAAGGTAAAAGATTGAATATGCCGATGAAAACGTTGATCGAGGCCAATATCTCAAGGACACCGTATAAGCCATCGCGATCACCGATATCGCCTGCAACCTGAGTGATCCCGACGACAGTCGTCGGTCGTGAATTGGGATCCGCTTGCGAATCGGTGAGCTGAGACCATTGGTTTCCTGGGTTGAGAATGGTGCCAATTCCCTGAATCGTGCGCCCCATACCATCAAGAAGATCAGAAGTCATATGAGTCGTCGCAGAAAATAAACTCAGTTTCTGGCGACCGATACTGTTCGTTCCAACACCGAGAAATCCAACCCCAGTTCCATCCTCACCGGGACGAGCAACCAAAGTAACACGCGCTGATTCTTGTGAGTCCTGATGAATGAAGCCCACCGACACCTCATCACCGACAGATGAAGCAGCCATCAATGAGCGGAAATCATCGCTGGTTTCCAAAATCACGCCGTTGATTGAAATGATTTCATCACCTGGAGTGATGCCCGCTTGAGCAGCAGGTGATCCCTCGGTGAGTCCAAGAACTTCAATGCGTCCAGTTTCTTGGTAGCGACCTCCGGCGGTATATACAAACATCATGATCAGCACAGCGATGATGATGTGCATCAGCGAACCAGCAGTGATCACTAAGAGTCGCCACCTATAGGGCTTTGCAGAATACGCGACTTGTTCATCGCCCTCATCGACGGGATCAAGATTGTTCATCCCCACGATGCGCACGAATGCCCCTAGGGGAAGAGCCCGAACTCCGTACTCAACACCGTTGCGATGCGTGCTCCAAATTTTGGGCCCGAATCCCATGAAGAACTGCGTGCGTTTCATTCCCGCCCATCCAGCAGTCTTGAAGTGTCCAAGTTCATGCAGAAAAACCGAAAGCAATAAGCCCACAACGAGAACCAAACTCCATACATTGCTGATGCCAAGCCAGATCAACAGAGCGAGAACCGTGAGACCAGATAGCACTCCCGTCAATCGACTGGGTTGCGATGGATCGGCGTTGGGATCATCATTAACCGCGCCACCGGCCATCATCTCTTCTCGTAAAGAACGATACAAACTCATACAAGTAGAACTTTACGGGCTGTTTCACGACCGACACGGTCAGCCTCAATGATCTCGCTGCTCGTGAGCGTGCCATCTGTCGCCTCATAGGCCTGCATCGATGACTCAACAACAGCCGCTATATCCGGCCACTTCAATAATCCCGCCAAAAAGGCTTCAACGGCGACCTCATTAGCAGCCGACAAGAACGCTGGCGCAGTGCCCCCAGCGCGACCCGCCTGATACGCCAAAGTCAAACAACGAAAGGTCTCCAGATCAGGTTCTTCAAAATCAAGTCTCGATAATGCAGACCAATCAATTCGCCCGAAGGCCGTCAAGGCACGATGTGGATGCGCTAAGGCGTATCCAATGGGTAAGCGCATATCCGGCAGGCTCAATTGGGCGATAGTGCTGCCGTCACTGAACTCAACCATCGAGTGAACAATCGATTGCGGATGAACGACTACTTCGATGCGGGAATAATCAACACCAAATAATTCGTGGGCCTCAATAACTTCTAGACCCTTATTCATCAGCGTCGAGGAGTCAATCGTGATCTTTGGCCCCATGCTCCATGTTGGATGTGCGAGAGCCTGATCAACAGTGACATCGGCGAGGTCTTGTTTTGATCGACCGCGAAATGGACCACCGCTGGCAGTCAAGACGAGACGCGCTACTTCAACATCTGGACGCACAGTTGAGCGCAGACATTGATGGATTGCACAGTGTTCACTATCCACAGGAATAATTTCTGCACCTCGCACCGCACGCAAAGGTTGCACCACTGGCCCAGCGGCAATCAAGGACTCCTTGTTGGCCAATGCCAGGCGCTTACCTTGTCGCAAAGTTTCTAAAGTGACGGCCAAACCTGCAAAACCAACGACGCCATTGACAACGACATCGGCACCATCCACGAGATCTTCCATATCGCGCACGACACGCACATTCGGTAGGGCATCTCGTACCTGATGATGAAGAGATTCGTCGGCGACTGCCACCACACGCGGTGAAAAGATCTTTGCTTGCTCAATCAGAACATCAATGGAGGACCCAACTCCGAGTCCGTGGACGACATAATCAACACCAGTATTCTCGGAGCGCGATTTAGCGTTCTCAGCAAAAATCACTTCAAGTGTTTGTCGACCAATTGAACCCGATGATCCGGCAATAGAAACGCCAACAATGGTCATCGTTCACATCACGATGCGTACGGCTGAAGCACCATCAATAAGTAGTAGGCCGCAGGCAAGACGAACAAGTAACTATCAAAGCGGTCAAGTACCCCACCGTGGCCACGAATCAAAGAACCAAAATCTTTGACCTCCAAGTTGCGCTTGAACATGCTCTCCACCAAATCACCGAGAGGAGCGAGTACCGACACTGCAATCACAAGAAGCAACACTTCACCGATGCTGTTCCAAGTATCACTCTGCAAACTGACAACCCACATCGCTACCAATGTGGCCACAGTTCCGCCCATTAAACCTTCCAATGTCTTATTGGGACTAATCCATGCTCGAAGTGGAGTCTTGCCAGCCGCCTGACCGACAAAGAGTGCACCGATATCGTTGGCGCTGACGCCGATGACAATGATGAACAGCGTGTCAGTGCCTACGTTGCCAAGACCAGGCACATTTGAGACCCCTGCGAGCAAGGCACCGAATGAACCCATCATGCCAATCCAAAGCATGCCCAAGGTAGTGATCGCCATATTGTGCATGGGTTTGGCCTGTACTCCAGAAGCGCCCACGAAGGTCGCCGCACAAGCTATAAATGCCAAAATAAAGATCACTGGCAAAGCGCTTTCGCCAACCCAGTAGGCCCCTAAGGGTGCACAGATAGCGACGGTGATGCCGACGATTGACGCCGGTCGATATCCCCGCTCGGTGACCTTTTCAAAAAACTCAACGGAAGCCAAACCACAGATCAGAACAACTATCGCCAAAATCGCCACGGGCTTCCATAACAAAGCGGCAATAAACGCAGCCACCATCAAAATGCCAACTGCAGTTGCCATAGGCATATCGCGTCCACCACTATTCGATGACGAAGGGCGCGCAACACGACCCCGCGGGCGAACTTCTGGACGGGGACGAGGTCCGCGCTCTGTCACTGGTCGAGTGCGACTCCCTGTCGCCACGCGGCCCTGAACATCATCACCACCAATTGTTAGACGACCTGGACGAGAGGTATCGCTGGTCTCGTCACGGCGCGCTGATGGAATCGGTCGTGTCGCAGCACCCGTCGTGGTATCTGCACCACGACGATTTGCTCCAGTACTCGGATCACCCAAGCGAACAATCGGACGACTGCCACCCGTGTCGCTCGCCGGACGCGGCGCAGCATCGGCTGGACGGTCAGGTACTGGACGAGGAGCGGAGCCCGAATATGAACCCCACACATCCACTTCTCCGTCATCGTCACGCTGAACTTCACGTGAAACATCACGAGTTGTTTCTTCAGGGAACAGACGGGGCAATTCACTCGTTGGTTTCACCGTCCAATGAGGAAGTGGGCCAGTATTGTCGTCGTCGAAACTTAACGGCGCCTGCTCCTCCTCGTTTTCCTCTTCGGAAAATCTCAGTTCACCGAAATCTTCAAAATCATCGTCCGGATTTGCATCCGATCCTCCACGCCAGTTGTCATCGCTCATGTTCTCGTCCTATCAAACTTCTAGAAGTTCTTGCTCTTTGCGTTGCACTGACTTATCTATGTGCTCAACATGTTCGTGCGTTATCTTTTCTAGTTCTTTTTCAGCCCGCTCGAGTTCATCCTTGGAAACTTCGCCTGCCTTTTCGGCGCTTTCTAACTGCTTGCGGCCATCTCGTCGCACATTACGCACGGCGACACGACCATCTTCAGCCATATTCTTCACCATTTTTACATAGTCACGACGCCGTTGTTCGGTCAACATTGGGAAATTGAGCCGAATAATGACACCATCATTGGACGGTGACATGCCCAAATCGCTGTCCCGAATGGCCTTTTCAATGGCATTCAGAGCGGCCCGGTCGTGAGGCTTAATGACCAGCGTGCGGGCTTCGGGCACCTGAAAACTGGCCAATTGCTGCAGGGGAACATCGGCCCCGTAATAGCTCACCATCAGCCTTTCCACCAGAGCAGGCGTAGCCCGACCGGTGCGAATGGTCGTGAACTGTGATTGAGCGTGCTCGACGGCCTTATCCATCTTGTCCATGGCCTCGAGAATGATGTCGTCCGTCACCCGACCAGCGTACCTATGGCTTGACCTTCAAGAACGGATCTGATGTTGCCTGGGGTACTCACATCAAAGACCACGATCGGGATTTTGTTATCCCGACAAAAGGCAATAGCGGTGGCATCCATCACTCGAAGTTCTTTTTCAATGACATCTTTATGGGAAATACGGTCATAGCGAGTAGCCGTTGGGTCAAGTTTGGGGTCAGCGGTGTACACCCCATCCACTCCCGAGTGAGTCCCCTTGAGAATCGCCTGGGCGTCAATTTCGGCGGCCCGCAAAGCTGCTGCTGTATCAGTCGTGAAAAAGGGATTCCCCGTACCACCAGCAAAAATAACGACACGACCTTTTTCCATATGGCGTTCTGCACGACGGCGAATGTACGGCTCGGCAACCTTGGGCATTTCGATGGCGGTCATCACTCGACTTTGCTGACCCACTCGCTCAAGAGCGTCCTGCAATGCCAGACCGTTCATCACGGTGGCGATCATTCCCATAAAGTCGGCTTGAGCCTGATCCATTCCCTGACCCGTACCTTTCAGCCCACGCCAAAAGTTTCCTCCGCCAACGACAACGGCGATGTCAATTTTCAAATTCTCGCGGACATCTTTGATTTCGGTCGCTACCTGATGGAGCACATTCGTATCAAGACCAAAGCCGGTCGGTTCAGCCAAGGCCTCACCAGAAAGTTTGAGCACTACCCGCTTCCATGCAGGTCGGTCGGGCTGACGGATTGGAGTGACGTCAGATCCGGCCATGATCAATCAGCCGATCTCAACCTGAGCGAAGCGAACAATTTTTGCCGCTCCAAGAACTTGCGTGACTGACTGCTTGTCATCTTTGGCGTAAGCCTGCTCGATGAGGCACACATCTTTGTAGAAGCCATTAATGCGACCTTCGACAATTTTCGCAATAGCAGCCTCGGGCTTACCCTCGTTGCGGCTGATGGCCTCAAGAGTGGCTTTTTCTTTTTCCAAAACATCGGCTGGAATTTCGTCGCGACTGAGGTATTTCGGGCGAGCGAAAGCGATGTGCACAGCGATGTCGTGAGCGAGATCAACTGAACCGCCCTGTACCTCAACGAGAACGGCGTTGACGCCACGTCCACCTTGAATGTGCTGATAGCTCTCCACAATATTGCCAGCGGCCGCATCGATACGAACCACTTCACCTAACTCAATTTTTTCCTTGAGCGTGATTTTTAAGTCATCAAGGATGGCTGATCGTTCAGCAACAGCAGATTCGCCTTTAGCAGCAACCAATTCAGCCAAGGTCTGAGCTTCAGCCTTGAACTGATCGCTACTGGCAACAAAGTCAGTTTCAGATTTCAGTTTGACGATCGCACCGACGTTATGAGAAATGACTAAAGCCACGACGCCCTGGTTGTTATCGCGATCATCACGTTTTGCCGAAGCGGCCAAACCTTTTTCACGCAACCATTGCTTAGCTTCCTCAATGTCACCA
The DNA here is from genome assembly GCA_009694465.1 of Ilumatobacteraceae bacterium. GTDB lineage: Bacteria > Actinomycetota > Acidimicrobiia > Acidimicrobiales > Ilumatobacteraceae > Casp-actino8. The sequence continues at coordinate 9,205 of SHUW01000023.1, forward strand.
TTATTTTCTTCAAGGGCCTTCTTGCAGTCCATCATTCCAGCGGCAGTTGCCTGTCGCAGAGTCTGGACATCTTTAGCGGTAAACGACATTGCTCAGGCCTCCGCTGGGGTGTCTGTGGTTACTTCTGCAGTTACTTCCTCAACTGGTGCCTTGGTGGCGGCGAGTCGGGCTTCACGCTCGGCTTGAGCAGCAGCAGCCTGAGTTCGAGCGCTCGCCTGGGTCGCAGCGAATTCAGCCTTTTCGACATCACTACGGTCTGGGGCTACAAGACCAGGATTGCGCTTCGAGGCAATATAACGACCTTCAGTCACTGCTTCGGCGATCATCTTTGACATCAGTTCGTTAGCGCGAATCGCGTCATCGTTACCTGGGATTGGGTAAGTGATGAGATCAGGGTCAACGTTGGTATCCACAATTCCTACGATCGGAATTCCGAGTTTGTTGGCTTCTGTGACACCGATGTGTTCTTTCTTCGTGTCAATGATGAAGACTGCCTGTGGGCGCTTAGTCATATGACGAATTCCGTTGAGGTTCTTCTGCAACTTGGCCAATTCACGGCTCTTCAGAAGGGCTTCCTTCTTCGGCATGAGTGCAAACTCACCAGTCTCCAGCAAACGCTCAAGTTCAATCATCTTTTGTACGCGCTTGTAAATCGTTTCGAAGTTTGTCAACATGCCACCCAACCAACGCTCGTTGATATAAGGCATGCCACACTTTTCAGCAAAGCCGGCGATCGGGTCTTGTGCCTGCTGCTTAGTGCCGATGAAAAGGATCGCACCACCGTCGGCGACCAAATCGCGAACGAAAGCGTAGGCAGTCTCGATACGCACGAGAGTCTGCTCAAGATCGATGATGTAAATATCGTTGCGCTCTCCAAAGATGAAGCGATTCATCTTGGGGTTCCAACGACGGGTTTGGTGACCGAAGTGAACTCGGGCTTCCAACAATTGACGCATCGTGATGATGGCCATGGCATTACCTCCTGGTTCTGCGGTTAGGGGCATGGGACCTCGCATCACTGAAAGTGACGACCGCAGGATGAGGACCATGCAGGGTTTGTGTTGCTGGAGAAGGTTAGCGGGAAAAGCCCTCGTAACCCCACCTCGCAGGCGCTAAAGATGCCCGGCAGGCGAGGATGTGCGGGGTCAATCGGGCTGACGAACCGTCGCTGGGGACCAATCTTGCCCGAGTTCGCCAATATGCGAGATACGGCGTCGGGTCCAGGTACACGGCTGGCGAACCGGGGATCTTGCGACGCACACTGAGGCTGATCGTGGATTGTGCGATTCCCAGGACCCCACCAGCGCTGACCCGGCTCCCCGCATGAAAACTCGCCGTTGCCCCCACTCCCCCCACGGTGATCAGAATTTGCCCGAATCCACCACCGATCGGATCGGGTGTCACAGTTACATATGTCTGATTCACCACCCGACCGACGAAAGTGATCTGCCCCGTCACGGGGGAAACGACCGCTTGGCCGATCTGCGTGCGTAATTCCACGGCACGATTCCCCGCACAAAATGAACAGGCGGGTTCAACAAATGGATTCGTGATCGGTCCAGAAACTGGAGGCACGAGGCAGGACATCAAAACACTGAAAATAATCGGCAGCATCTCTCATTGTGTGCGGGGCGGCGACCGCAGCGGTATGTGTCAGACGCCGGTGGATGCCAATTGAGAACGCAACATAATGATTGCCTTGGAGTGAATCTGCGATACCCGACTTTCGGTGACACCCAAAACCGAGCCGATTTCTGACAAGGTCATGCCTTCGTCGTAGTACAAGGCAACAACAGTTCGCTCGCGCTCCGGCAAGTTACGTATTTCAGCGCGCATCGTCTGACGAAGTTCTTTTTCTTCAATAGCGATATCCGGACCCTGATCAGGTGAGGCGGGCAACTGACGTTGTTCACCATCGCCAGCGCCGACGAGATGATCAAGTGGGCCAACGTTGGCCACCGAAATGGTTGATAACCATTTGTGAAGTTCTTCCAGGCTGATGCCAATCTCCGTACATATTTCTTCATCCGTGGGAGCACGTTTGAATTCGTTATTTAATTTCGCAACCGCAGTTTCAATCTGTCGAGAGTGAGTACGCACCGAACGTGGCACCCAGTCAAGTGCCCGCAACCCGTCAAGAATGGCACCTTTGATACGCGGCACGGCGAATGTTTCAAACTTAAAGCCAAGGCTCGGATCAAAGCGATTAACGGCATCCATCAGACCGAAAACACCCGTCCCCGTCAGTTCTCCGGTGTCGACCCCTGCGGGCAATCCAGCAGCAACACGACCAGCCACGAACTTGACTAACGGCGAGTAGTGGACGATGAGTTGATCGCGTGCCTCTTCATCACGTTGTTCAACCCAGCGAACCCAGGCGCGCTCAATGGCAGGTGTAGTACGAGAAGGTTTTTCTTCGGGTTCGGTCATCGGCGCTATACGTTTTCATTGTCGGGCCACTTAGGCCCGGGGATGGGTACTTGTATACACAGACCGTAGACGCTCCTTGCTCACGTGTGTGTATCGCTGAGTTGTAGCCACATCGCTATGTCCTAAAAGTTCCTGTACGGAGCGTAAATCAGCGCCACCGTCAAGTAAATGAGTGGCATAGGTGTGTCGCAGTGCATGGGGGTGAGTGGGATTGATTGCTCGGTGATCAAGCACCCGGCGAACATCACGAGTTCCCAGCCGTTTGCCACGAGAGTTTAAAAACAATGCTGCCCCCGATGCCTCGCCCACGACTTCGTGGCGGATCTTTAGCCACATCTGCACAGTTTCAACTGCCGCTAAAGACATCGGTACGCGACGTTCCTTGGCTCCCTTACCCCACACAGTGACCGATGAACGTTTGAGGTCAGCGCTGTCAATATCAAGACCGCAAAGTTCTCCCACACGCAATCCACTGCCGTACAAAATTTCCAGCAAAGCATCATCACGAGAACGACGCCACAGCGGTTCGTTCTCATCAAACTCAGTCGGCTCAAGCAATGTCTGAAGTTCTGTGCCATCAAGAACACGCGGCAGGTGGCCCTCTCCAGAAGGAGCGCGCAGAGAAACAGATGGATCAGTTGCAATGAGCGCTGTGCGCCGTGCCCAAGAAAAATAGCGGCGTAGCGCCGAAGCCTTACGGGCTATCGTCCGTTTGGCAAAATTGCGGGTGCCGAGATAAGCCAAATAGCGCCGCAAGATGAGACGATCCACGGTGCCTGGTGCATCAGCCAAACCCCGTTCACACCACGCAACAAAGTCTGTGAGGTCGCTGCGATACGCGCTCACAGTATTCTGCGATACCGATGACAAAGAAAGAATGAACTCGTCGACGTTCCAGTTATCAGGTGGACACACAACTTTGCTCACTTCAGAAGAATACCGCCTGCGCCCAGCGCAATCAGGACATTTTGCGATACACCATTTTTAAAATTCCACTATTCATCGACCCAAGTCATTGGGGCAATTCATGCGTTCAAACCAACCCGATGTACACATCAACCATCCAAGAGCCTGAAGTCGCCCCAACGCCAAGGCCACATCACCGAAGGACAGCCCGAGATCTTTTTGCGCAGAGTGTGAAACATCATCAAGGGTCAGCGGATCAGCGCCGAATAGATGAAGGACATCACTATCACCTTCGTTAGGCAGTAATCGCGAATCAAAAGCAGGAACTTGTCGCCGTGTGTCAAGACCGAGGGCCATCAAAACATCATCGGGTTCAATAGCAATCAAGGCACCGTCACGGATCAGCATGTTGGTTCCTTGTGAAGCCTTGGTCGTTGTCGCCCCGGGAACCGCCATCACCGTGACGCCACGATCCAATGCTTCGCGTACGGTGATCAATGACCCACCATCTAAACGTGATTCAACAACCAAAAGAACTTCGCTTAAAGCGGCGATGATCCGATTACGTAGTGGAAAGCGATAAGGCAATGGCTCAGTACCAGGTGGACTTTCCGAAATAATCAGACCCCGCTCACCTACTATTTTCCATAACCCCGCATGCTCACGCGGATACACAACGTCAAGTCCAGTCGCCACCACTGCCACGGGCCCAGCACATTGAGCATCGGCGTACATCGCTCCTAGGACCCCTCGATGAGCGGCAGCATCAATACCACGCGCCAACCCCGAGATCACTGCCACTCCATGTTGTGAGAGCACCCGAGCGAAGTGGGCGGCACTTTGCCGTCCATATTCAGTGGCATTTCTTGTGCCCACGATGCCAACCCGCCGTGCATTCAAAGTTCCGATATCACCGCGTGTAAAAATCGCCGCTGGGGCAGCGCGATCATCAGCAAGGATCGATGGGTAATCATCGTCACCTAAAACTCGGACATCCATTGACGATAATGAATGAGGTATCTCATGATTTTCACGCAGTGCCGCCGACCACAATTCGCCGAGGGGTCGGCGAATTGTTTTTGAACATTGCGTGACCAAAAGAGCCTGCAGAGAAAATGACATGTCGCCGATCGGCACCTCGCGTGGATTGTTCCAGGCGGTGATCAAAGCAAGGATCTCATTCGGCTCACCTGCTGATAAGAGTTTTCGTAATCTCTGGGCTGACATGGCTGGCAACATTGCCAATCGCGTCACTGCCATTGTTTTCTCGTCAATAAAAGACATATGTCCTACACCACACTGCGCAGATCATCCCCACGCCGTGGGGCTACCCGAGCGCGCAGGGCCAATGCCGCGGCGATATGGGCATCGCTCACTACGTCAATACTCCCCTGGCGATCAGCCAATGTACGCGCCACTCGGCGAACGCGATGCAAACCTCGGCCAGTCAGGCGTCCATGCTCTAATTCTTGTCTGAGCAACTCCATTCCTTTGGGGGAAACTGGGGCAAAGTGATCGAGTTGTTCACCTGACAAACGGGCGTTCAACACGCCTTGACGCTCAAACGCAATGGATCGTGATCTCATCACCCGTTCCGCCACGCAAGCTGTGGACTCACCCAGTTCATCACCTAAGAGTTCTTCCACTCCTGGACGATGGACCAACACTCGCACATCAAAACGATCCAAGAATGGTCCACTAAAACGCCGTCGATATTTTGTCAATGCAACCTCATCGCATTCACATGAGCCTGGGGCCCCACCACCGCAGGGACACGGGTTCGTCGCCCCGACGAGCGTGAAGCGTGCCGGCAGAGTGAGACGCGTGTGCGCTCGTGAGACACGGATGACACCTTCTTCGAGGGGTTGGCGAAGAGCATCAAGAACAGAAGGAGCAAACTCCCCAAGTTCATCCAAAAACAACACACCTCCGTGGGCCATACTGACTTCACCAGGTCGCAATGAAGACGATCCCCCACCGACGATGGAGACTGCACTCGCCCCATGATGGGGCATGCGTATTGGTGGCCGGGTCACGAGTCCACTGGGAGGCAGAGGCTCTCCAGATGCGGAACGAATCAATGTTGCTTCCAAAGCAGTTTGTTCATCAAGTAACGGCAAGATTCCTGGCAAGCGTTGTGCCAACATTGTTTTGCCAGAACCGGGCGGACCGACCAATAACAGATGATGTCCACCACTCGCTGAAAGTTCAAGCCCAAGCCGAGCGGCGGCTTGTCCGCGAACATCACAAAGATCTAGGGCATCCGCCAAACATCCATCATCAAGGCGGGCTTCAGGAACATCGGGCCAAGGCATGAGCCCCACCAAACACTCGGCAACTTGGCGCAATGTCTGCGCACAGCGCAGCCCTGGAGGCCGAACGATACGTGCCTCAGCAATATTCTTGCTCGGAACAACCACGCTGTGTAGCAGGCTGTGTTCGGGCATCAAAGAATCATCTTCACTCGGTGCATCATCACGTAGTGCCAAAACCATCGGGGCCACGCCGGCCACCGCACGCACTCGCCCATCAAGGCCTAGTTCACCAAGAAATGCCACGCCTTGCGCACACTGCATAGGCAACTGTTCATCGCTCACAAGTACAGCGATCGCAATCGCAAGATCAAGCGCACTACCAACTTTTTTATGAGTTGCTGGAGCCAAGTTGATCGTGATTCGTCGACTCGGCCAATGAAATCCACTTGTTAAAATTGCAGCTCGGACACGATCTCTCGATTCACGACACACATCATCGGGTCGACCCAAGATCGTGAATACGGGCAATCCCAAGCCAATATGTGCCTCAACGGTGACTGGGGTTCCTGTGGCGGCCACAACGCTTGCCGAACGAACTGCTGACAACATGACATTCCCCCCGAGGATCAAATTGACCCAGCATTCTGCGGATCACGGCAATGTGAGCGCAGACATTTGATTGACGGTGACAACCACAGGTACTTCGCGTCTGAGAGAATGCACACTGATGATTAATCGTGCACAGAACCTCCGAAGAATTTCATCTGTCGGACTCATCGCCCTCTTATGCGCGACCCAGGCTTGCAGCGACCCAGAACGTGGTGGCGCAAATTTTTGTGCTCAACTGAATCAGCAGTTGCCAGGTCTCACTGGTCCCCTAGTGATTTCATCTGATATCAAAGATCTCGTCAAGCGCTACGAAAAACTTGACAGAATCACGCCGTTAGCCATCGAAGACGATTGGCACACTGTCACCGAATTGATGAGCCAAGCAGCCGGGGTTGACCCGCAAGATCCGTTAAGCCGTCAAGAACTTGCTGACAACGCCTACAAGGCCGAACGCCCAGCGCGCAATGTGGCTGCCTGGGTCGAAGCCACCTGCGGCTTCGAGATGCCAGATGTGATCGGCGTTGAAGGAAGAATAACGACACCGACAACAGCAGCACCGTAATTGTCAGCACACGAGATTTAGAGAATCTCGCCACGCTTCGAGATGACCTTATCCACAATGCCGTAGTCCTTAGCCTCTTGGGCACTGAACCAATGATCACGCTCGCTGTCAGCCTGGATTTCTTCAATCGTGCGACCCGAGTGTTCAGCAATGAGTTCAGCCAAGCGGAACTTGATAAAACGATTCTGCTCAACTTGAATCGCAATATCTGAAGCCTGGCCACGCAGGCCGGTACTTGGTTGATGCATCATGATGCGTGCGTTTGGCAGTGTGTAACGCTTACCTTTTGCGCCAGCAGTCAACAAGAATTGTCCCATCGAGGCCGCTAGTCCCATGCACACTGTGGCCACATCGCAACTAACAAACTGCATCGTGTCGTAGATCGCCATACCAGCAGTCACGGAGCCACCGGGACTATTGATGTACAGCCAGATATCTGCGTTGGCGTCTTCGCCTTCGAGATACAGCAATTGAGCACAAATCTGGTTGGCGATCTCGTCATTGACATCGGTACCGAGCATGATCACACGGCTTTTGAGAAGTCGGGTGAAAATATCTGAGCGGCCGCCCCCATCGCCAGAATCAAGGTTCATCGGAGCATTTATTTCAAAAGTCATATGGCAAGACTAGCCCTCGGTCGCTCCGAATGTCGGGGTGGCGAAAGCCGAAAAGTCACATCAAAATCAATGACGGCTGATTCCAGAAAGCACGAGCGCCACCCGGTCACTGTCGCCCGTCACAGCGCGCTCGCTGAGCAGCCCCGCTAAACCAGCCGTTCCCGTTGCGCTCGACTGAATTGCCGTGAGGTTTGGCCCGATGCTCGCAGCCCTGACAACATCCTCCTCACAGGCGACGACAACCCTGCCGTTGGTGCGACGTAATTGCTGTGTGTCAGCGACCCAGTCGTAGGTTTCATCATCAAGAATCCCGTCAGCCAGTGATGTCGGAGGCTCTTCCCACGGCCACATATGCGTCGCCCACTCACTGGCGCAGTCGGCAACATCTCGAGCCGATTTCCAAGCCCGTTCCAATGGAGCGCAACCTGCGGTTTGTACGGCCACTAGCGGTACATCAAATCCCGACTCACTAAGCCCGCGAGATAACGATGCGGCAAAAGCTCCCCCACCCACTTGCACATAGACCGCTGTCAAATGATGAAGATTCTCGGCGCGCAATTGTTCAGCCATTTCCCAACCAATTGTGCGACCACCGTCCAAGCACAACGCATTTTCTGGACCCTGCACACTAAAAGGAATCGCTCCCGCAGTCACGGCCTCGCGGAATCTTAAAACTGTCGGGTCGCCAGGCAGATCATTATCTCGGCGAGGGCAACGATGAATTCGCGCCCCAAGTTTGGCCAGCGTGTCAACGACAATGCCATCGGCCCATTCCGGAATAAAGACATCGATCGGCCAGTTCACCGCTGCGGCCAAGGTCGCTGCCGCGATAGCAGCGTTGCCACAAGACGAAATCGCCAGTGGCGGTCGAGTTGCCCGTGACGCCCACGGTGTCATTTTGAGTTCTTCGGCTATCAGCAGATGCAACAAGATCGACATCAAGTGTCGTGCTTTTTGACTACCCGCGACATTGTGGGTCTCATCTTTGACCCACACACCACCCAATGCAGTAAACCCAAGTTCATCACTGAGTTTTTCTTGGCGAGTCATAGGCGTGAAGTGAAATCCTGTGCCGTCAGCGTCGGCAATAGCGAGATCAAGTTCGCGTACCAATTGCACGATGTTTTCGTCGCTCATTGCATTAGCAGTAGCAAACTGCCACCACATCATATTTTGACGAAAAGCAATGAAAGGATTTGGGTCATCGTCAATGAGCAGATTGTCTACTTCATCGATCAACAGAACATGATGGCGATCCCCATTTTCATTGGGACAACGCCAAGGCGCAAAAGTATCAACTGGCACATGCATCGAGCACGTAGCGCAAGTCAAACCGCTCATTGATGTACGTCAGCCCTTTGCAACACGGGCGTTGAAATCAGTAATCATGTCATCCCAGATTGGCAAGTAGCGACGAAGCCCACGCCAGAAGGACTGATCACGACGCGCTTCAAACAATTCAAAAGGTGTTCCCTGCTGCTCAACCCATGTGTAATAACCCAAGTTAAAAATACGATTGCGATCACGTGCCGTGAGATCAATCATGTCATCGGTGGTGATATCACCAAAATGTCGCTCGAATACTTCGGCAGCATCAGCGGGCGTCATTTCTCCGTGAAAGCGCTTATGCAAAGTCGTGACTCGCGAACTTGGATACAAAGCGCCACCATCTGTGGCCACCGTCAAAACTGCTTGATCGGGCCCGAGATTGAGCAACTTTGACGTCTTGATGGCAGCCAAAGTGTTGCAAATTGACGAGAAACCAAAGTGCGAAAGAGCCTCAATGAGTTCTGGCGATAAACCTTTCTTCTCAGCCAAATAGGCCCGACCCGCTGGCGTATTAAACAGCACATCTAATTCGTCGGTGGCACGATCGCTAATGCCACAGACAACATCGCTATTGGTGATGTTGTGAATCAGAGGAATGTGCTTGTCGCCGATTCCCTGAATGTTGTGTTCGCCAAAACCATTCTCCAACATTGTTGGGCATTCCAGAGCTTCCACAGAGACGATGCGCGCACCGTAATCGTCTTTCAAACGATCACCAGCAGCAATCGTGCCCGCCGAACCCGTCGCTGATGTGAAAGCTGCCAAGGTAATGTCGCGGCCGGCTTTTTTCATCTCGTCGCGCACTGTT
>SHUW01000024.1 GCA_009694465.1 Ilumatobacteraceae bacterium
GGCAATTCTTCGGTCGCATCTTGATCTGAATTGCTGGACTGGGTCAGCTTGCGGATTCGCCGAACCTCGGGATGCATCACGGTGTACAAGCTGAGGACGATTGCCAGCGTCCCGATTGGAATCAGAGCTGTGCGCGCGTCAGTGAAAATGGGGTACAAAACAAAACCACTCAAAAGGGCCGTCCAAAGCCACAAGATCAACACGCTGCGCCGCTGCCCGTGGCCTAGATCCATCAAACGGTGGTGTAAGTGGCCTTTATCGGCGGTGGCCAAGCCGCGCCGACCGACGGTTCGCCTGACGACTGCAAAGATCATGTCTGAAATTGGCACACCCAAAATAAACAGCGGGATGAAAAGCGGGGCCAAGAAGAAATACGTCTGTCCAGGAAGGTACGCCTGGCTATTTGGATCGGCTCGTCCCCCAACGACACTGGTCGATACAGCCATCAACAAGCCAAGGAACAATGCCCCACTATCGCCCATAAAAATTTTGGCGTTATTGAAATTGTGTGGCAGGAAACCGAGACAGACACCCAAAGCAATGATCGCTATGAGGGGTCCGATGTTTGGTTGCGCCAAAACTCCAAGAGTGTCAAGCCGACGACTGTACAAAAAGAATGAAGCGGCGGCGATTGCGACAATGCCCGCCGCCAAACCATCGAGGCCATCAATCAAGTTAATGGCCTGACTCATACCGATCAGCCACAAGATGGTGATCAGTGGTACCCAATCGTCAGACAAAACAAAAACATCAACGAACGGAACACGAAAATAAAACATCGTGACTCCGAACCACACCAGAAATAATCCCGCTAGTACTGTGCCTGTCACCTTCGCAGGACTAGAAATTTCGCGCACATCGTCAACGAGACCAGTAGCGAATATCACCAAGGCTGCCAACAAGACACCCATTGGTTCTGAGTTGTTATTAAAGATTGGAGAGAAGCGCCCCATTCTCCATGCCAAAGCGAGCGCCACAACAAAGCCCAAGAACATTGCTATGCCACCGACATGAGGTGTTGGCACTTGATGCACGCGCCGCTCATCTGGCGCCACGACCCAGCCCCGACGAAGAGCCAAGCGAACCGTGAGTGGCGTCGCAATAAATGTGACGATGGCTGCTACGGCTCCAATGAATAAATAGCCAGCGGTATCGGGCACCTTCTGAGACTATTACGAATCAGGTACCCATCAACGAACGAACAGACCGTTCAGCGACTTGGATAAGCCGGAAAAGCTGCGCAGAGTCTCGCCACATCAGCCTTCACGGCAGCGAGTTCACTGTCATTCTCGCGACCCCGCAAGGCGCGGGCGATAAAGGCTGCGATCTCAGTCATCTGAGGCTCTTTCATACCCTGAGTAGTCACAGATGGAGTTCCGATACGTACACCCGAGGTCACGAAGGGACTCCGTGGATCATCAGGAATCGTATTTTTGTTCAGAGTGATGCCCGCTAAGTCGAGAACACGCTGGGCTTCCTTGCCGGTGACCTCGGCATCAAAAGGACGCAGGTCTACAACCATCAGATGGCTGTCCGTTCCACCAGACACCAAACGAAAACCACTCTGCGCAAGAGCTTCAGCAAGTGCCGCAGCATTGGCCACAACCTGAGCAGCGTAGGCCTTGAACGAAGGACTTGCTGCCTCACGAAATGCTATGGCCTTACCAGCAATGGCATGTTCAAGTGGTCCACCTTGCCATCCAGGGAAAACTGCTTTGTCAATGGCTGCTGCGTGTTGAGCCGTTGACAAAATGCATCCTCCGCGTGGACCACGCAAAGTTTTGTGCGTCGTAAACGTCACCACGTCGGCGTACGGCACTGGATTGGGGTATGCGCCACCAGCAATCAGACCTGCCAGGTGAGCGGCGTCGTACATGAAGTACGCCCCCACTTCATCGGCAATGGCTTTAAAGGGGGCGGGGTCAATGCGTCGCGGATAACTCGTTGTTCCAGCGACGATCATCTTCGGGCGTTCTCGTAACGCCAACTCGCGCACCTGATCCATGTCGATGCGCTCATCACCAGGCGTCACCTTGTAGGGCACGAAGTTATATAACTTGCCGCTGGCATTCACAGGTGAACCATGCGTCAAGTGACCACCATGATCAAGGCTGAGTCCAAGAACTGTGTCACCAGGATTCAACAACGCTTGATACACACACATGTTGGCGTTAGCCCCCGAGTGCGGCTGCACATTGGCATGTTCTGCACCAAATAAAGCTTTCACGCGCTCAATAGCCAGTGCCTCAATGGAGTCCACAATCTGGTTTCCGCCGTAATAACGTTTGCCCGGATAGCCCTCACTGTACTTATTCGTCAACACACTGCCCACGGCGCGCATCACGGCCGGCGAAGTGAAGTTCTCACTCGCAATGAGTTGCAGGCCAGTGATCTGACGATCAAACTCGCCGTTGATGAGGCCTTCAACCTCAAGGTCAGGATCGGTATCAGATGGGAAAGGCATCAGTTCTCTCGTTGTTCAGTGATGGATATGGAAAAGAGTTTTAGAAATCGTTTTCAAGTTCACTCAACATTGCCACTCGGCGAGCGTGACGACCGCCTTCAAAGGCGGTGTTTATGAACGATGTGACAATTTCCTCAGCCAATCCAATGCCCACCACCCGAGCGCCGATTGACAGCACATTGGCATCGTTGTGTTGACGGGCCATGCGAGCCGTGTACAAGTCATTACATAATGCGGCACGAACTCCACGAACTTTGTTGGCGGCCAACTGCTCACCCTGACCGCTTCCACCCATGACAATGCCGAAATCTGCGTGCCCATCGCGGACTGTGCGACCGACACCGGCACAGATTGGTGGGTAATCGCAACTCTCCGCTGAATGCGTGCCCTGATCGTCGACGGTATGCCCGGCGGCCACGAGGAATGCAACCAAATGTTGCTTGAGGTCGTAGCCAGCATGATCCGACCCAATGGCGATGCGCAAGGACTTTCCAGACATAGGACTCATCTTAGGTTTAGATAGGTTGCAATGATGAGTTTGGACCCGCGGACCCCCGTGATCGTTGGCGTAGGTCAGCAATTACAACGAATTGACAATCCTCTCGAGGCCCTCACCCCCGTCGCGTTCATCGCTAATGCCATCCGTGAGGCCAGCAAGGACGCTGGGTTATCGGCAGTCCCCAACGTGGATTCGCTGCGCGTCATCAGTTTCCTGTCCTGGCGGTATCGCGACCCGGCACGCTTTATCGCTGCAGAACTCGGCATCACCACCGCCGAAACTGTGGCCTCATCCATGGGTGGCAACAGCACTCAGTCAATGGTCAATGCCACAGCCCTGGATATTCAGTCAGGCACCTGTGACATCGTCATCTTGTGTGGCGGTGAGACTTCGCGCACCCGCAAGCGCGCCCGCGCCGCTGACATTGAATTGCCGTGGCCGATCGTTGATGAGGACGTCAAGCCAGATCGGATCATGGGTGAAGAATTGGTGATGAATCACGAGTACGAGTTATCGCGGCGCATCGTGGCTCCGATCCAGATATATCCGATTTTTGAGTCAGCAATACGCGCTCAGTCGGGACGCACCTTTGACGAGCACAACCAACACCTCGGAAAGTTATGGTCGAACTTCAGCAAGGTTGCCGAACAAAACCCGTATGCATGGATTCGCAAATCTCTCACTCCCCAAGAAGTGATCACAACTGGTCCACACAACCGCATGATCGGTTCGCCTTACACCAAAGTGATGAACTCAAATAACGATGTTGATCAATCAGCAGCGATCATTATGTGTTCAGTCGCCACAGCACAACGATTGGGAATCTCTCGCGACAAGTGGGTCTTCCCCATTGCTGGAACAGATTGTCACGAACATAAATATGTGTCTGAGCGCGACACCTTTGCCGATACTCCTGCGATCAAACTTGGTGGCAAAATGGTTCTTGATTTAGCTGAAGCATCAATCAAAGACATTGACATCATCGATTTGTATTCGTGTTTCCCATCGGCAGTTCAACTAGGTGCCGCTTCACTTGGCCTGTCCACAGATCGCCAACTGACGCGGACTGGTGGTTTGTCTTTCGCTGGCGGACCATGGAATAACTATGTGATGCACGCCATCGCAACTGTGGTCACAGAACTCCGCTCTCGCCCTGGTGAAAAAGGTTTGATTTGGGCTAACGGTGGATACACCACGAAACATGCTTTTGGCGTGTACTCCACGAACCCACCCACCAGCGGTTTCAAACACGCTTATCCGCAAGATCAAGTTGACTCATTGCCACGCCGCACAGTGGTCGATGTTGGAAGATCACAAGGTCCCGCCACTATTGAGGCCTACACCGTGATGCATGACCGCGAAGGCAATCCAGAGCGCGCTATTGCTGCCTGTTTGTTACCAGGAGGAGAACGCGCCTGGGGAATCAGCGACGACAGTGATGTCACGACAGCGATGTGTACTGGAGAATGGGTTAGTCGAGCAGCCAAACTTGACGACAGCGGAACATTGCTTGTGTCGTAGGATCAACACATGCCTGAAACAATTCCATCAATTATTTTAGATTGCGATCCTGGTCATGACGATGCACTAGCGATCGTGGTCGCAGCACGTCATACGAATCTTCTTGGTATCACCACAGTTTCAGGCAACGCACCTATTGAGTCAACGACGTATAACGCATTGGTCATGAAAGACTTATTGGGTCTGGATGTGCCCGTTCATCAGGGGGCTAGTCGCCCTCTTGTGGCCGAACCACAATATGCAACGTATGTTCACGGCGAAAGCGGTTTAGATGGTGCGGATTTGCCTGCTCCGACAAGCAGGATCGATAGTGAAAATGCAGTTGACTACATCATTGACACTTGTCGTGCCACCGAAGGCATCTGGCTCGTGCCGACTGGTCCATTGACAAATATCGCCATGGCTCTGCGCCTAGCCCCCGACGTAGGTCATCGCATCGCTGGCATCTCGTTGATGGGTGGCGGAACATTCGGCAACCGCACCACGTCGGCAGAGTTCAATATCTGGGTTGACCCTGAAGCCGCCGACATCGTGTACAAATATGGCGGTCCGTTGATCATGGCTGGCCTTCATGTGACTCATCAGTTCCGTGCCACACAACCTCGTATTGATGTTGTCAAAGCAATGCCCGGCCAACTCGCCAGTGTGCTCGGTGACTTGATGCAGTTCTTCACCAATATGTATATGAGTCGACATCACGGTATGGATGGTGGAGCAGTTCACGACCCGTTGGCAATTTTAGTTCTGACTCACCCACATCTATTCACTCGCAAGAACGCACATGTCGTGATTGAGTTAACGGGCACTCACACTCGAGGTATGACGGTGATTGACGAACGAGATCTGCGCGAGGTCAAAGATGGCAATTGTGATGTGCTGATGACCGTCAATGCCCAAGAAGCATTTGATGTGATGACGCAAGCCATCAAATATTTCAGCCACTAGAACCTATTGCCCGAGGAGCGTTGACGGACAAGTGTCCTAGATGACCTAAAGTCGCAGTATGCGTGCTGCCGTAATGCGAGATTGGTCCCTGCGAGTTGACGACATCGCCGAACCCGTCGCGGGTGCCGGTCAGGTCCTCACCAAAGTTTTGGCATGCGGTATTTGTGGAAGCGATTTACACATGCTCGTGCACGGCGAAGAAAGTCGGCGACTATCGGCCGAGATGTCAGCAGATCAACCGCCGAGCGCACTCAGTCCGATCATGTTTCAGCCACACATCGACACCGTCATGGGTCACGAATTCTGTTGCGAAGTTCTTGATCTCGGTCCTGGTATCTCCAATCTCAAACAGGGCGACATCATCGTGAGTTTTCCTGTCACCTTTGATGAACAAGGTGTTCACGGTGTCGGCTTCAGCAATAAATATCCGGGTGGATATTCACAGCGACTCGTTGTCAACGAAATGATGAGCATCAAAGTACCCAATGGATTATCACCCGAACTTGCGGCGCTCACCGAGCCTTTAGCCGTAGGCGTTCATGCAGTTGAGAAGAGTCGCATTGCTCAAGGTGATGCTGCTTTGATCATCGGGCTTGGACCAGTGGGCCTGGCCTGCATTGCCGAACTCAAGATGCGCGGTATTGGTCCGATCATTGGTGCCGACTTCTCGCCGCGTCGTCGAGCTTTGGCGGAGCACTTGGGTGCCGACGTTGTTGTTGATCCGCGTGAGGTGCCAGGTATTGAGGCATGGCGCAAAATTGATGGGCAAAAGCCATTAGTAGTTTTTGAGGCAGTGGGTGTTCCCGGAATGATCGAACAAACAATGCGTATGGCTCCCAAGGATGCGCGCATTTTGATTGTTGGTGCCTGCATGCAAGAAGACCGCATCCACCCCATGTTGGGTATCGGTAAAGAACTCTCACTGCAGTTTGTCCTCGGCTACTCCCCCGCTGAATTCGGCAGCGCTCTCAGCGCCATCGCCGAAGGCAAGGTTGATCTCTCGCCTTTGATTACTGGTCGCGTCAGTATTGATGATGTCCCACAAGCATTTAAAGATCTCGGCAATCCCGAGGAACACGCGAAAATTCTTGTCACCCCATGAACACGACACCAAGCACCGATACATATCCTCGCCAGTATTCGCGAACCCAACGACTATCGCTTGGCGAACCGCGAAACATCACCATTTCACCCGACGGTCAGAGTGTTCTTTTTCTCCGCAGTCGTTCGGGCAGCGATCCAGTCAATTGCCTCTGGCGCCTTGATGTTGAAAGCAAAAAAGAAACGCTCATTGCAGATCCCTTGATCATGCTCGGTGGCTCTGATGATCAAGACTTACCACCGGCCGAAAAAGCCCGACGTGAAAGATTGCGTGAAGGGGCCGGTGGCATCACCTCATATTCAACAGATGCCCAGGCCCAACGATTTACTTGTTCCTTAGGTGGCCGACTTTTCATTGGTGAAACGAGTGCACCGCTGACACGCGAAATCACCACCACATCTTTAGTTTTTGATCCTCGCCTCTCGCCCGATGGCTCAATGATCGGTTTCGTTTCTGCAGCAAGTCTTCATGTCATCACCACACATGGGCAAACGCAGTTGTCAATTGACCCGGCTGATATGGACGAGTCAGAAACGGTGACCTGGGGTTCGGCTGACTTCATCGCTGCTGAAGAGATGGGTCGCTATCGAGGATTCTGGTGGTCCCCCGATTCGCAACATCTTGCGGTTTGTCGTGTCGACAACTCGCCTGTTCAAACTTGGCACATCGCCGACCCCGCCCATCCAGAACGCACTCCGCAGGTTATGCGGTATCCCGCCGCAGGAACTGATAACGCTCTCGTGACCTTGACTGTGTTCTCGCTTGATGGCGCAACCCGCACGGACATCACATGGGACAACACGGTGTTTCCATATCTGGCCGATGTCACCTGGACGAGTCCAACGCGTTTGCTGATCACCGTTCAAAGTCGCGACCAAAAAGATCTTGTGGTCTACGAAGTCAATGCCTCAAGCGGAGCCATCAACGAAATCTGCCATGAGCATCACGAGCAATGGGTTGATCTCGTTTCTGGCGCACCCACCATGTTGGATGATGAACAACTGGTGATGGTTCTCGATCGCCAAGGTAGCAAGCGACTACTCCTTGATGGCGTAGCACTCACCCCTGCCTCATTAAATGTTCGCAGTGTCATCTCAGCTGTTGATGCTGAAATCATCTTTATGGCCAATGAGATAGAACACCCAGAATCAGTTTCCGCGTGGCGTTGGAACACTGCTGGCCTGCAGTGCCTGACACCTGATGGCGGGACACATTCGATGTCACGCGGATCTTCAACTCAGGTGATTCGCAGTTCGTCGACGACACAGAGTCGTGCAACCATCAAAGTTCATAGTGCGCACGGCGAGCACATCATCACTAGTTATGCCGAAGAACCTTTGGTGCAACCACACGTCACTTTTATTCGCGCCGGCGTGCGTCGCATCCCATGTGCCTTGATTCTTCCGCGCAATGTGAAGCCCGGAACGAAACTTCCCGTCCTGATGGACCCATATGGTGGACCAGGCCACGAGCGCGTCGTTGATTCGTACGCCGCTCATTGCACTTCGCAGTGGTTTGCAGATCAAGGATTTGCAGTCCTCGTTGTTGATGGTCGCGGCACACCTGGGTTGGGGACCGAATGGGAGCGTGCCGTCTATCACGATCTGGCAACTGTTGTCCTTGAAGACCAAGTCGATGCGTTACGCGCTGTCGCTGAACTACACCCAGAATTAGATCTCACTCGGGTCGGTATTCGCGGTTGGAGTTTCGGCGGCTATTTAGCGGCGCTCGCAGTTTTACGGCGTCCCGATATTTTCCATTCAGCAATCGCCGGAGCACCTGTCACAGATTGGCGACTCTATGACACCCACTACACCGAACGTTTCTTGGGCAATCCGAGCATTGACGACAGTCCATATGAAGCAACTTCGTTGATCAACGAGGCTCACAAATTACAGCGACCTCTTTTGTTGGTTCATGGTCTGGCTGATGACAATGTCGTTGCAGCCCACACTTTGCAGTTCTCCTCAGCATTGTTGGCCGCTGGCAAGCCGCACGAAGTTTTGCCATTGAGTGGAGTCACTCACATGACCCCTCAGCCAGTGGTGGCAGAGAACTTATTGCTGCATCAACTTGATTTCCTCCGCCGAACCTTATGACCAGATTTTTATGCTGAAGGGTTGCGTCCTTCAACAAAACGCTGGCGTCCAGTGAGATCATCACTGACGCAGACATCCACGAACCCTGCTTGCCTCATCAATGCACTGACCGCTTCGCCTTGCTGATATCCGATCTCAAGGACGAGCCAACCACTCGGGCATAACCATTCACGTGCCCCATCGATAATCACGCGGACATCATCAAGACCATCATTGCCAGCGAACAATGCTGCATGCGGTTCCCACTCACGGACTGACTCATGCACTTCACGATCATCATCAGCGATATAAGGCGGATTGCTGACAATCACTTGCACTTGACCATGTAAATCTTCGGACATCTCACGCGATAACGCCGCAAACCATGTTCCCAAAGCAAAGCGGACGTTTGCGCCGGCCCGACCAAGACCCGCAGCATTGGCTTGAGCCACATTCAAGGCATCAGGAGAATTGTCAGTGAGCCAAACTTGAGTACCGACAATGGACAATTCGGCTGCCATCGACAAACCAATCGCACCTGAGCCAGTTCCAAGATCGACGACACAACGACTCTCGGTGAATGACCGCGCCAACTCAATCGCTCGCCCTGCCACCAGTTCGGTTTCTGGGCGAGGGATGAGAACTCGCTTGTCAATCATCAGATCAAGCGTCCGAAAAGACCAACTTCCCAGAACATAAGCCAACGGTTCGCCACTGCGATAGCGCGCCACCATGGCGTCAAGTTGGGAGACCATTCGTTGCGTCGCAGGCTCGTCTAACTCTGCCAAGAATTCGTCACCCTGCAAACCACAGGCCGCTTCACAAAGCCAACGAGCTTGCGGGCGCTCGGCTAAAACATCAATCGTTTCAGCTAATAAAGTGCGCCAAGTGACAACACTCGACAGATCGCGCTCCATCGACACACCCAGTCAATCCTCGTCGCCGGCTAATTGACGAGCCCGCTCATCAGTGGCTAACGCGTCAATGACTCCGTCTAGATCGCCAGCCAATACATCGCTCAACGAATACACCGTGTAACCAATCCTGTGATCAGTCAAACGATTTTCTTTGTAGTTATACGTACGAATCTTTTCCCCACGTCCACCGCCGCCAACCTGCGAACGGCGTTCAGCAGACATCTTGGCTTCGTGTTCGTCTTGGGCTGCTTTCAACAAACGCGAGCGCAAGACCGTCATTGCCCGAGCCCTGTTCTGTAATTGACTGCGCTCATCTTGCATTGTCACGACGACACCAGTCGGAATGTGTGTGATTCGCACTGCAGAGTCCGTGGTATTCACGCCTTGCCCGCCTGGGCCGCTGGCGCGATACACATCAATCTGTAAATCCTTCTCGTCGATATGAATATCAACTTCTTCTGCTTCAGCCAAAACCATCACCGTGGCCGAAGATGTATGAATGCGACCTTGACTTTCAGTCACAGGAACACGCTGCACACGATGCGGTCCGCCTTCAAACTTCATTCGTGACCAAGCATCGTCACCACGAATAACAAAAACAACTTGGTTCATTCCACCGAGATCACTCGGGTCAATCGACAGTGTTTCAACTTTCCAACGTCGACGGCTGGCATAGGCCACATACATCTCATATAGATCGCGGGCAAATAGGTTGGCTTCTTCGCCACCTTCTGCCCCACGAACTTCAAGAATGACTGGCTTTCCATCATTGGGATCCTTAGGCAACAACAAATCCCTCAGGACTTCTTCTAAACGGGCCACATCAGCGTCTGAAGAATCTTTTTCATTCTTCAGTTGCTCTTTCTCTGCAGGCACATCAGTCATCGCTAAAAGTTCGCGAGCGGCTTCGCCGTCGCTACGACGGACTTCAATGTTGCGAATGCATTCAACAACTGGTGTGAGTTCTTTATAACGGCGCGAGATATCACGCAACCGACTCTGATTGCTTAATACATCGGGATCTGACAACAGCGACTCAAGGGTCACGTGCTCAGCCAATAAAGATTCCCAACGGTCTTGCATAGACTTCTCAGGCTAGGCGCACGACAGAGGTATTAGACGCCGATGATCAGCGCCGGATGAATCAACATCTCTGTCAAACGCCGAGTGACAGGCGAGACATCTCGCTGAGGCACGACAACGATCAAGTCAGTGTCGGGTTGAGCGTGAAAAAGACGAGCCTCGGCGGCGAAGGGAATGACATCAAGATCAATCCCCGTGGAAAAAACAACAACAACGGGAGACCCAAGTGCATTCTCCCCAATAGCCACGCATGGAATTGGATCTTTCAGATTTGGGCGCGGCGATGGTGAAGCCACGGCGCGTAGCGAGGACGCACCAACAATGGAAGGGTCATCAATGGCCAAGGCTCGCAACGCCCGTTCTGCACCCAGCCGATTGAGCGGATGCGGGTCAGCGCCCGGTGTTCGATGACGTCGAACAGCATCAACAATGCGCTTCAAGGACTGTGCTGTCGGCGTATTGCCATGCATCATGGTGAACGCCTCTCGATCGTGGGCACCCACGCCGACTTCCAAACGATGCTCGCCGGTGTAAGCGTCCGTCACCACGCGACAAATTTCTAGTCCGCGCACCTCACCCGTGATGACTCCATGTTCAATCACCACATCAGCACCACCAAGCGTGATCGTCTCAATGAACATTTCGTGTCCGAGAGTGACTTCGGCATGTTCTTCAACATCTTGCGCGCTTGCGGGCGTGATATTGATCCCATCAATTGCCCAGATCTTTATTGACAGATCAAAAGCGGATGCGCGGCGCGCCAAAGTTGCCGTGTCGCTTGAAGCCAAAATATGCAGATCGGTGACGGCATGTCGCGAGGCCCACGCCAAAGCCACACCTAAACCGCGCTCAGGTTTATCTTCAATCAAAACCCAGGAGGCGTTGTTGGCCGTCATCGCTGCGCCAACTGTCAGACCAATTTGATCGCTCGGTTCAATCGCTCCGAAATGTTCCCGGACCAAAGCAACAAGTTTGATGCCGTAGAGTCGAGCCTTGAGTTCGGGATTCATCGCCGTATCAGACATGAATCACCGCCCAGTACATGAGTACGCGTCCAAACGCGAGATGACAAGTAGTTGTCAGGACTTAGTTTTGCGCTCGCCATAACGCTTGTTGAAGCGCTCGACTCGTCCACCCGTGTCAACAAGCTTTTGCTTGCCAGTGAAATAAGGATGGCACTCGTTGCAGAGTTCGATGTTGAGATCGCCACCACGCGTTGAACGGGTTTCAAAGACGTTGTTGCACGAGCAACGCACGGTTGTCAGCGAATAATTTGGGTGGATTTCGGCCTTCATATCTTTTCGTCCTCTGTGATGGAGAGCCCTAACGGGACCCCGTGAGCCTAGCGGTGGTCTCCGATTCCCCCACCTCAACGGTGCAGGAGAGCAAAAACCTGTCTGACATAACCCCTACATCATCGGTGTTTTACCGATTTCGGCAAGGAATTCGTCGTTGGTCTTGAACTGCTTGAGACGGTCAACCAACAATTCCAAGCCTGGAGCGGCGTTGCCATCTGAGGCCAAACCGGACAGAACCCGGCGCAATTTCCAAACCATCTGCAATTGTTTGCGATCAAATAACAATTCTTCGTGGCGAGTACCCGAGGCGTCGACATCAATGGCTGGGTAGACACGCTTTTCTGCCAGGCGGCGATCAAGACGCAACTCCATGTTGCCTGTGCCCTTGAACTCTTCGAAAATCGCTTCGTCCATGCGGCTATTAGTTTCCACCAACGCCGTGGCCAAGATTGTCAACGAACCGCCCTCTTCAATATTTCGGGCCGCACCAAAGAACTTCTTCGGCGGGTACAGAGCGCCAGCATCAATACCACCGGACAAAATCTTTCCGCTGGCAGGAGCAGCCAAGTTATAGGCACGACTGAGACGAGTAATGCCGTCCAAAATGATGACAACATCTTTGCCGATTTCGACGAGACGTTTGGCCTTTTCAATTGTCAGTTCAGCCACATGTGTGTGCTCTTCGGATGGTCGGTCAAAGGTGCTGGAAATCACTTCACCCTTGACCGTGCGGCGCATGTCAGTGACTTCTTCTGGGCGCTCGTCAATCAGCAAGACCATCAGCACAACTTCTGGGTTATTGCGCTCGATCGATGTTGCGATCTCTTTCATAACCGTGGTCTTACCGGCCTTTGGCGGCGACACGATAATGCCGCGCTGTCCTTTACCGATCGGAGAGATGAGGTCAATGATGCGAGCGGTCATGTTGCCTGGATCAAGTGGACTTTCAAGCTTCAACTTTTCATCAGGGAACAATGCCGTCAGATCTTCAAAGCGGGGACGGTTCTTAGCTTTTTCTGGATCTCCACCATTGACAGTGAGAACCTCAAGCAACGCAGGATTTTTCTCATTGCGTCCAGCGGTACGAGCCATACCCGTGACATGATCGCCTTTGCGCAGACCGTATTGTCGAGTCTGCTTGACTGAAATGTAAGCATCATCGCGACTTGGCAAGAAGCCCTTCACGCGCAAGAAGCCGTAGCCCTCATCGCGTAAATCTAAATAACCCTCAATAGACACTGTCTCTTGTGGCACGTATTCAGTCGTCGAAGTATCCGATGAAGCACCACGATCAGAACTGTAAGGACGCTCGTACGAAGTGTCACGATCTTCGCCCTGAGGACCATCATCACGTCCACCCTTGCTGCGACGGCGGCGACGACGGTTACGACCCTCGCCCTCAAAGGCACTGTCACGTGGACCATTTGATGGACCGTTACTACGATTTCCCTGACCTTGCTGATGGCGTGGCCCGTTGTTGTCACGAGGTCCGTTGTTGTCACGCGGTCGGCGTTGATCACGTTGGTCACGAGGTCCACGATCTGTGGATGCGGGCGCCGATTCACCACCAGTCAGTTCGGCAACAGTGGACTCACCTTTGCGCACAAGTTCGGCTTCCCATTCAGCCAACGGTTCACCATCGGCACCCAAAATGATTTCAGGTACAGCAGCACGCTGAGTCGCAACGGGTGCGGCAACTACGGAAGGCGTGCTCGATTCATCATCACCTTTTGATTTGGCTGGACGTCCACGACCACGCTTGATTGGCTCGTCAGCGGAATCACTGCCCTGACTGCTTGAGGCTGCAGGAGTTGCGACCGACTTTGGTGCAGGACCCCCGACCGTGTCGAGAATTTTGCTGATGATGTCTTCTTTTTTCGCCCGAGGAGCGGCTTTGATGCCGAGAGCGGTCGCAATCGCAACCAACTGATCCTTGTCTTTTGATTCGAGCATTGACTTTTCTAATGCGTCTGCGGCCATGAGAACCTGCTTTCAGGCGAAGGTATGAACGGCGACGTGCGAGTGGGGCACGAACACCAGCGAAACCAGCGCCAGTGAGGGGAATGCACACGGTCCTACCGAAGTGGCAACACGTGCGGTCTGGGATTCCAGACACCAATGACCATAGCCACCCCAGCAGGTGTTGGCAACGCATACCCAAATTTCTTAGGCGCCTAGCCCTGTGCTACAGACCGCACAAAACTCTGAACTGCTGCCAGATCGTTCCCCATCGGAGTGCTCCGCTCAGGGCGTTCAAGCAGGTCAGCGAGGTGTTCTGGAAGTTTGGGGTGAACCCCAGTAGCCCTTTTGACGGCCTCGGGGAACTTGGCTGGGTGAGCGGTGGCCAAAGTCACGACGGGCACGTTAGACGGCCCCTGTTGGCGCGCCGCCGATAAACCGACGGCGGTATGGGGATCAATCAAGAGACCTGATCGGCGGTAAACATCAGCCATTGTCGCCAAAGTTTGAGCATCGTCACAACGCGCCGCGCGGAAAACGGGTGCTACCCATGTGGCGTACTGCTCTGGCTCAACGCGCAGTTCGCCCGATGAACGAAAAGCGGACATCTGGCGCGAGGTCACCAAACCATCGCGGTCATTCATTTCAAAAAGTAGGCGTTCGAAATTTGATGACACCTGAATATCCATCGACGGGCTCAATGTGGCAACGACTCCATTGGTCTGCATATTTTGCGTATCAAAAAAACGAGTCAGAATGTCATTGGTATTTGACCCAATAATCAGTTTCTCCACTGGCGCACCCATCTCACGAGCAATAAAACCAGCCAACGCATTACCGAAATTTCCGGTCGGCACGCTGAAGGAAACAGGCTGACCATCCAACGCCTCAATCGCAGCCACGTAATAAACGATCTGTGCCATAATCCGCACCCAGTTGATGCTGTTCACCGCAGACAAGTTCAGTTCTTCTCGAAATGCCAAATCATTAAACATTGCCTTCACGAGATCCTGGCAATCGTCAAATGTCCCATCAATAGCCAAAGTGTGCACATTTGGAGCGACAACTGTGGTCATCTGGCGGCGTTGCACATCGCTGACACGTCCTGAGGGATACAAAATAACGATGTCTACATTTTTGCAACTCTTCACGCCGTCAATAGCGGCCGAACCAGTGTCGCCACTTGTTGCGCCAACAATCATCACTCGTTCATTGCGTTGCGTTAAGACGTGGTCGAACAAGCGACCCACCAACTGCAACGCCACATCTTTGAAAGCCAAGGTGGGGCCATGGAACAACTCCATCAGCCATTCATTGGGACCGATTTCTACGAGGGGCACGATCTCTGGGTGACGAAAAGTGCTGTATGCGTCGCGGCACATCTGTGAAAAAGCTGGATCATCAATCTCGTCATTGAGATACGGCTGCATGATGGCCGCAGCTAACGCGGCGTAGTCGCCGCCGGGTGAGGCGGGTAACGCTGGCCAAGAGGTTGGCATATACAGACCGCCGTCGGTGGCTAATCCAGCAAGTAAGACCTCGGCGAAGCCGAGTTCAGGTGCCGCTCCACGAGTTGATACATAACGCATTCTTGTCACCGATTGCCTCAGGAACCGATCACGCGCAGCAAACCACCGACTTGCTTGACAACTTCCATTTCGCGTAATTGACGCACTGTTGCTTGCACATCAGATTCTTTGGCTTCGTGAGTAATGAAAACCAGGCGTGCGTCAGCCCCAATGCCTTCTTGCTCGGCAGCGCGAATACTCACACCGTGGGCAGCGAAAGCACCCGTGACAGCATGCAAAACTCCGGGCTTATCGGTCACTTCAAGAGATAACAGATATTCCGCAGTGGTTTCATCAATCGGGCGGATGACAGCCTTAGCAAATGTGCCAATCGTGCCATGGGTTCCCTTGACTAAGTTCACTGCAGCATCAATGACATCACCGAGAACTGCGCTCGCTGTTGGGTTTCCACCCGCACCGCGTCCGTAGAACATTAGTGATCCAACGGCGTCACCTTCGATGAAAACAGCGTTGTAACTGGCACGCACACTGGCCAAAGGATGTGTATTGGGAACCATGGCCGGATGCACACGTACTGCTATTTCACCGCTGACACGATCGCGCTCGGCGATACCCAACAACTTGATGACATATCCCAAACGCTTAGCGACAGCAATATCAGCGGCAGTCACACGACTAATACCTTCGTGATACACATCGCCCGCAACGACCTTGGCCCCAAAAGCAATGGAGGCCAAAATGGCAGCCTTCGCCCCAGCGTCAAAACCTTCAACATCAGCTGTTGGGTCACGTTCGGCAAAACCGAGATGCTGTGCTTCGGAAAGAGCAGCGGCGTAATCGGCACCTTCTTCAGTCATCTTTGTCAAAATAAAGTTGGTCGTGCCATTGATGATGCCCATCACTCGCGAGACGGGCTCACCACGCAGACTTTCGCGCAACGCGCGTATCACGGGCACGCCGCCAGCGACAGCGGCTTCAAATAAAAGATCCACACCAGCAGCATCTGCTGCCGCATACAACTCGGTTCCGACATTGGCGAGCAACTCTTTATTCGCCGTTACAACTGGCTTGCCGGCAGCGAGAGCACTCGAAATCAATTCTCTGGCTGGCTCAATGCCACCAATCACTTCAACAACAAGGTCGACATTCGGATCAGCAACCACGCTGTGCGCGTCCCGAGTCAATAAGCCCTCGCTCAGTTGTACATCTCGATCACGCGACATATTTCGTACCGCCACACTGACGATCTCTAGTCGCACTCCGGTGCGCTGCTCAATGACCGAACTCTGTTGCTCGACGAGACGAACGAAGGCCGCGCCGACGTTGCCACATCCAAGCACGCCAATGCGTACTACTCTGCCCTGCGATTCAACGGTTGTCACAGTGGTCAAGGCTAAGGGCTTGAGCCTGCAGAACCATCAGGATTTAGCCACGCTCCGTGCCCTAGGGACTATCCCACATCAAAGCGAACGAGATCTTCGTAGGTTTCTCGGCGAACCACGAGCCGAGATGTCCCCCCGGAGACGAAGACAACCGCAGGTCGTGGCACCTTGTTGTAATTGCTGGCCATTGAATGCCCATACGCCCCAGTCACGGGGGTTGCAATGAGGTCACCCACCTCAAGGTCGGCAGGGAAATACCCGTCGAAGATCAAGATGTCACCGCTCTCACAATGTTTGCCAACAAGTCGCGCGTTCATAGGCCGCGCTGCAACGACATCGGAAACTTTGAAGGCTTCGTATCCACTGCCATACAGCACAGGACGAGGATTATCGCTCATTCCACCGTCCACGCTGACAAAAGTACGGACACCTGGGATCTCCTTCACAGTGCCCACGCGATACACAGTGATCGCCGATGAAGCCACGATCGCTCGACCTGGTTCAACAGAAACTTTAGCCTGCACTCTGAGGGCTTGACATGCGTCAAGTAAAACCGATCCCCACTCGGTGATCGTTGGCGCTACTTCACCTTCGGTGTACGCGACTCCGAGGCCACCGCCGAGAGTCAACTCCTCCAATCCGTAAGGCTCAGCGAAAGTCGCCATGACTGCGGCGGCCTTAGCGAAACTATCGACGGCGAAAACACTTGAACCGATATGACAGTGCACTCCGATGAGTTTCCCGCATCCATTTTTTTGGATTCGTGCGATCGCTTTTGCGGCATCCCCATTAGCCAAGTTAAAACCGAATTTAGAATCATCCTGACCAGTTGCGATGAACTCGTGGGTATGGGCTTCAACTCCAGGTGTCACCCGAATCATCAATTGGGGAATAGGCAAACCCCGCTCCCGTAAAACTTCAAGGCGCCCGATCTCATCAAAACTGTCCACGACGATGTGTCGCACTCCAGCGGTGATCGCCATTTCCAATTCGTCAACGCTCTTGTTGTTGCCATGCAACACACAACGACTTGCCGACACACCACTATTCAGCACAACGAATAACTCTCCGCCCGAAGCCACATCAAGTAGGAGACCTTCCTCGCTCACCAAACGCGCCAAGGCCGAACACAGAAATGCTTTTGAGGCGTAAATCACGCGATCGACGCCGAATGCAGCGACCGCTTGGCGACAGCGCTCACGAATGTGATCTTCGTCGTAGATGAATAATGGCGTTCCATATTGTTCGGCTAATTCGCTAACCGAGCAACCGCCAAGAGATAGCGAACCATCAATAGCAATTGTGGCTGAATCAGGCAAGAGATCAAGGGGAATTGGTTGGCTTGTCACATCTGCTCCGGAGTTTCAATTCCTAATAAGGCCAGACCCTGATGAAGCACTCGGGCTGTCAGATCGCATAACGCCAAGCGACTTTGACGAGTGCTTTCATAACCGTCTTTCAGTACTGGGCAATGTTCATAGAAGGCAGTAAAGGTCGTCGCAAGATCGTACAGATAAGTACACAAACGGTGCGGACTGTATTTGTCAATGGTGTCAACGACAGCGGCATTAAAGGCCAGCAAAGCGAGAGCCAACTCACGCTCTTGTGGTTCAACAAGAGTTGGTACAACATCGCGTACCGAGACACGCGAAATATCAGCGCGCCGGAAGATACTGCAGATGCGCGCGTGGGCGTATTGCAGATAAGGAGCGGTGTTGCCATCAAAAGACAACATCCGTTCCCAATCAAAGACATAGTCCCGAACGCGATCCGTGGAGAGATCCGCGTACTTGACACTTCCAATACCGACCATGCGCGCAATCTCATGGCGGTCGGTCTCTGATAAATCAGGATTCTTGAGCGCTATCGCGGCATCTGCGCGAGATACAGCCT
>SHUW01000025.1 GCA_009694465.1 Ilumatobacteraceae bacterium
TCGCCGATCGCTTTGCCGGTTATCCGGTACGAGTTGAAGTCCTCTCGCGCTTTCTTACTAATGCCGAAGCAAACAAAGTCATCAAGGGACTTGAGAGCGGCGAAGTTGATTGTGTCATCGGAACTCATCGCTTGTTATCCAATGGCATCAAGTTCAAGAACCTCGGACTACTCATCGTGGACGAGGAACAGCGCTTCGGCGTACAACACAAAGAAGCAATGAAGTTGCTGAAGAATGATGTTGATGTTTTGACCCTGACAGCCACGCCAATTCCACGAACTTTGGAGATGAGTTTGGTGGGCATTCGCGATCTCAGTTTGCTACAAACTCCCCCAGCAGATCGCCAACCGATTCTTACTTTTGTTGGAGAATACGACGAGCGTGTCGCTGTCGAATCAATTCGCCGTGAACTATTACGCGAAGGTCAGGTGTTCTGGGTCCACAACCGTGTCCAGTCGATTGAGGAATGTGCTTCGCGACTACGCGAACTCGTACCAGAAGCACGTATCGCCATCGCTCACGGACAAATGGATGAAGGCACCCTTGAACAAGTAGTTGTTGATTTCTGGGAAGGTGAATTTGACGTTTTGGTGTGCACGACGATCATTGAAAGTGGTATCGACATGCCAACCGTGAACACTTTGGTGGTTGAACGCGCCGATCTACTTGGCCTCGGACAAATGCATCAACTACGTGGGCGCGTCGGTCGCAGTGGACAACGGGCCTATGCCTATCTCTTTCATCCACGCGACAAGATTCTCACGGAAGAGGCGTACGAAAGACTCCGCACTATCGGCGAATCAACCGAACTAGGAAGCGGCTTCAAGATCGCGATGCGTGATCTTGAAATTCGCGGAGCAGGCAACCTCCTCGGCGAGTCGCAGAGTGGGCACATTGCTGCGGTTGGCTATGACCTCTATTGCCAGATGGTCACTGAAGCCGTGGGGGAAATGAAAGGTGAGCCAATACGCGAGCCTTCCGATATCCGCATTGATGTTCCAACCGATGCGTATCTTCCCAAGGACTATGTTGCCAAGGAAGAACTGCGCCTTGAGGCGTACCGTCGCTTGGCTTTAGTGACCAGCGCCGAAGAAGTGACCGACATTCGCAACGAATGGGTGGACCGCTATGGACCTGTGCCAAAACCCGCCGAAGCGTTACTGACTGTTGGTTTACTGCGCGCCGAATGCCATCGACTCGGCCTCAATGACCTCAACATCACCACCTCGCAAGCCCGACTCGGACCACTTGATCTCAAAGTCAGTGAAACCGCCCGTCTGAAGCGACTCTCTCGGGGCGCATTGCACAAAGAGGCGGCTCGCCAACTCATTCTGCCGATACCGCGTGACAAAGAGCCAGCAGCATTTCTTGTCGAATTTCTCCGTGAACTCATCCCTCCCCAGTCCGCCGAGTAGTTTTGTTCCTTGTGCTTACCTCTCGTCGAATCATCACTTCCACCGTTGCCGTAGTGGCATTGCTGGCAATGATGTCCTCATGTTCATCCGTCAGCAACGATGCCATTCGCTTTAACGGCGAATCACTTGCAGCCGATGATTTCGAAGATCTCCTTGTTGGATTTTCCCAAGCCGTTCCGTCAGCCCTTAGTGCCAGCGGCAACATCATGACGACATCCGCACAAGCCTTTCTACAGGACTGGATCTCAACACAGGTATTGCTCGAAGCGCTGACGGACGCTGGCGTAGAAATCTCCGACGAGAATCGCGCGTTAGCACTCGAGGGTTTGCAACAAGCCAATGGCTTTAGCGAAGCTCCTCAAAATGTCCAAGATTTTTATGTTCTCGCTGGATCGGCCCAGGCGGCCGCATCTCAGGCATTCGCACTTGGGGACGAAGAAATAAAAAAAATATACGACCAAGGCGCGATTCAATCTGGTGCCGTGTGTCTTCGGGCGATCTTGACCGAGACTCAAGAACAGATGGACCTAGTGTCCGCTCTCCTATCTGCGGGCCAAGATTTCGCAGCAACCGCTCAGCAATTCTCTGTTGACACAACTGGGGCCAACGGCGGCGTCATCAATGACGAAGCCAGTGGGTCACAGTGCATCAGCCAAGAAATCTACGAGAGCCAATTCTCCCCTGACTTCCTCGCCGCTCTCGCAGATGTGCCAGTTGGGGGACTTTCGGTCCCCTTCGAAATCCCCAACGCTGGTTGGGTCATTCTTTTGATCCGTCCATACGACGAAGTATCTGCGGATCTCCCAGTTCTGCTTGCAGGCAATGCTGTCACCGATGTGACTGATCCGATTATGCAGAGCGCCGAAATTTGGGTGAACCCACAATATGGACGCTGGGATCTTGAGTCGCAGAGCATCGTGCCCCTGAGCTAATGCCCACTATTGAAATCATTGGTCTTGGCCCTGCCGGGGACGAATTCATCACCGACTTCACCAAACAACGAATCGCCGCTCACCAACATCGCTATCTGAGGACGACACAACACCCCAGCGCACATCTCGTTGCTGATGCAATAAGTTTTGATGCACACTATGAATCTGCAACAAGTTTTGATGCGGTCTACGCCAGAATCACCGAAGATTTAGTTGCAGCAGCTCTCAAGTTTGGTGCAGTGTTATACGCCGTTCCTGGTTCGCCACTGATACTTGAGAGAACAGTCCGACTGCTATTGGCTGATCCGCGGGTTGAGTGCATCGTGCAACCAGCAATGGGGTTTTTGGAAGTTGCTTGGTCTCGACTGGGTATTGATCCCATCGAGCAAGGTGTGCAGCTAATTGATGGTCACCAATTTTCAACGGCCGCCGCAGGGCTGAGCGGTCCGCTACTCGTGGCTCATTGCCATGCCAATTGGGTTCTTTCCGATATCAAATTGGCCGCCGAAGATTCAGCGGATCTGAGCAATGACGACATGCCTGTGGTGATTCTGCATCATCTTGGTCTCGCCGATGAAGTGGTCATCACTGTTCCATGGAGCGAACTTGATCACACTCTTGAAGCCGACCATCTCACTTCAATATTTATTCCCGCCTTGCGCAGCCCCGTCGGGCGTGACCTCATTGCCTTTCACGAACTTGCCCGCACCTTACGCCGAGAATGTCCATGGGACCGAGAGCAAACTCATCAATCGTTGACCACATATCTGTTGGAAGAAACCTACGAAGTTGTTGATGCGTTGGCGGCCCTGAGTGTTGATGATCCTGCGACTGATGAACATCTCATGGAAGAACTCGGTGATTTGCTGTACCAAATTGAGTTTCACGCGGCGATCGCCGAGCAGCAAGGACGATTCACGATGGGTGATATTGCACGTGGTATTCACGACAAGTTGGTTCGTCGTCACCCACACGTTTTCGCCTCAAGTAGCGCCGAGCAAGAACCCGATCAGGCGATGCTGGTGCAATCATGGGATGACATCAAAAAAGCCGAAAAACTGGCTAAGGGGATCATTGCTGGACCCTTCGATGACATACCCCAGGCCACTGGATCATTGGCATACGCCTCTGCAGTTTTGAAGAAAGCCGCCAAGGCCAACCTCCCGATCACCACTGCCAGTCAGTCACTATCCGACATCTCTGATCTAGGTCTGCATCTGCTTGAAGTGGTCGCTGAGTGTCGTTCACGAGGCATTGACCCCGAGGTCGCCCTACGAAATGTGACCAACGCTCAGCGATTGGCGGCCGAACAACATTTCTAAGCCTGATGGGTTTGGGCGTCGGAATCACTAGTTTGGTGTCATGAGCGAGATCATCAGTATTTTCGGCCGAGAGGTTTTGGACTCCCGAGGCAACCCCACAGTCGAAGTTGAAGTTGAACTTGATTCTGGTGCCCGAGGTCGGGCAATGGTTCCCTCGGGTGCAAGCACCGGCGAACATGAGGCCGTTGAACTGCGTGACGGTGGCCGTCGCTACGGTGGCAAGGGCGTGCTCACTGCGGTTGGCTTTGTCAACGGCGAGATTGAAAGTGCTTTGGTGGGTTGCGATGCTCTCGAACAACGCATGGTAGATACGGTTCTCAAGGACCTTGATGACACGCCCAACAAGTCCCGCCTTGGTGCCAACGCGATGTTGGGAACAAGTCTTGCTATCGCAAAAGCTGCCGCAAACTCACTCGGTCTCCCTTTGTGGCGCTACGTCGGCGGACCGAATTCTCATGTCCTGCCAGTACCGATGATGAACGTGATTAACGGTGGTGCTCATGCCGATAACACACTTGATCTCCAAGAGTTCATGATTATGCCGATTGGCGCTCCGAGTTTTCGTGAGGCTTTGCGTTGGGGAACTGAAACGTATTACCAAATAAAAAAGATTTTGCAATCTCGCGGTTTGTCCACCGCCGTCGGCGATGAGGGTGGATTCGCTCCGAACTTGGCAACCAATGAAGATGCCATCAAAATTTTGCTCGAAGGAATTACTGCTTCAGGCTTTACACCTGGCACCGACATTGCCATAGCTCTTGATCCAGCTATGAGCGAAATCTACAAAGACGGCCGCTATCACCTCGCAGGCGAGGGCAAGGTCTTAACGAGCGATGAACTCGTTGCTTACTGGGCTCGTCTCGTCAATACATATCCCATCGTCTCGATTGAAGATGGCATGGCAGAAGATGATTGGGATGGTTGGTCTGCTCTCTCACAAGAACTTGGAAGCAAAGTTCAACTCGTGGGGGACGATCTTTTCGTTACCAACGCTGCCCGCCTAGCGATGGGCATTGAACGCAAAATTGGCAACAGCGTGCTCATCAAACTCAACCAAATCGGAACTCTCACGGAAACCCTGGAAACCATCGAACTGGCATCACGTCATCGCTACACCAGCGTGATGAGTCATCGCAGTGGCGAGACCGAAGACGCCACGATCGCCGATCTATCTGTGGCCACGAATTGTGGTCAGATTAAAACTGGCGCTCCAGCACGTAGCGACCGAGTTGCCAAGTACAACCAGTTACTGCGTATTGAAGAGCAGTTGGGCGAAACGGCAGCTTTTCGGGGTCGATCAGCCCTCGCCCCACTTGCCTGAGCCTCGTCGATCTTGGCATGACGCCACTTGCCCGTCTCAAACGGGCAGAATATAGGGATGTCAGGCGGAAATAAAACCACAAGCATTCCGCGCCCTAAAGCACGCTCCAAGAAAACTCCGACAAAGAAGACCCGCTCGAAAATAGCTTCGGCTGCAGATCACACCCGACCTACGCCGCGTTCTGAACGAATTGTTCCCAAAATTCTCGGGCGCGTTGCGATCGGCGTCGGCGCCCTAGTGGTCTTGATTTCCTTTGGCAACTCTTTCTTGGTCCTGCCCGCCACGTCCTGGTTTGGGCAACGAAGCGAAGTCTCGGGGCGGGAAAAAGAACTGGAGATTATTCGCAAGGCCAATGACGAACTGCAAACCGAAGTTGATCGACTCAAGACAACTGCCGGGGTGCAGGACGCAGCCCGAGATGAATTGGGCTTCATCTTGGCCGGTGAATCGCGCCGACAGATCATTGGCGACAACCGAGCACCGGTTGACCTCCCCCAGGGCTGGCCGTACGATCTGATCACCCAAATCGTGACCATCAAGGTTGCCGAGGTGGTCGTTGAGGCTTCTCAGCAGACCCCCTGACACCCAGCAAACTCGCAGTTCGACAGTAACGGTGAGCGCTTCATAGGAGTAATGTTTGAATTGTTGGGAGCAGTTCTCAGCACTTGTACACAGGGGTTCAATCGTGACTGGTGGCAGCATTCTTGGTAATCGTGTTCTTCGCAAAGAAGATCCAAAGTTTCTTACAACTGGCGGAGAGTACGTCGACGACTTGCTGAATGAGCCACGTCTTGTGGGGGGCCTACACGTCACGTACGCGCGGTCCTCGGCAGCTCATGCCCGCATCAATTCAATTGACATCTCCGAAGCCGAGGCCATGCCGGGTGTCGTCGCAGTTTTCACCGCAGCCTCACTTGACTTGCAGCCTGTACCAGCGGCCTTCAACCCAATGGTGGCGCGCACACTTCTTGCGAGTGACAAGGTGCGATATGTCGGTGAGCCAATCGTGGCTATCGTCACCAAAACTCGCGAACAAGGTGAAGATGCCGCTGAAGCGATCATCGTTGATTACGACTATCTCGAAGCATTCGTTGACCTTGAAACATCAATGGCGAGTAGCACACATATCTACGAATCTGCTGGCAGCAATGTTGTCTTTGATACAACAGCTCTTGGTATTCCAGAAAACACTGGTGACGCGTATTTTGAAGGTTGCGAAGTCATCGTTAAAGGTCGCTTCCTGAATCAGCGCGTCGCACCTTGCCCGTTAGAAGTTCGTGGTGCTGCTGCCGTATGGGGTGACGATGGTCGGCTCACACAATGGCTATCAACACAGCATGCCCAAGGCGCAGTCGCTCCG
Organism: Ilumatobacteraceae bacterium; assembly: GCA_009694465.1. GTDB lineage: Bacteria > Actinomycetota > Acidimicrobiia > Acidimicrobiales > Ilumatobacteraceae > Casp-actino8. Next base: position 6,351 of record SHUW01000025.1, read on the forward strand.
ATCGCTGCCGCTAATGGTGTCGCCGAGACTCAAGTTCATATTCTCACCCCCGATGTTGGTGGCGGATTCGGAGCCAAAATCGGCGCCTATCCAGAAGAACTTCTTCTCGGTGTGATCGCCAAGAAAGTTGGTCGTGCCGTGAAGTGGCGTGAGACGCGCAGCGAGTCAATGGTCGCTCTTGGCCACGGTCGCGCGCAACTGCAGTACATCACTTTGGGTGGAACTAAAGCCGGCAAGGTCACCCACTACCAGTTGTGGGCGATTCAAGATTCCGGTGGATTTGCTGATATGGGAACGATCTTGGCCCCATTCATGACTCGCCCTATGTCAAGTGGCGTGTATGCAATTCCCAATATTGAATGTCGTACAACCTCTGTTGTCACCAACACCACTCCTGTTGTGGCTTACCGCGGCGCTGGCCGCCCCGAAGCAACCGCAGCGATCGAACGCGCTATGGATTTATATGCCTTTGAAATTGGCATGGATCCCGCTGAAGTCCGACGGATCAACTTGATCCCCAAGTTCCTTGAGCCACACACCACTGTTGTCGGTCAGACCTATGACGTTGGCGATTATGAGACTGCACTCGACAAGGCATTGCAGGTCGCCGGTTACACCGAGTTGCGCGCCGAGCAGGCCAAGCGTCGTGCTCGCGGCGATGTCAAGCAGTTGGGTATTGGCGTCTGCGTGTACGTCGAAATCACTGGTGGCGTCGGCAACGGCGAATCAGCAAAAGTTGAAGTGCTTGATGATGGTCGCGCTGTGGTCTACACCGGCACATCTCCTCATGGTCAAGGTCACGACACGGCATGGTCGATGCTTGTACAAGAACAGACTGGCATCCCAATGGACAAGATTGAACTTGTCTGGGGAGACACCGACCTTGTTCCGATCGGTACCGGCACCATGGGTTCACGATCCTTGCAACAGGGTGGAAACGCTGTCTTCGCAGTAGCCGGCGAATTGGTCAATAAGGCCAAGTCAGTCGCCGCGCGCATTCTTGAAGTGAGCGAAGCCGATGTCGTCTTGGATAAGGATCGCGGTGCCTTCCATGTTGTGGGCACACCAGCGGTCACAAAAACTTGGGCAGATCTCGCCGTCGCTGAAAAATCAACTGGCGGTCTCAACCATAACGATGTCATCAATGTCTCCGGCGCAACATTCCCCTTTGGGGCACATGTTGCTGTCGTGGAAGTCGACACTGAGACAGGCAAAGTTCGCCATATCGCGCACACTGCCTGTGACGATGCTGGCAAGGTTCTCAATCCGATGCTCCTTGAGGGTCAGATCCACGGTGGCGTGGCTCAGGGAGCCGCCCAAGCGCTGCTCGAAGAGGTTATGTACGACGCAGATGCCAACCCCATCACATCCAACTTGGCGGACTACGGCTTCATCTCAGCGGCCGAACTGCCGAGCGTGACTGTGGTGCATATGGAGACCCCCACCCCTATCAACTTGTTGGGAGCCAAAGGCATCGGCGAATCGGGCACTATCGGTTCAACGCCAGCCCTTCAGTCCGCCGTTGTTGATGCTGTCTCACATTTAGGCGTGCGCAATATTGAAATGCCTTGCACCGCAGAGCGCGTCTGGCAAGCAATCCAAGCCGCACGTTGAGATAGACCAGGGACGAATAATGGCTCACTTGGGAGACTCTCAGAGCATCCCTTGTAGGCTACAACCTTATGTCTGACTCCCCGATTCTCGCTAGCGGATTGGTTCGCCACTTTGGTTCTGGTGCCAACATCGTCAAAGCCGTCGATGGGGTTGACCTAGAAGTTCGCCAAGGCGAAATCTTTGGTTTCCTTGGGCCCAACGGAGCGGGTAAAAGCACAACGGTGCGCATGCTCACGACCTTGCTCAAGCCCACCTCGGGGACTGCCACCGTGGCGGGATACGACGTCGTCAAAAACGCCGACATGGTTCGACGGTCAATTGGTGTGGCGCTCCAAGATGCCGCTATTGATCCATTGATGACTGGTCGCGAACTGTTGGCCTTGCAAGCAGTTCTCTATGGGTTGTCTAAAAATGCTGGGAAAAATCGCGGCGAAGAACTGCTTGAGCGCGTTGGTCTGACCGAGGCTGCTGACCGCCGCGTCGGGACGTATTCAGGTGGCATGCGCCGTCGCCTTGACCTGGCTCTCTCGCTTGTTCACGAACCCACTGTGTTGTTTCTTGATGAGCCGACGACAGGTCTTGACCCGATGAGTCGCCTGACCTTATGGGAAGAAGTCAAACGTCTCAATGCTGGCGGAACGACTGTTCTTCTCACCACCCAATATCTTGAAGAAGCCGATCAACTCGCTGATCGAGTGGCAATCATTGACCACGGACGAATTGTTCGCCAAGGTGCGCCGCGTGAACTCAAAGCGATGGTTGGCTCACCCACTTTGAGTATCAAAGTGGGAAGCGATCAGACCGAAGAAGCCCGCTCTATCCTGGCGCGCTTTGGAGATTTGCGCACGACATCAGAAGGCACGCTGGGAGTAGGCCTCGCACGCGGTGCCGAAGATGTCGCAACAGTGATCCGCGCACTTGACGAAGCTGGACTCAAGGTTCGTCATCTAGAACTTGATGAACCCAGTTTGGACGATGTCTTCGCCGAAGCAACGGGATATCGCCTCGAAGGCGCAGGAACTACTGACACAGATGAGAAAAATTCCGATGCGGTGGATGAACAAGAAAGCAAAGGTTGGCGCAAACGCCGTAACCGTTGATGAATATCGCCATTACAGATCCGCATTTGATGAAGTCCGGGCGATCGTTGCGTTCGTTATTTCAACACAGTTTTGTGCTGACGAAACGCAGCGTGCTCGGCCGTTTACGCCAACCGGCAATCATCGCTCCTTCTTTTATTTTCCCGTTATTTTTTGCCGCTCTTGGCTCGGCAAGTTTTCACAAGTTGGCCGAGGACCCATATTTCACCAAAAATATCGCCACATCGTTTTTGAACTATGCCATCGCAGGAGCTGTTCTCCAAGGCGTGCTCTTTTCTTCAATTTCGGCCGCAAGCGATTTAGCAATTGACATTGAACAAGGTTTCTTTGAACGATTGCTCGCTTCACCTATCAGTCGCACCTCAATTGTCTTGGGTCGCCTGGCAGGGAGCATGGTCGTTGCCATGTTTCAAGTGACAATCTTCCTCATGATATTTATCGGCGCTGGAGCGCGCATGAAGAGTGGTCCATTTGGATTCCTAGGACTCGTCATCGGAGGGGCCCTACTGAGCCTCGCCATGAGCGCGATGATGGCAGGCTTAGCCATCAAAAGTGGTAGCTCCGAAGTGGTACAAAGTGCCTTTCCATTGATCTTCGTTTTGATGTTTTTATCTTCGGCGTTTTTCCCACGTCATTACATGAGTGGCTGGTATCGAACCGTCGCTGACTGGAATCCGATATCGCACATCGTGGAAGGTTTCCAGGGTTTCATCAATCAGGAACTTGATTTCTCACAGTTCGTAAAGGCCTGGCTACTCCCCCTCGCAGTTGCCATTATCAGTATCTTTTTCGCGCTCCGCTCACTCTCGAAACGAATTGCCGCATCATGAGCGCCTCACCCATCTCCCCTTCCTCAGAAACTGGACTTCATGCGGCCCAACCAATGGATGTCATCAAGGTTCTTGTGCAACGTTCGATGATGCGAGTTCGTCGCATGCCTTCGGCGTTCATCCCGTCATTGATCATGCCGGTTTTCCAGCTCATTGCTTTTAGCGGTGCTTTCGGATTTGCGGTGACAAGTCTCGGGATCAAGAATGCCCTTGATTGGTATGTGCCGCTGAACGCCATTCAGGGTGCCAGTTTCGGCGCAGTGGGTGTCAGTTTCGGTCTCATCAACGACATGCAAACTGGCTTCTTCGATCGCATCTTGTTGGCCCCAACGCGTCGCTGGGTGATGGTCGCCGCTCCCCTCGCCGCCGCAATCGTGCGTTGCATCGTGCCCGTAGCCTTCGTCATTATCGTCGGATTTCTGGGAGGAATGAATACTCCTGGCGGACTATTAGCACTTGTATGCCTGGCGATCTCAGCAATTGGTATCGGCCTCGTGTCCTGTGCCTTCGCTTTGGGATTGACATTTCGTCTGCAAAATCTTGGAGCTGCGACACTGACTCAATTCGGTATCTTCTTCACAATTTTTCTCTCCACATCACAAGTTCCTATTTCGGCAATGACAGGTTGGTTGCGTTCTGTGGCGCGGATCAATCCGATGACCAATGTATTGCGTCTTGCGCGACAGGGTTTCCTCGGTGACGTCACTTGGGAAGGTTCCTGGGGTGGATTATTGGCCATCGCCGTCTTACTCCTGCTCTCTTGCTGGTATGCGATAACGGGCATCAAGAAGTTCGACCAATAACCCGCACAATTCGTCAAGACGAACTCTTGCTTATTCACCTGCAGCGAATACTCTGACATCATGCGCATTGTCAGTTTGCTTCCCTCAACAACAGAGATTGTTTTTGATCTTGGCTTAGGAGAGCAACTTCTCGGCGTCACCTTTGAATGCAATTTCCCCGCCGAGGCTCGTCAAGGTCGAGAAATTGTGGTGGGTGGCATGGACACTAAACATCTCACGCCACTGGAGATTGACGAACTCGTACGCACTCGCCTGGCAGCAGGTGACGAGTTGTACTCCCTTGATGACGCGGCATTGGCACGTTGCAGTCCAGACCTCATTTTGAGCCAAGATCTCTGCCGCGTGTGTGCAGTTCCCAGCGGCGAGGTGGACAAAGCCGTGGCCCGACTGAACTGCCAGGCCACGGTTCTACAAATTGATCCCCACACTTTGAATGAGGTGATTGAGTCAGTTCAAACTGTGGCAGATGCCGCTGGCGTCCCCGATCGCGGGCGGACTCTCGTGGAATCGCTACATCAACGATTGAAGAACCTTTCCGAGCGCACCCAACGTCATCTCAATGGGCGCAAACGACCCACAGTTTTCATCCTTGAGTGGGTCGACCCGCCTTTTGTTGGCGGTCATTGGGTACCCGACATTGTGCTGGCCGCGGGCGGCGAGCCGATTTTGTCCCTTCCTGGAGAACGCTCTGTCCCCACGGATTGGGATCAGATTCGCCTCGCCGACCCTGATCACATCATCGTCTCACCTTGTGGATACGGGCTGCCTGGAGCCATCGCCCAAGCACAGGCTGTGCTCGCTCAGATGCCTCAGCGCGCCGCGATTTGGGCCATTGATGCTGATGCCGTCGTTGTTCGACCTGGACCCCGCTTGGTCGATGGAGCGGAGGCCATAGCGGCCGCTTTGTTTGGTTTTGAGGTAGCAGGACTGCCAGCACTTCCCGCCGAGGTCATCGAGCGTCTACGGTAGAGATGTCCGGTGCTTGAGGCTCTCCTCTGATCGGGCAGAATAGGTCGTCCGGTATTTCATCTGCATCGGTGCAGATCAGGCATCGGCTGTTGAAGGGGATAAAACCGTGCAAATTCAAGTCACCGTGAATGGGAAAAAGCACACCAGCGAGGTTGAACCACGCACGCTGCTTGTGCAGTATGTGCGCGAAGTTCTTGAACTCACCGGCACCAACATTGGCTGCGATACTTCGTCCTGTGGAGCCTGCAGTTTGCACATTGACGGTGAAGCCGTCAAGAGTTGCACAGTCCTTGCAGTTCAAGCCGACGGTGCAAATATCACCACCATTGAAGGCATGGCAGCCGCTGATGGAACTCTGCACCCGATGCAACAAGCATTCATGGAAAACCATGGTCTGCAGTGCGGATATTGCACCCCAGGAATGGTCATGGCAGCCACGAGTTTGCTGAAAGAAATCCCCAATCCAACCGAGGAAGAAGTGCGCATCGGTCTTGAGGGAAACCTCTGTCGCTGCACCGGATACCACAACATCGTCAAGGCCGTTTTGGCCGCAGCAGGCAAGTGAGGAAAACGAAATGATCCCCGCAGCATTTGATTACGTCCGCGCCAGTTCGGCCGCCGAAGCTATTTCACTCATTGGTCAGCATGGTTCGGACGCCAAGTTCCTCGCTGGTGGCCACAGTTTGTTGCCATTAATGAAGTTGCGCTTGGTAGCACCATCAGTTCTTGTTGATGTCGGCCGTATTACAGATCTTTCATACATCAAAGATGCTGGAGATCACATCGCAATCGGAGCGATGACGCGCCATATGGATGTCGAGAAGTCTGCCGTGTTGGCGCAACATGCTCCACTCTTGGCCCACGCTGCCGGATATGTGGGCGACCCACAGGTTCGCCATCGCGGCACGATCGGTGGATCAATTGCTCATGCCGATCCTGCATCTGATCTTCCTGCAACCACTCTCGCGTTGGGCGCAACATACGTCGTTCAAGGCCCGAATGGCACCCGCGAAATCCCTGCCTCAAGTTTCTTTCACGGTTTCTTGCAATCCGACCTTGCGGAAGATGAAATGCTCACTGAAATCCGCGTACCAAAAATGAATGGTGCGGGCTGGAGTTTCCAGAAGTTCAATCGTCGTGCTCAAGATTGGGCAATCGTCGGCGTGGCCGCATGGCGAGGCAGTCATGGTTCGGGTGTGGCCTTAGTGAATATGGGTCAGACTCCAATCTTGGCTAGCGCTGTCAGCAAGGCCCTTGCTGGTGGAGCCTCTATCGCTGATGCTGCTGCACTCGCCGCAGATGATGCCGAGCCTTCACCGGACAACAACGCCAGCGTTGAGTACCGCACCCATCTCGCCAAGGTTTTGGTGCGCAGGGCTCTCGAACAAGCCAGCGCCTAAGGCCCCAACATGCCGACCCTAAACGGTCGGCAATTTCTGGTCGTTCACCTATGAACAATCTGACCATCAAGAAAACTCGATCATTGCTGTTACTCGCTTACGCGGCGATATTTCTTTGGTCATTTCAAACACATGGTTTACCTGTGGCGCGAATGGCGGTCCTGAGTTGGGTTGCAGTTGCTTTCGTGGTCGGCAATATCGGGCAACCAAAACGTAAGCAACTACAAATGATTGGTGATCTTCTCTTTTATGCGGCGATGTGGTTGTCTTACGATTACAGCCGCGGCACAGCCGACTCGTTAGGTTTTCCGCTGCAAGTTGAATTGCCTCGTAACATTGACAAATTTCTATTCATCGGCAATGACCCGAATGTTTGGATACAGGAACATTTCTGGCATCAACAGATTCGCTGGTACGACGTCGTTGGATCCTTGGTGTATTTCACCCATTTCTTTGTTCCCGTAGCGACCTCGGTCTATCTATGGGTTCGCTATCGCCATGAATGGGTGCGTTACATGCGCCGATTCGCCACTGTGTTATTCGCTGGCGTAGTGACTTATATTGTCGCTCCGACTGTGCCACCTTGGATGGCAGCCAGCGATAAATACGAGTATCAGATCCTCGAACCCCTGCAACGCACAACTGGACGTGGCTGGAGTTGGCTCGGACTTGAAACTGTCAGCAGTGTGTTATTACGAGGTCAACAATGGGCCAATCCCACCGCTGCTCTACCGTCTTTGCATGCCGCCTTCGCCTTGTTTGTGGTGTTCTTCTTTTGGAGAAAATTTCCACGAGTCTGGCTGCGCTGGACTGCCCTTTCGTTCCCCCTTGCCATGGCAGTCACCTTGGTGTACTTCGGCGAACACTATGTCACCGATATTTTTGTTGGCTGGGCATATGTCGCAGGTTCATTCTGGTTTTGGGATCGATGGGAGTCCAAGAGGGCAACCCATTCTCCGCTAGCCTCGGAGTAACCGAGGTGTCACAGTGAGTTCCCCCAATCATCAAGCAGAGTTTGAATCTCTCAGTCTTGAGGCCATTGCCGATGCTGACCAATATCCCTATTGGCTTGAAGATGCCGATCAGCCAGTACCCCATCCCACTCTGGTACGCAATGAAACATGCGATTTGTGCATCATCGGCGGTGGCTACACGGGTTTGTGGACAGCCATCATTGCCAAAGAACGCGACCCTGCGCGTGATGTTTTACTGATTGATGCTCAACAAGTTGGTGCAGCTGCTAGCGGCCGCAACGGTGGCTTTATGGACGCCTCACTGACTCACGGTATTACTAATGGCCAGGAGCGCTTTCCGAAAGAACTCAAACTCCTTGAAGAACTTGGTATTGCCAATCTCAATGCGATTGAAGCCGCCATCAAGCACTACAAAATTGATTGCGCCTTTGAGCGCAACGGAGTCATTGAAATCGGGACGACAGCGCATCCCCAGAGTTATCTAGATGAAATGCATGATGAGTATCTGCAGATTTCCTCACTCGGACAAAAGGTGACGTGGCTGGATCAAGAACAGATGCGCTCAGAGGTCAATTCGCCAACATACACCGGTGGGTTGTGGGTGCATGACAGAGCGGCGATCGTCGATCCGGCCCGCCTTGCCTGGGGTCTTAAAGCAGCCGCTCTTTCGTTAGGTGTGCGCATCTACGAGGACACTAAGGCCACATCTATTGAGAGTGAAGGGGCTGGCGTTTTAGTCACGACCCCCTTGGGAAAAATTCAAGCGCGTAAGGTTGCACTCGCAACAAATGCTTTCAAGCCACTATTGAAGCGACTCAATAACTACATCGCTCCGGTCTATGACTACTGCATGGTGACCGAACCCCTGACAGCAGAGCAGTTGCACAGCATCGGCTGGCTACGTCGTCAAGGACTCTCCGATATCCCCAATCAATTTCACTATTACCGTCTCACCGCCGACAACAGAATTTTGTGGGGTGGCTACGACGCGATTTATTATTTCGGTGGCAAGGTCTCCACCGAGTTAGAGAGTCGCCCCGAAAGTTGGGCCAAGTTGAGCCGTCACTTTTTCCAAACATTTCCGCAACTTGAAGGTGTCAAGTTTTCCCATATGTGGGGCGGTGCTATTGATACCTGTTCGCGCTATTGCGTGTTCTGGGGACAAGCCATGAAGGGTCGCGTCGGATACGCATTGGGCTACACGGGACTCGGTGTCGCCTCTTCACGCTTCGGTGCGCAGGTCATGCTTGATCTCATTGATGGTCAAAAAACCCAAGCGACTGAAACAAAGTTTGTTCGCAGCAAGCCTCTACCGTTTCCACCCGAACCATTCAAGTTCATTGGTATCCAGGCCACGCGCTGGAGTCTGAACCACGAGGATAAAACTGGCAAACGCAACCTGTGGTTGAAGTCCTTGGACCGACTCGGTCTCGGTTTCGATAGCTAATCAGAGGCGTTCAATACCTCGCAGAACAAAGAGATCAGAGGCGTTCGATACCTCGCAGAACGAAGAGATCAGAGGCGTTCGATAATTGTGACGTTGGCCTGACCGCCACCTTCACACATTGTCTGCAGACCGAAACGGCCGCCTGTCCGCTCCAATTCATTGAGCAATGTCGTCATCAAACGAGCGCCAGTCGCCCCTAACGGATGACCAAGAGCAATAGCACCACCATTGACATTGACCTTGGCGCGATCGCAACCGATTTCGCGCATCCAAGCCATCACCACTGGGGCGAATGCCTCATTGATTTCTACCAAGTCAATGTCATCAATCGTCATCCCCGCTTTGAGTAATGCTCTGCGAGTTGCGGGTATCGGTGCCGACAACATCATGATCGGGTCATCAGCCAACACGCTCATGTGATGGATACGTGCTCGCGGCTTGAGACCGTGAGTCTTCACCGCAAGTTCGTTGGCAATCAATAACGCTGCTGACCCATCAGAAATCTGACTCGCGCATGCTGCAGTAAGACGACCACCAGGGGTCAGCGTCTGTAACGAGCGAATCTTTTCCCAATTTGGTTCACGTGGACCTTCATCATGCTGCACACCATTCAGCGGAGCGATCTCATTCTCAAAACGACCCTCGGCGCGAGCCTTGATAGCTCGAATGTGTGACTCAACAGCAAACTCTTCCATCTCTTCACGCGACAGGTTCCATTTCTCAACCATCATTTCAGCGCCAACGAACTGACTCACTTCATTTGCCCCGTAACGAGCGACCCAACCCGGTGAACCAGTAAAGGGATCCTCAAATCCGAGGGCCTGTCCCGCCGTCATGGCCGATGAAATCGGGATCATGCTCATGTTTTGCACGCCACCGGCGACCACCAGATCCATCGTGCCGCTCATCACCGCTTGAGCAGCGAAATGCACCGACTGCTGAGCGGAACCACATTGACGATCAATCGTGGTACCTGGTACATGTTGCGGCAGACCAGCGGTCAGCCAACATGTCCGAGCAATACAGCCAGACTGCGGGCCGACTGAGTCAACATTGCCAAAGACCACATCATCAACGGCACTCGGGTCAACTCCGGTGCGCTCCATCAAAGCCTTGATGCTGTGTGCTCCGAGGTCAGCGGGGTGCACAGTTGAGAGACCTCCACCTCGGCGCCCAACAGGCGTGCGGACGGCGTCAATGATGTAGGCGGTAGGAGTGTTGCTCATGTTTTCCACGCTAACCGCCGCAACCCATACCAGCGATATCCGTAGCTATTTCGCGCAGTGACTAGTTGACCGCGGCACCGAACACATTGCCAACGGCCATAGTGAAAGCCATCGCCACCGCACCGCCGAGCACAACACGCAACATCGGCCGCCCTGGTTTTACCCCACCGAAAGTCGCCGAACTTGAACCGAGACCTAAGAGCGCAAGGAAAACAACCCCTATGGTGACACCGATTCTGTTCGAGTCTGACGTTAGAGCGGCAGCCAACACCGGGATACCAGCGCCCACGGCAAATGATCCCGCTGAACTCATTGCGGCTTGCAATGGTTGCGCCAGATTTGCACGATGAATGCCAAGTTCTTCGGCGAGGTGAATCGTCAAAGCATCGTGCTTCGTCAATTCTTCGGCCACTTCTTTTGCGAGAGCAGGAGATAATCCCTTGGACTGATAGATCGATGTCAATTCTGCAAGTTCACGTTCTGGGGTGTGTTCCAATTCCCAAATTTCCTTGGCGATATCGGCGCGTTCTGAATCACGTTGCGAACTCACTGACACGTATTCGCCGATGGCCATTGAGGCCGAACCTGCCACCAAGCCGGCCATTCCAGCGACCAAAATTGCATCTCGAGTCGCATCGGATGCAGCCACACCGAGAATCAAACATGCTGTGGAAATGATGCCATCGTTAGCACCAAGAACGGCAGCACGCAAAATACCCGTGCGCTGACTGAAATGTTTTTCGCCTTCTAATGACATATCCCCAACCTACTCCTGATTTTGTAAACGTGCCAAAGCCTTCACTTCGAGCACTATGCCTGTACCCTCGTTATGCCATGGAAACCAGCGACTATATCTCCGAAGAGGCCGTACGTCGTCGTACCTTCGCGATCATCAGTCATCCCGACGCTGGTAAGACGAGCCTCACTGAAAAATTCTTGCTGTACGCCGGAGCTGTTCAAGAAGCGGGTTCGGTACGCGCTCGCGCCGGGCAACGTTCGGCTACTTCAGACTGGATGGAGATGGAACGCCAACGTGGCATTTCTATCTCTTCCACGGTTCTGCAATTCCCCTATCGCGATCTTGTTTTCAACTTGCTGGACACTCCCGGTCACCGTGATTTCAGCGAAGACACCTACCGCGTGCTGGCAGCCGTGGATGCGGTGATCATGGTGCTTGACACTGCCAAGGGCATTGAAGCACAAACGCTCAAACTCTTCCATGTCTGTCGTTCACGCAATTTGCCAGTTCTCACCTTCTTCAACAAGTTCGATCGGCCAGGGCGCGATCCACTCGAACTCTTGGATGAAGTGGAACAACAGATTGGACTGCGCCCAACGCCCGCCACATGGCCTGTCGGCCAACCTGGTGACTTTCGCGGCACGATTGATCGTCGCACAGGTTTGTTCACGAAGTACACCCGCACTGCACGTGGTGCAGCGGCAGCTCCAGAAGAAATCGTTGATGCCGAACGTGCTGCCGCCGAAGAAGGTGACGCATGGAAAGTTGCCCTTGAATCTTGTTCTCTGCTTGATGCCATAGGCGCCGATGTTGATATCCCATCATTTCTCGCTGGTAAAAGCACTCCAGTCTTTGTGGGTTCCGCATTGACCAACTTTGGTGTGCGAGCGTTGCTCGATGCCGTCACCGAACTCGCCCCTGCCCCGTTACCTCGCCTCGACTTGGCGGAAAAAGAGCGACCACTAGAGAGTTCATTCTCTGGTTTTGTCTTCAAGATTCAAGCCAATATGGATCCCAATCACCGCGACCGTTTGGCGTTCGCACGCGTCTGCTCGGG